>JAQBPY010000440.1 GCA_028287285.1 Gemmatimonadota bacterium
CTCCGAACTCACTCACGCACACGCGCACATGTCTCGACGCACGATCGTGGTCACAGGTGGCGCGGGCCACGTCGGTTCGCACTTGATCGAGCTGCTCGTCGCCGAGTCCGACGCACGCGTCATCTCCCTCGACAACTACTCCAACGGGCGACGTGAAAACCACATCGCCGGCGCCGAGTATCGCGAGGGCCACACCAGGGACATCCGCACGCGGATCCCCGAAACCCCGGACATGCTCTTTCATCTGGGCGAATACGCGCGGATCAAGACGAGCTTCGAAGACGTGGGCACGGTATACGAGTCCAACATGGTGGGAACGTTCAACGTCACCGAGTTCTGCCGCGAGCGCTCGGTCCCCAAGCTGGTGTATGCCGCATCGAGCACCAAGTTCGCCATCGAGGGAGATGGACGGCACCAGAATCCGTATTCCTTCACGAAGGCAACCAACGTCGACCTCATCAACGACTATGGCCGGTGGTATGGCCTTCCCTACGCGATCTGCTACTTCTACAACGCGTTCGGACCCCGTGAAGTCGGGGAAGGAAAGTACGCGACGTTGATTGCCCTGTTCGAGACGTTGTACCGCAAGGGACTGCCGCTGACGGTGGCCTCACCGGGCACGCAGCGTCGCGCATTCACCTACGTGAAGGATCTCGCCCGCGGTATCCTGATGGTGGGCGAAAAGGGCAATGGCGACGGCTATGCGCTGCGCGCGGCCAACACGTATAGCATCATGGAGATCGCGGCAGCCTTTGGCGGCCGGATCGAGATGATCGAGGAATACACGGGGCGGTCGGACGTCGCCAATGATCCGAACAAGGCGCGCGAGGAGCTGGGATGGGAGCCCACGCTGGATGTGCTTGATTACATCGCGGAGTACGTAAGCCGCGTCAAACCCGAATTTGTGACGTAGCGCTCAAGTTCGGCCTTCGGTCTGCCGACACTCATCAGGTCGGGCAAATCGAGCCCGGCTCGTGTCCACACCGGAGAGCGTTATGCGTCGCCTCGTCATCCCCTTTGCGCTCGTTGGCGGTATCGTGGCCGCCTGTCATACCTCCGCGCCGCCGAGCACGAGGCAGGGCCCGGACGAGCTTGGCAATGCGCCGCGGATCACGCAGACGGACGCCATCAGCCGTGCTGCCGAAGCGAAGCCCGAGCCGTACACGTCGCTCGACCACATCTTCAAGGCGGCCGGAAGCCGGCTGCCCACGGCCGCTCGGCTCATCATCACCGATACGTCCGATTACCGCGTTTTCTGGACTCGGCTCACGGGCTCGCCGGATCAGAGTGCCCGCCCCAAGGTGGACTTCTCGCGCGAGATGCTCGTCATCGCCGCGATGGGCGAACAACCGTGCATGGGATACGGCATCAACGTGGACACGGTGTACCGCGACCAGGATCGTCGCGTCTACGCGGTGGTGCGCGAGCGGCGGCGCGGTGCACGCTGCGGATGCCTGAGCCAGCTCGTCTCACCGGTGGACATCATCCGCATTCCGCGAACGGAGCGGCCGGTGACCTTCCTCGAGCGCGTGGAGACGAACAGCTGCGAGGAGCGCTGACGTCAGGCGTTGCGCCGTCCGCCCACGTCGATTGAAACGCCGATGTTTCGCTGCACGGCCTGGTGGTAGACGTGCTGCGCGGCAGCGACATCCTCAACTGCCAGGCCAAGTGACTTGAAGAGCGTCACGTCATTGGCGGAGAGACGCCCCTCGCTGGCGGTGAGCAGCAGCTCGCCGATCTCGCCGAGGATGTGTGCGTCGTCAATGATGCCCTCGTTCTTCGGGATGAGGAAGTCGCCGGCTTCGTTGAGGGTGGACTCACGCCGGTCGACGAACAGCCGTGCGCGTGCGACGGCAGCTGAGTCGAGCTCCCTGGCGGAGGCGGTGCTCGAGCCGACCGCATTGATGTGCGCCCCATTGGCGATCCAGTCGCCATGCAGCACGGGCTCTCGCGAGGACGTGGTGGTGCAGATGATGTCGGCGCCCGACACGGCGTCGCGCGCGTGGGACACCGCTTCCACCGTGCTGCCGATCCGCTCGGAGGCCGCTGCCGCAAAGGCGCGTGCGTTCTCGGGATTGCGACTCCACACACGCACACGATCGATGGTTCGCACCTGCCGCATCGCATCGAGATGGGTGCGCGCCTGCACGCCCGAGCCCAGGATGCACAGGTCATGTGCGTCCTTGCGCGCGAGGAGCCTGGTGGCGACGCCGGACACCGCAGCGGTCCGGATCGCGGTGAGCGAGCTTGCGTCGATGAGCGCGACGGGGCTGCCGTGAACCGGCTCGAAGAGCAGGACGATGCCCTGGTGCGAATCGTACTCCGTTCCGTGATTGGCGTTGAACACCGTGATGATCTTCACGCCCAGTGACGCGGGCGTGTCGAGATAGGCCGGCATCATGCCCATGATGCCCGATTGATCCGGCAGGCGGAGCATGGGCCGCAGGGGCAGCACCGCGCCCCCCCGGGTGAGCGTGGTGAGTGCATCCGCCATGACATCGATGCAGTCTGCCATGGACAGCAGGGCGGGAACGTCGTTCTGGGTGATGATCAGCACAGGATTCTCCCGGCTACGGGGCCATTCGGCGGCCTGTTGCCCGCAACCTGTTCTCCTGGTTCTTCCACCAGTCGTACGCCTCGATACGGTCGGCGAACGGCGCCATGAGCGCGTCGCTCAAGCCTGCCGGCAATTTGCGCGGTGCGTCCGCGGTGAGATCGGATGTCGCGTCGAGTGGGCTGCCTTCGGTGGTGAGCAGCACCCAATTGGACGCATCACGCACGCTAGCGAAGCGCAGGATGACCGTGAGCGGGACGTCGCTCAGGCTGTCGTGGTGAAAGTCGAGCGTGAGGGTGCCTTCGTACAATCCATCGGTGCTGTCCGCAGACGACTGCAGCTCGCTGCGGACGATCAGGTCGGGACGGCGGGAGCTGCTTTTTTCTTCCCATGCATACCCGCCGTGAAAGCCGAGTGCGTAGAGCGTGTCCAGCAGGCGCGGGCCGATGCTGTCACCAAAGTGCTGGAACGCGCGCTGCACATTCACGGGCAACACCACCGTGCGCGGATTCTGCGGCTTGGCGCGTCGGCCCGCATTGGTGTATACCAGTGCCGTGGCGACTACCACGAGGAGAATGGCACCGCCAATGATGAGCGCGCGCGTTCGCGTATGACGTCTCACTATTTCACCAACACGAACTCCACAGGTTGACCCGTCAATGCGATCTTGAGCACGCGATAGGGCGCTGTTGCCGATATGAAGATGGTCTGCGTCTGCTCACCCCCGGTGATCTCGACGCGGTACGCACTGAACGTACCCGCCGGAACGGTGATGGATTCCGTCTTCACGACGGCCATGGTCGTCTGGCGCGTTGCGCCGGATGAGGCATCGAAACTGCTCACCGTGAACTTTGCGTTCGGCGCCCACCTGAGTGCAGGAACCATCACGGCAACCATATCGCTCTCGAGCACGCCTGGCGCCATCGTGGTATCCACCATGACGGTGCGCATGCCAGTAGGGCTGGGGGTCGTGCTCGAGCCCTTGGCGCGGCCGTTCGCGAAGCTGACGTCGACGTTCATTGCATTGCCCTGCACCTTGCCCATGCCCTTTACGGAGACGGGGCTGAGATCGTTGCCGAAGAGGACCACCACGTCCTGCTGGAGGAAGGGGCCGATCTGCGTGACTTCGTGGTAGGAGTAACCCGACTCGGTCTTTGTCAGCGACTGCGTCTGGAAGCCAAGCGGGTTGCCCTGGACCATTACCGTGAAACTGTCCGACCGCGCGACGAGCTTGGTGATGTCCACCGGCAGTGCGGTCACGCGAGGGATCAGGTCGGCGGGCGACATAGCATCACCCTGCGCGTTCACGATTTTCGTGGGGGCAATTTTCGCGAGCTTCTCGTAGATCTGCGCGCCATCGCCCACCACGACAATGAGTGACTGGTCGGCACGCATGTACGACTTCGCCGCCGCGAGTACCTGGGGCGCACTGACGGCTGCGAGCCGTGGGCGCAGGGTGCGAATGAAATCGCCGGGCAGGCCCAGCATGGTGTAGCGGCCGACCTGTTCGGCAATGCCCTGTGCGGTTTCGAGCTGCAGTGGGATGCTGCCAACGAGTCCGCCGCGCGCCGCGTCGAGCTCTGTCGCGTCCACGGCCGTGGTGCCCAGGTCGCGCTCGATTTTCAGGAGCTCGGTGAGCGCGGAATCCGTGACCGCGTTGCGAACTTCGGCGGTTGCCTCGAATGTGCCGATGTCGCGGTTGCGCACGAGATCGGAATATGCGCCGTATGTCCAGCTCTTCTGCTCGCGCAGTGTCTTGAATAGGCGGCCGTCGGATCCGCCGCCAAGAATCCGGCTCGCGACCGTGAGGGCGTAGTAGCTGGGACTCGTGGGCGCGTACGTCAGATTGCCAACGAGGATGTTGCTCTGCACGGAGCCGGGCCTGTGCACGAGGAGGATTTCCGTCTTGCTGCGCGTGGGCGGTGATGGCCGCTTGGCCGCAGCCGAGGCCTTACCGGCCCAGCTTCCAAAGTTTTTCTGGGCGAGCTCCTTCACCTTCGCGAGGCTGATGTCTCCCGCGATCACGAGCAGCGCGCCCGCGGGCACAAGCCGTGACCGCTGAAAGCCGCGGACGTCGTCGCTCGTGATGGCGTTTACCGACGTTGCCGTGGCGTGCTTGCCGTATGGGTGGCCGCCATACAGCTGCGCGGCAAAGAAATGCTGCGCCAATATCGCCGGGTTGGACTGCGCGAGCTGCAGCGCCGACAGCGCCTGCGTTCGTACCAACTCGAGCTCTTTCGTCTCGAAGCTGGGGCGAATGGCGGCATCCGCAACGAGCTCGAACGCCAACGGCGCATTTTCGGCGAGCACATTCGCGCGAACATTCATGAAGTCTTCGCTCGCGCTCGCGTCGATGGATCCACCAACTCCCTCGATGGCGGATGACATCTGGTCGGCGGAGCGTGCGCCGGCGCCCTTGGTGAGCACGGACGCGACCATCGACGCAAGACCTTCCTTGCCGCCGGGGTCGTACGCCTCACCGGCCGGCATCATCAGCGCAATCGATACCACTGGTTGGCGGCGACTCTCCACGAGCATGATGCGCAAGCCATTGGGCAGCGTCGCTTCCTGGAATGCCGGAAGGGCCGCGGGCTTGACCGGTCCGGGCGCAGGCGCCTTTGTGGGACTTTGTGCGCCGGCACTGCACGCGAGCGTGACCGCGAGTGTGACTGCGAGTGTGAGCGAGGCGTGGATGATGCGGCGGCTCATGGGCGCGGTCCCTCGGGGGGCTTGATGAGGATCACGGTTGAGTTGTCGGGGCGAAGATACTGTTGCGCCACACGCTTGATGTCTTCCTTCGTGACCTTCATGTAGCGCTCGAGATCCGTGTTGACGGCGTTGGGACTGCCCAGGAACATGTTGGCGGCCTGGATCGACTCCGCGGTGTTGAGCGACTGCTGCCTGCCAAAGAGCGCGCTCGCGCGCTTGCTGTTCCTGGCCTTGGACAGCTCTTCGTCGGTCACGCCGCTCGCGACGACCTTGGCGATTTCCGCGGACATCAGCTTGTCGATGGAATCGGTGGAGACACCCTGATTCGCGATGGCGAGGGCCGCGAAGGTACTCGGGCCGCGATGCGGACCGGTGACGTCCAGCCCCACCTGGGTGGCGAGTGCCGCCTTGGCTTCACGAGCAATCGCGCGGTTCATGCGTGAGCTCTCTCCACCGCCCAGGATGGTGGCGAGCAGCTCGAGCGCCGCGTGATCGGGGTTCCTGTATTCGGGAACGAGAAAGACGCGGAGCAGGGCCGGCAGCGTGGCCTTTGCGTCAATGACCGTCTCGCGTTTTTCGCCCGCGTTGAACTTCACGTCGCAGCTCACGGGCGGCGGCTCCTTCGCGCGGGGAATGTTGGCGAAGTAGTCGTTGACCAACTTGCGCGCCTCTGCCGGGTCGAAGTCCCCGACCAGGGTGAGCGTGGCATTGTTCGGCGCGTAATAGAGGTCGAAAAATGCCTTCACGTCCTCGACCTTGCCTGCGTTCAGGTCCGTCATCGAGCCGATGAGCTCATGGCCGTAGGCGAAGCAGGTCCCGGTGTCGAAAGGCGACGTCACGCCTTTCAGGAATGCGCCCCTGTACGGCTGGTTGTCGATGCGGAGGCGACGCTCCTCCTTTACCGTCTCGCGCTGGTTGTCGAAATTCGCCTGGTTGATGGCGAGCGATCGCATGCGGTCTGCCTCGAGCCACAACCCCATGTTGTAGCGGTTGGAGGGCAGGACCTCCCAGAAGTTCGTGCGGTCGTCCTGCGTACTCCCGTTCAGTTGCCCGCCGGCCTGCTCGACCATCGACATGTGGCCGGTCTTCGTCACATTTGCCGAGCCCTGGAACATCATGTGCTCGAACAGATGCGCGAATCCGGTGCGGCCGGCCTGCTCATTTCGCGAGCCGACGTTGTACCACACGTTGACGGTGACGACCTGCGTGGAGTGGTCGGGGGCGAGGACGACCTTGAGGCCGTTCGCAAGGCTGAAGGTGTCGAGCTGAATGCGCCCGGCATCCTGGCCGTGCAGTACACGTACGGGCGGCATCGCCAGCGTGGTGACGCTGGCGAGCGCGAGCATCAAGCGCCGCATCTCGTGAATCCGGAAGTGGGAAACAGGCAGACATCCCGGCCAGAGGACGGGCGGGATAAAGTCTCTGTAAAAACGTATGGTGTGGAGCGAAAAGGCGGGAGTAGGCCGCTCAGTAAACCCGGCGTCCGTCCCGGGCCCGGCTCACGTCGAACAACGCGCCAAAGATGACCACGACAAAGGGCTTCCGCGCGAGAATTTCGCTGCCTGCCACGGGGTAGCCGACGTCGACACGGACGCTGCTCACCGCGCCGTTCGCGGAGAGAAGGCGAAGCCGGGCTCCCACCACCCCCGAGTTGATCGTGTTGCCGGGCACCGAGTCCACGCGCCAGCGGTACGAGCCCGCCATGAAGCCGCCCACGTTGAGCACCGAGGCCGCTCCCACGTGCATGACCCGCACGTCGCGGTTGACCGATCCTGCCATGGAGCGGCCGCCCCGCGCGGCGTACTGCCGCACGACGGGGGTGGTGTAGTCGAATGCCGGCATCAACGACAGCCCACGCCGGTCGGGATCGAGCTCGAGGAGCTGCTCGGCCATGAGCTTGAGGGACCACATGCCGCGCGGCGCGGAGGCGAAGTACGAAACCGAGGCACGCGTGATCTGGTTCTGGTCCACTCCGCGCCCGTAATAGCCGGACAGCCAGCCATCTGCCAGCAGAATGCTGGTGCGTCCCGGAACCCACACGCGGCCAATCCATCCGTCGAGCTTGAGGGCAGGCACGCGCGCGTCGTTCTCGTAGCCGCCCGCCACCACGCCTTCGCCCTCCCAGCCAATGGGAATGTCGAGAAATCCCTTGCCCGGCACCAGCCATTCCGCATTGTCGAACTGCGCAGTCCGGCGCTGGAGGCCGATGTCGATGCCGCGAAAGCTGCGCACGTGCGGCGATCCGGCAACCGCGCGCCTGGAGGTGGAGATGCTCGCTGCGCTGTCGAACTCGATGCCGGCGAGCATCATGGTGACGTTGGTTTCCCCACCGCCAAAGCGCCGGCCTACCATCGTCATGGCGCTGATCGTGTGCAGCGCGCGCTCGTTGACGATGGTATCCTCGTATGACAGGCGCGCGAGATTGCCTTCGATCTTCCAGTTGTCGAACACGCTGTATTCGTGACGCCGCAAGCCGAGGCGGAGCGCGTGCCCCCCGGCGAGGTTCGCGATGCGCGCGTTGCCGGCGACGTCTGATCCAAGGAGGAACGGATCAATGAGCGACACCGCACCGCCATTGCCGCGCGTGGTCATCTCGCGCGTAGCGCCGAGTGTGCGGCCTGTACCGAACAGGTTTCGTTCCTCGATGCCGAACGACAGTTGCGACGACGACCGGATCTGCGCCGTGGGGCGGAAGGTCCAGGTGTCGCGCGTGCGGATCAGGAGCGCCACGCCGCCGCCGGGCTCGCACTGCCGAGCCACGATCACGGCGTCGGAGTAGAGACGTTGCGCGCGCAGCCGCCGCATCGATTCACCCACGAGCAGGGTGTCCACGGTATCGCCAGGAGCGAACAGCAGCCGGCGACGAATGACGCTCGGCTGCGACGCCACGTGAAAGCCGCCAAAGAACCCCAGTGCGCCCGGCAGATCGGGTCCTTCGCTCACCACATCCACCGACGTGATGTGGGCGCCACTCATGTTCGCGAGCGCGCCGCGTGTCTCCGTCACGGAGCAGACGTCTGCTCGTGCGGGCAACGCGAAAACGCACGCGCTCATCATCGAGCACGCAAGGGAGCGGGCGAAAAGCACCAGCGTATCGGCGGTGGGGCCGGCGATTGCGGCGACAGAAGGGGAGGCGGGATCTGCAACGCACTGCAGATATCCTCTACACTGCCATCATCTCCCGGAACGCACAAGAGGAAATGTGCCGAGCCCTTGCATTCGACGTCGGAAATTATCACCGTGTTCGTGTGCTGATACGCTTTCCAGTTTTGTCGTGGCGATTCACCGTGGCGCTCGCGCTCGCCACCGGTGGTTGTAGAGACGCGGGACCTCCCGCGCCGCCCGCGCATGCCGTGCCGAAAACGCCGGCGCTCTTTACTGCGTCGCTGGCGTTCGCCGACTCAGCTGTGCCCGATGGTCCACTCGGCGCCTCGATCCGGCGTGGGCTCGCGCTCCTGGAGCACACGCCTGATTCACTGCCGGAGTACACGGGCGGAAACCTGCGGTGCACGAGCTGTCATCTGGACCACGGACTGCGGCCCGATGCGGCCCCACTCACCGGCGTGCACGCGCGTTTCCCGAAGTTGATGGATCGTTCGGCCGCGGTAGTGCCGCTGGAAGACCGCGTGAACTATTGCTTCACGCGCAGCCTTGCCGGCAGGGCGCTGCCGCCGCGCAGCCGCGAGATGGTGGACATCATCGCGTATCTCGCCTTCATCTCACGCGGGGTTCCGGTGGGGGCGCACGTTGCGGGTGAGGGAATGACAAAGATGCCTGCGCTCACGGGCGACAGTGCGCGGGGCCACGAATTGTTCACGGCGAATTGCACCCGGTGTCACGGAGTAGACGGCGCAGGCATCGCCGCCGTGCCCGCGGTGTGGGGTGCGAAATCATACAGCGTGGGGGCGTCCATGGCGCGCGTGGAGCGCGCCGCTTCGTTCGTGCGGCACAACATGCCCTTCGACAAGCCGGGCTCACTCACGGATCAACAGGCATTCGATCTCGCCGCGTACGTGAATGCACACGCGCGTCCCGACTCGCCGGGCAAGGAGCTGGACTGGCCTGCCGGCGGCGCGCCTGCGGACGTGCCGTACGCTACCAGGGGCCATGCTCCCGCAATCGTGACGCCCGTGCTGCCGCGCAAGCGGGCTGATGGCGGCATCGTTCCGCCGCCCATGCCCGCCGCAGGCAGGAGCGGGGAATAGCTCGCTCAGGGATTCTGCAGGGCAATCTCGCGCGTGCTCGTTGCCGCAGCGCCACCGGACGGGGTCAATGTGAGCGTCAGGCGATAGCGGCCCGGATCCAGGTTCTCGAGGTCCATCGAGATGGCATGCGGCGCTGCCTGATTGGCGGGAGGGCGCGCGTCTGTCCAGCGGACCTTGATGGGAGTGTCCATGGGCGTGAGCCCAAGCTTCTGACGCGTGCTCCGGATCCACGAATGATCTATCCGCTCCACACTGACGGCGACGTCAACGCTTTCGCCGTCGGCCGACAAGCCATACGTCTCCCAGAAGACGCCAAGAGGGCGACCCTTGGTCACCGTGTCACCTGGAATGGCGTGCGCCAGCGCTGAATCGAGCGAGCCGGCCATGTCTTCACCCGCACGGTAGACCAACAGGTCCGATACGGCGAGGCGCGCGCTGTCGGCAACCGGCGCGAATGCAACACGTGTGCGCGCCAGCGTTCGCATCGTCGTGTCGATCAACTCCATGCCCACGAGCACCGGCACACCGCCCAGCATCAACCGCGCCCTGCCGGCGTGCGACGTGTCCGGAACACTCGCGAGCGGCGCACTGTCGGCGTGCGCCGCCACGAGGGTGGCGACAGGCGCCACGAGGGAGTCGTCCCTTGCGGCGAACGCCGCGACAACCAGAGTGCTGTCGCCACGCCTGAAGCGTGCGAATTGCGCCGCCACCTGCGTCATGCGCCCCACCTGATGTGGTGCGTACCGGGTCTCGCCCCTGGGTGCATTCATGTCCCACGCATCCGGCGCCACCGCCGACGCCGAATCACCAATGCGAACGCCCGGTGCAAAGGTGAAGCTCGGCGAGGGATCGTGCCCGATGATGGCCGGATCACTCGCGTTCACGCTCGACGTGAGCACTCGGCTCCATGCAGCCGGCCAGCCGTAGCGCAGCACGAGCTCCGCCGCATCATCGCCCCACGCGAGCGCATGCGGTGTCGCCGCATGCTCCGCGAGATGCACGAGCACGCGCCGCACGTTGAATTCGTTGCGCCATTCGTTGGCACGCGTCGCGAGCTGCGGTTGGCTCAATACCCAGTATCGTGTCTCGATGACAGCCCGCGCCTCGCAGGCACGATGCTCGTAGCCATCGCGATCGCCGCCGCCCAGGAGCGGTGTGATGTTTCGCCACGCGCACGCCTCATCCGGCGTCATTGCGGCGATCGCGGCGTTGAACGCCGAGTCGGCGCGTGCTTCGTTACCGCGAGCATGGGCCGCGTAGCCCGTCAATGCGCTGCACCACCATGCCGATGCGCGGCACGCGGACGCCGCGCTGTCAGCCGCCGGAAAATGCTTGCCGTCGATGCGATAGTGCACGCGCATGCCGGCGAGCCAGTCGTCTCCCGGATACCGCGCGCTCAGGGCGTCGAGCTCCGCGAGCAGCTCGGCGCGGCGCTCGATGATCGAGGTTGCCTCGGGAGGAAATTTTGGTGTGGTTTCGTCGTACCACCAGCAATAACGCCCCAGCCTGACATCGCAGCGGCCGCTGCCGCCGTACGAGATGGGAAGCTGTGCGCGGCGACTTTTCTCGAATGCGGCTTGCGCGCTCCGGGCACGACCGAGATCGCGCGCTGAATCAACAGCCGTGCTGCGTGCGTGGACGGGCAACTCCCTCGCGGCACCCTGGACGGCAGGCTGCGGTGCGACGGTGAGTTGAAGCGCGAGCGCGGCTGCGGCAATCTGCAACATCATCGCCTCCAGCTAACGGAAGAAATACAGCAGTGCCCCGAGCTCCAGTGTCGCCATCACCACGCCAAAAATGACCGCGGCGCGAATGTCCCTCGTGGTCTGGCGCTGCTCGTCGCTCATGCTCCCTCCAGTTGCTCCCTCTGGTGTTCACATATAGGCTAGCGTGTGTTGGCCGGTCCGTCGAGTTCCCCGCTCCCACCACATGCTGCCCAGCCCCTCGGCTTCACATTTGCTCCGCTCGCACGGATGATGGCAGGCGGAGCGCCCGGCCACCCCCTGCTGAAATCGACCGCGTTTGGCCGGCGTTCGTCACAGGTGGCCGCTGTCATGGCCGTATTGTGTCTGGGACTCGGGGCGTGTGAGCGTCCCACGGCACCCGCTCTTCTCGTATATGCGGACCGCGCCATCGAGCCCTCCGTTGCATCGCGCGGGTGGAGCGCCGTGAGCGTTGGCAGCGCACACACGTGCGGCATACGCACCGACGGCACCCTCGATTGCTGGGGTGCCGCGGCCAGCGGCCAGCTGGGCGTAGGTGCCGTCACGGGCAAATGCGGACGATTGAGGACGGCCTGCGAGGGAAGTCCGCGAGCGGTATCCACGGATCAGCGATTCGCCGCCGTGAGCGCCGGAAGCCGGCACACCTGTGCAATCAGCACCAGCAGGGCCCTGTACTGCTGGGGTGAGAATTTACGATTCCAGGCGGGAATACAGGCACTGCCATTCGTGAGCACCCCCATGGCGGTCGCACCGGACGTCCAGTTCATGGATGTGGGCGCAGGAGCGTCGCACACGTGTGCCGTGCGCACCAATGGCGTGGTGTACTGCTGGGGCGACGGCACCCTCGGCGCGCTCGGCCGCGGCGACACGGTCACCAGCGTGATTCCCGCGCCCATCAAGACGAGCGAGCGATTTTCACTCGTGCGATCCGGACAGCTGCGCAGTTGTGCCATTGCCCTGGACGGCGCCGCATGGTGTTGGGGCGCCGAGTGGGAATCGGCCGATGGCAATATCGACTATTACCATTCCCGCGTCACGCCGCACCGTATCGAGGGGCTGCCCCTGCTGCGCGACATCTCCGTTGGCGTAACATCCATCTGTGCCATTTCCGCGGCAGGTGAGCCGTTCTGCTGGGAGGCGAATGGATTTGCGCAGCTCGGCACCGGCACGTTGACGCCGACGGCGATTCCGTTGCCCGTGGCGACGCCGGATGTGTTCACCAATGTGAGCGTCGGCATCATTCAGGCGTGCGGCACCACGGCAGACGGGCGCGCAATGTGCTGGGGAAACAACAGCTTTGGGCAGCTTGGTGTGCCCAGGCCGGGCCAGCATTGCGGAGATGCGGCGCTGGAGTGCAGCCGGCAGCCCATCCGCGTGTTTGGAATGCTTCACTTCTCCACCGTCGCAACCGGAATCGGCAATCACACTTGCGGGATTACCCTGAGCACATCCATGGTGTGCTGGGGCCTTGGCTCGGACGGCCAGCTTGGCGACGGGTATACCCGGGATCGACAGAGCCTTCCGGTGGGCGTCCTTGCTCCGGGCCCCTGACGGGTCTCGCTCCGTCGTTCGAACCATTACCTTAATTC
Organism: Gemmatimonadota bacterium; assembly: GCA_028287285.1. GTDB lineage: Bacteria > Gemmatimonadota > Gemmatimonadetes > Gemmatimonadales > Gemmatimonadaceae > AG11. The sequence continues at coordinate 12,782 of JAQBPY010000440.1, forward strand.
AGTTCGTGCTCTCCTTCGACCTCAGCATCTCCCAATCGTGACGCATTGGCTGGTCAACGCGGCAGTGCGCTCGGGTATTGCGGCTGCCAAGAACTCCAAGGTGCCCGACGGCGCCACGGCCGCCGCGGCGTGGGAGCAGCTGGCCCGCGAGCTTCGACAGACGGACGTCGCGCTCGCGGCCCAACTGGCCAAGACCATGCGGGTTCCATTGGCGGACTTCGATCGCGTGCAGCAGAGCGCGACTCGCCTGCTGCCGGAAAAGCTCGCGCGAAAGCACGGCGTGTTTGCGTTGCGCGAGACTGACCGCGAGCTGATCGTCGCATCGAGCGATCCGAACGACTATGAGGCAGAGCGCGATCTTGGTTTTGCCGCCGGCCGTCGCGTCGTGTTCGAGCTGGCGTCGCCCACGTCCATTGAAACGGCATTGAGCGGCACCGGGTACTCCACGGATCAGATCGTCGAGAACCTGCTGAATGCCTCCGATTCCACGCTCGCCGATGCAGTGCGCGTGATGGAAGAAGAGGCGCCCGAGGAAGTCGCCGTGCAGGAGGTGGAGTCGGCGCCGTTGGTCAAGTTGACCAACCTGATCCTGAGCGATGCCGTGCAGCAGCGGGTAAGTGACATCCACATCGAGCCCGGCGGCTCCAAGGGCGGTGTGGTGCGCTTTCGTGTTGACGGGGTGATGCGACAGCACATGGCGCTGCCCGTCGCGGCCGTCAATCGCATCGTGTCGCGCATCAAGGTGCTGGGCAAGCTCGACATCGCAGATCGCATGCGGCCGCAGGACGGGCGCGCGCGCATCCAGGTGGCGAACAGGAACTACGACCTGCGCATCTCCACCGTGCCGACGCGTGAGGCGGAAAAGGCCGTCATTCGCATCCTGCGTCCCGATACGGCAAAGACGCTTGCCGGCGTGGGCCTCCAGCCGTACGAGCTGGCGCGTTTTCGCCAATTGATCGGCAACCGCGACGGCATCTGCGTCGTGACGGGACCCACGGGATCGGGCAAGACGACGACCTTGTACGCCGCGCTCTCCGATGTGGCGACGAGTGAAGTCAACGTGATGACGGTGGAAGATCCCATCGAGTACGAGCTCGCGGGCATCACGCAGATCCAGGTGGAGACCAAGCGCAACGTCACCTTTGCCTCGGCGCTTCGCTCCATTCTCCGCCAGGATCCCGACGTCATCTTCGTCGGCGAGATTCGTGATGCCGAGACCGCGGTGGTTGCCGCGCAGGCGGCCGCGACCGGGCATCTCGTGCTCGCGACGCTGCATACGAACGATGCCATGAGCGCCGTGTCGCGCCTGAGCGACCTCGGGCTCGATCGCGCGACCATTGCGTCGGTGCTGCGCGGATCGGTCGCACAGCGGCTCATACGCCGGGTGTGCCCGGATTGTGCGCTGCCAATTACCGGGCCGCTCGACGAGCCCGAAGAGAAGCTTGCCGCGCAGTTCGGCGTGAAACCCACCGTGCGCGTCGTTGGCTGCGCCAAATGCAACCAGAGTGGGTACCGCGGCCGCATGCCCGTGATCGAAGTCGCCATCGTTACGCCCACAATGGCCGACCAGATTTCCGGGGGGGCAACCGCGGTACAGCTGCAGCGCGCCGCGATCACCCAGGGCATGCGTCCGCTGCGCGAAGTAGTCCTCGATGCCGTACGAAATGGCGACACCACCCTCGAGGAAGTGGAGCGTGTGCTCGGCGAGGTTGCCGACGACGGTCCCATTGTGCCATCCGGCCCACCCACCATTCTGTTTGCGGACGACGACCCGATGCTGCGGCATCTTGCCACGTCGATCCTCGAGACCGGTGGCTATCGCGTGATCCAGGCCAGGGATGGCGCCGAGGCACTCGCGAAGATCGAGAGCGGCGAAGACGTGGCCCTGCTGATCACGGACCTGATGATGCCCGGCATGGGCGGCGATGTGCTGCTCGCGCAATTGCGGAGCAAGGTTCAGACGTCGTTGCTGCCGGTAATCGTGCTGACGGGCTCCGACGAGCATGACACGGAGGTGAAGCTCATGGAAGCTGGCGCCGACGACTACATCCGGAAGCCCATCGATCCTCCCAGGTTTCTGGCTCGGGTAAAGGCTGCGCTCCGGCGCGCGGGCGTCTCATGACCGGGCCCACCGCGCCTGGTGGCTCGGCCGGGGATGAGCTTCCGTCCACCGACCAGACGGCGCTCGACCGCCTTCGCCGTTTTGGCGGCGGCAAGCTGCTTGGCGAGATGATCAACCTGTTCATCACCACGGCGCCCGAGCGCATCGACGCGGCACGCAAAGGGCTGGCCGCCGAGGATATTCCTGCGACGGAGATGGCGCTGCACTCGCTCAAGTCGAGTTCCGCGCAGCTTGGCGCCATGCGGATGCAGCGGCTGAGCGAGCGGGGTGAAAATCTGGCGCGCGGAGGCACGCTCGCCGGCGTGCTGGAGCTCATCCGCGAGCTCGACGACGAATTTCCACGCGTGCAGAGCTGGCTCGAGCGCGCCCGCAATACGGAGACGCCATGAATACAGTCGCGGTGGTGGAAGACAATGCCGACAACCGGCTGCTCCTGCAGGCCATTCTCGACGGTATGTACGAGGTGGTGGAGTACGAAAACGGCGTGGATGCGCTTGCCGGTCTCACGGCGCAGCTCCCTGACCTGGTCCTGCTCGACATCTCGCTCCCTGGCATGGACGGCAACGAGATTCTTGCCCGCATCCGTGCCGACGGGAAGCTCCGTCGCCTGCCGGTGATCGCGCTCACGGCGCACGCGATGGCGGGCGACCGGGAAAAGTACCTCAACGCGGGCTTCAATGACTACATCACGAAGCCGATCGTGGATGAGACGCTGCTGCTGAAGGCGATGGAGAAGTGGATCAGGGCGGGGAAGGATGGGACGATCTAGTCGTCCCGCGGTGTGGCGAAAAACTGCTTCTGGACGAGTCCTCGGGTCACTATGACTTCATGGTGCGAGGTCTTCCGAATCACGATGACGGCAGATTTGAAACGCGATCAAAACCGATGGTGTTTGATCATTTTCAAATCTGCTGTTATCGTAAAGATGAAAGACCTCCAAGCTCGTAGTTTGAGTGGGCAGTCAACCTGACCCACGTTACGCCTCTCGAAGCGCCGCCATGGGCGTCTCGCGAAAAACCTCGCGACCCGTCAGCATCCCGATCGTCACGGCAATCGTGATCATCAGCAACGCGACCAGGCCGGCGGGAATGAGCGCGGGGCGGAACGTCACCTTGAACACGAAATGCATCAGGCCCCACGCGCCGCCGACGCTGAGAATCACGCCCGCCAGGCTGCCCAGTCCGCCGAGCAGCAGGTATTCCGCGAGCATCACGCGTGAGATCTGGCGCTTCGTTGCGCCTAAGACTTTCAGCAGCACTCCTTCGCGCAGGCGTTCCCGTCGAGTGGCGCTCACTGCGCTGAACAGGACCGGGATGCCGAGTGCCAGGCTAAGACCCGCCATGAACCGGATGGCGGTGGTGACCTTGTCCAACACCTTCGCAATGGTCTGCTGCACGAGGGTGAGATCCAAGCTGGCCACGTTTGGATACTTCGTCACCACGTCGCGCTGGAGACGTGCGACCGCGCCCTGTCCGCGGACGTCGGCGAGAATCACGAACTGCTTGGGGGCTTTCGCCAGGGCGCGCTTCTCGAATACCGCGTAGAAGTTCGGCTCGAAGCGCGTCCAGTTCACATCGCGTAAGCTCGTGACGAGCACCTTGACCTTCACACCCTGGACGTCCCAGGTGAGCGTGTCCAGAAGGCCCACCTGCATACTCTTCGCGATCTCCGCGTCGAGGGAGACTTCCGGCAATTTGTCCGGAGCGCTCCCCCCCTTGGGAAAGTGACCCGACTTGATCACCTCGGACGGCGTGAGTGAATCGCGGAAGGTAGAGCGAAACTCCCGTCGCAGTATCCAGCGTTCGCGCGGGCGGCTGTGGCGAGCTGCCGTGTCGCCCGTGAGCATCTTGTCACCCTCGAGGGAATTGATGGCCACGAGCTTCATCGAGACAAGTGGCGTGCGCTGTGCCACCAAGTAGCCGCCCGCCCGGATCATCGAGTCAAGTGGTACGCCCTGATCGTCCTGCACGTCGAAGAACAGCACGTTGGCCTTGGACGCGTCCATCTTCACCGATACGGTGCGCAGGAGGTTGTCCTGCACCTGGTACACGGTGCTCATGAGAAACACGCCGAAGCCCAGCGCGAGGACCACTGCTCGCGTCTGGTTGCCGGGCCGGTACAGCGCGGCAACGCCTTGCCGGAGCACGAAGGGCCACGATGGCCGCATGATTTTTCTTGCCGACGCACTCAGCCCCGCGGCGGCACCGTAGAGCAACGCCACGGCGCCTGCAATCGCTGCGGCAAAGCCAAGGCCCTGCTGCGGAGTCTCCGCGCGCGCGATGCCGAGTGCCCCCACGCTCAACACGATCACGAGTGCCACGAGGACGCGCAGCGGATCGAATTTTGCCCCACGCAGTGCGGCCGCGTCCGACTCACGCCGCAGCGTCTGCAGCGGACTCACGTTGCGGAGCGCGATGAGCGGCTTCATCGCGAAGATGAGTGCCACCCATACGCCCACCAGCATGCCGGTGAGCAGGGCGCGAGGCTCGAGCGAGATCTGCACGTCGACGGGCAGGAAGTCCTTCAGCACATACGGGAGCCCGAGTTGCAGGCCGACGCCGATGACCGCGCCAAATGCGGCACCGATCAGGCCCATCACGACGGCCTGCACGAGGTAGATCGTGAGTACCTGCGCGCTCGATGCGCCCAGGCATCGCAGGATGGCCACCGTGTCGATCTTCCGCATGACGAATGCGTTGACGCCGCTGGCCACCCCGATGCCACCCAGGAGCAGGGCTACCAGTCCGATGACGCTGAGAAAGTCGCGCAGCTGATCGATGGCCTGCGTGAGGTTGAATTCCGTTTCCGCCGCCGTGCGATAGCGCACCTGCGCCTTGTCGAGCCGTTCCTTGAAGCGGTAGATGAATCGCGAGGGCGGCAGCGCGTCCGAGAGCTTGAGCAGCGTCTTGTGATCCGACCGGCTGCCGAACATGAGCAGCGCCGTCTCATCGAGATACTTGGCGGCGATGTACACGCGCGGCCCGATGGTCGTGCTGACGCCGACGTCGCCGGGCACGCTCTCGAGCGTTCCGGCAATGACGAATTTCGCGAAGCCGAGCGAGAGCGTGTCGCCCACGTGTGCATTGAGGGCGATGAGGAGCGAGGGATCCACGAACGCGTTACGGTCGTCGTGCAGACGCGACCATGCGCCTGCCGGCCTGGTGATGATCTCGCCGTAGAATGGATAGCCCGGTGTCACGGCGTCGATCTGGGCGAGCCGCGTGAGGCCGGTCCGCTGCACGATGGCCATCGACGCGAAGCTCGTTACGTCCGTGACGCCGATACCTTCGCGCCGGAGCGAGTCCAGGCCCGCGATGACCGCCTTGGAGTAGGGCGCCCGGGAGTTGAGGGCAATGTCGCCGCCCAGCAGCGCGCGCGCCTGTTCGCGGACGGAGCGCTGGGTGTTGCTGGCAAACGAGTCGATGGCTACCAGGGCGCCGACACCGAGCGAGATGGACGACATGTAGAGCAGCAGCCGGCGCCGCGCGGTGCGGCTTTCGCGCCAGGCCAGGGCGAACAGCTTGGATGAGCGGTTCATCGGAGGTCCTTCGCTGCGGCGATGCTGGTCATCTCATCCTGGTATGCGGGCTGCGTGGAATTTGTTGTCCTGGGGGAGTGATGCGAGTGTCTGCGTGGCGCTTCTGGCGCAAAGACCGGGACGGTATCTCCCGACACGCGCTCGCTGCGCTCGCTCGTGCGGGATGACAATGGAAAGACGTCGCGCCTGCGGGACAACAAACCCCCAACATCTGTCATCCCGCAGGAGCGCAGCGAGTGTCGGGATATTCCATCCCCTTCTCGTGGCCCATCGGGCGCAAAGGCCAAGACCGATGCTCGGTCGCTGCGCCCGCTCCTGCGTGACGACATCACTTCTCCACCATCGTATCACTCACCACATTCCCGTCCGCCAGACGAATGATCCGCTGCGCACGATGCGCGAGGGCGAGATCGTGCGTGACGAGCACGATGGTCGTGCCGGACTCGCGGTTGAGATGCTCCAGCAGCTCCACGATGTGCGCCCCCGTGTCGCTGTCGAGATTTCCCGTGGGCTCGTCGGCGAAAAGCAGCCGCGGTGAATTGCTGAACGCCCGCGCGATGGCCACGCGCTGCTGCTCACCGCCCGACAGCTGGTTCGGGAAGTGATGCCAGCGGTCGCCGAGCCCCACGCGGGTGAGGAGCTCCCGGGCGCGCGCGGGGGCGCCGTCGTCGCCACGAAGCTCCAGCGGCACCTGCACGTTTTCCAGCGCCGTGAGCGTCGGAATGAGCTGGAAGCTCTGGAAGACGAAGCCCACCTTTTCGCCACGCAGGCGGGCGCGTCCGTCCTCGGACAGCGTCGACAAGTCCGCCCCGTCCAGCAGCACCGTGCCCCGCGAGGCGATGTCCAGACCGGCCAGCAGGCCAAGAAGCGTCGTCTTGCCGCTCCCCGATGGACCGACGATTGCCACAAAGGCTCCGTCTGGAACGGTAAAGCTGACGTCGCGTAGTACAGAGAGACGATGGTCGCCACTCTGGTATTCCTTGGTCAATTCGCGAGCTTCAAGCATGAAATTTCCGAAAGAGGCCGCTGCGCTCGTGCTGGCAGCCGTGATGGCGTGCAGTGGCGAGATGAAAAGTCCGGCCGGTGATTCCACCAGAGAAACCCGCGTCGCGCAGGTAAGTGCCGCCACGGGCCCCAGGCGTACGGTGCTGTTCCTCGGCACCTCGTTGACGGCGGGCCTGGGACTCGATCCCGACAGCGCCTATCCGCAACAGATACAACACAAGATCGACGCTCGCGGGCTCGCGTACCAGACGGTGAACTCCGGCGTGAGTGGCGAGACGTCGGCCGGCTTGCTGCGCCGCCTGGACTGGGTGCTCCAGGACAGCGCCGCGGTGATCGTGGTGGAAACAGGAGCGAATGACGGACTGCGCGGACAGGATATCGAGGCCACCCGGGCCACGATCGGGCAGATTCTGGCGCGCATCAGGAAGGAACGGCCGGAGGCGAAAATCGTGCTGGCGCAGATGGAGGCTCCCACGAACTTCGGTGCTGAGTATACGCGTGGATTCCACGCGATGTTTCCGGAGCTGGCGATGCAGTACGGCGTGACCCTGATGCCCTTCCTGCTGGACGGGGTGGCTGGGCTGCCGTCGCTGAACCAGGGCGACGGGGTGCACCCGAACCTGGAGGGGGAGCGGAAGGTCACGGAGAACGTGTGGCGGGCGCTGGAGCCCGTGCTCGCCCCCAAGCCGTAGACCCATTGCCAGTTGGGCTCGAAAGGAGCTAAATTCAAAGGCTGTTCTACTTTACGCTCATTCTGGACAGGTATTCATGGCAGTTCCCGCCACACAGATCCGCCGCGGCATGGTCATCGTCTTCGAGGGCGAGCCGGTGCGCGTCGTGGAGTTCCGTCATCATACGCCGGGAAACCTCCGCGCGATGGTGCAGGCGAAGCTGAAGAGCCTTCGCACCGGATCGAGCTTCGATCATCGTTTCCGGGCGGCCGATTCCATCGAGCCGGCGTGGATGGAAACGCATGAGCTCGAGTACATGTACGACGCGGGCGGCACGTACCACTTCATGAACTCCACTAACTTCGACCAGATCGAGATGGACGAGGAGTCCTTGGGCGACAACGCACCGTGGATGCAGCCGGGCATGAAGATCCAGGCGGAGTTCTACGACGGAAAACCCATCGGTGTGCGGCTGCCGAACTCGATGGTGCTGACCATCGTCGAGACGAACCCGGTCATGAAGACGGCCACGAAGACGGCCTCCTCCAAGCCCGCCAAGCTGGACAACGGCGTCACGGTGAACGTGCCGGAATTCGTGGCTACGGGCGACAAGATTCGCGTGAATCCGGGTACGGGCGAGTACATCGAGCGGGCGAAGTAGTCGAGACTGCCTGGACTCAGCAGTTGATAAGGGTGGCTCGGCAGATTACGATTCAAGCTCTCCCGTAGTTTTTGCAGGAGAGGTCCCCGTGCAGGTGCGGCGGGACATGGTGGCTGTAGCTCAATTGGTTAGAGCACCGGTCTGTGGCACCGGGGGTTGCGGGTTCAATCCCCGTCA
>JAQBPY010000441.1 GCA_028287285.1 Gemmatimonadota bacterium
GAATCATTTCGACACCTGGATCGGGCTCGCACGCTCGCGCGACGCGCTCGCGCACATGGACGCATTGCTCGACAGCTCCTCCGCTGCAGGCGCGCCCCTCCGCCCTCCGACGCGCTGGGCCATCGTCACGAGTCTCGTGGCTCGCGGAGCTCCGAATGCCGCCGCACGCCTCGCGAACGAGAGCCGCCGCGACTCCACCTCCGAAGGGCGACGTCGCGCGTTCGTCGCCGCCGCCGCCCAGCCCGATTCCGCAACCAAGGCGACCTACTGGACGCGCTATTTCTCCGACCGGAACCTGAACGAGGATTGGGTGACCGCGAGCCTTCGCGCCTTCCACGATCCCGAGCACGAGGAGCTCACGCGTCCGTACCTCGTGCCTGCGCTCGACAGCCTGCCGTGGGTGCAGCGCAACCGGCGGATCTTCTTCCTGGGCAACTGGGTATCAGCTACGCTGGACGGTCAGCGCTCGGCCGGTGCCCTTGCCTCGGTGGACGCCGTCCTGAGGCGGCGCGAAGGGCTGCCGCGCGATTTGCGCGAGAAGGTCCTCCAGGCGCGCGATGAGCTGGAACGAACCGTCGCCATCAGGCGCAAATACCCGTGAAAGGCTGGAACGTGGAGACCTGCAACCTTTTTGGAGATCGGTCGTCAAATGCGTGACCAAGCTGAATCCGTACTGGACACGGTACCGGAGTCAGGTGTAGTATTGGCCACCTCCCGCCTCCAGCGAGCCATGCTCCACGCTCTGCTCGTCAGTGTTTTCTCCGCAAATATGATTGTTGCCGCGCCCGCTCCGATGGCTGGAATGGCGCCGCACGTCGTTGCATCCGCGGCGCTGCTGCCGCCCATTGGCCTGGCCGACAGCATCGTCGTCGAGAAGAAGGCGCACGTGCTCACGCTCTTCCGCGACGGCAAGCCGATGCGGAGCTATCTCGTGGCGCTCGGCGGACGTCCGCTCGGCGACAAGTTGAGTGCCGGCGACAAGCGCACTCCAGAGGGTGTCTTCTACATCGACGCCCGCCAGCCGAATAGCCGCTATCATCTGGCCCTGCACATCTCGTATCCCGATGCCGCGCACCGGGCCCGATCCATCGCCGCAGGCGTTCAGCCCGGTGGCGACATCATGATCCACGGCCTGCCGAACGGGCTTGGCGCCGCCGGTGCAACGCACCGCGTCAACGACTGGACCAACGGATGCGTCGCGCTCACGGACGAGGAGATCGAGCAGATCTGGAGCGCCGTTCCCATCGGAACACCGGTGGAGATCAAGCCCTAGCGCCAGCCGTGTGCTTTCTTTGCGGGGGCGCCGACAGGCGCCCCCGTTTGCATTCCCCCCTTTCGCACTCCATGACCATCGACGCGCAGTTCATCGAGCGCTCGCGACACTACCTCGGCTACGAGTATCCGGCGAAGATTCGCCAGTGCCTGGACGCGCTGCCGAGCGACGCGATCTGGCAGCGGACCGACGCTGCCTCGAACAGCATCGGCAATCTGCTCCTGCATCTCGAAGGCAATATCCGGCAGTGGATTGTCAGTAGCGTCGGGGGGGCCAGCGACGCTCGACTGCGCTCAGCCGAATTTGCTGCCGACGGCGGGCAAAGCGCCTCGGAGCTTTTCGAACGCCTTCGGGGGACGCTCGATGCGGCCGACGCGGTCATCGCCGGCCTCTCGCCGTCGGACCTGCTGTCGCGCCGAACCATTCAGGGCCGCGAGGTCTCGGTGTTCGATGCGGTCTACCACGTGGTGGAGCATTTCGCGCTGCACACGGGGCAGATCATCCTGCTCACGAAGCAGTTCTCGCCCGGCGCGATCCACTTTTACGAGGATGCCGGCGGGCTTGCCGTGCCGCGCTGGTCCGAACAGGCGCAAAAAAAACAGTGAGCCGGTAGTCCTTCACCGGCTCACTGCTCGATGACCAGCGACAGCGAGAGCTAGTAGATGTAGACCTTCGTGCCCACCGGCACGTTCTCGTACAGCCACTCGATGTCCTCGTCGCGCAGTCGCACGCATCCGTGCGTGACGGCGGCGCCAATTGACTTCGCGTACGGGGTGCCGTGCATCAGGTACCCGTCGCCCAGATCGAGGCGGAAGTGACCGAGCTCTCCGGCAATCCTGCTGTTCTGCGTTCCTGCGGGCGGAATGAAGAGCGTGTTGTCGAAAACGATATGCTCGTCCAGCACCATCGGCAGGAATTCCTTGCTGCCGGGACGAACGATTCCGACCTCATCTCCCTTCACGAACAGCTTCGTGCCGTCCTTGAGCTTCACCGGATGCCCACGCTGCAGTTGCGCGACCTTCAGGTGATGCTCGGTAGCGACTTCCGCATAGTGCCACTCGGGCGGGGTCCACACGGGATCCTTGTCCTTGGCACGCACGGTCCGCACGCCACGCGGCGTCTCGAAGCGCCACACGCGGCCGCCATACTCGAGCGTCGCGTTCATCGCGGTGGCGACAGGGGCCGAACGCAGGGTGTCATTGCCGTCAAGGACGTGCATCTCCTTCGCGAAGACATCGACCACCACACGATAGCCGCTCGACTTTTCGGCGACCGTGCGCGCAGACTCCCACGCGAGGCTGTCCTTGTGGGACTTGAAGGAGTGCGCTGACAGGGCCGCTTCCGTGGCCACCACCTCGCTGGCCTCCGGCGTCACGGCGCCAGCGGTATCTGCCGGCTCGGGGTCATCACTGCGCCGCGCAATCTTGCGCAGCAGCGAAACGAACCAGCTGCGTCCGCCCTCGGCTGTGTCGGCTGAATCAGCGGTGGTGACGCGCGCTGGCGCGCCGGCAACGGTCAGGGTCCGACCCGAGTCCTGCGCATGCGCGGAAACCGCGAACAGGGAAACTGCCAGCAGGCTCGGGAGAAGCTTTGTCATTGGATGCGTCATATATCCTGGATACACTGCGGGGGACGTGGTGTTCCACGTCCCCCGCAGTATGCACAACTCGCGCCT
>JAQBPY010000004.1 GCA_028287285.1 Gemmatimonadota bacterium
TGACTCGAGCGAGGACCGACGGCGGTAGCCCTGCTGAGATTCTGCGAAGAGTGGGCGCACTGGCGCTCGCCGCAGCGGGCGGCCGAACCGGTGCCGATCGACGCGAGATCGTCGCAGGCCAGCTTCCTGTGGAGACATGGCCGGAGCAACGCGTGCTCATTCCCGCCGTCAGTGCCGAAACCGGAGAGCGACGCGTGTTCGATCGCGACAGTGGTCTCGACGTGGTTGATGCGGTCATTGCGACGACCGCCTCCTTCGGTATGCCGCTGCTCTTCTTTCAAGGCGAGCACTATTTCGACGGCGGCTACTATTCGTCGGACAACGCGGACCTGGCGGCCGGGTACGATCGCGTGTTGATCCTCTCGCTCATTCGCCCCCCCGGAGTTCCCTTCGTGCCACTCATTTCTCGCGAGGAGTCGGTGACGACTCTCCGCATCAGTGGTTCGCTGGTCGAGGTGATACTCCCGGATGAGAATACGCTGGCCGCCTTCGCGGCGGCGGGCAGTGCGATGAATCCGTCGATATCCGCCACGGCGGCGAGGGCGGGACGAATGCAAGGCAGCAAGAGCGTGAACGAGCGGCTGTTGTCGTTCTGGCGATAGCGATGACGAGGCGGCGAAGCCTCGGCGCGATGAAGAAGAACGGCTTCGTGTCCCAGCGCCGGTATCGAAGACAGCTAGACGTTGCCTATTTTTAGTGTGTTGCGGTTTATCGCGCGTGAGCGAGTGGGTTCTTTATCCGTTCCGCGCGCTGGGTCTACTGCCTAACCCCTGCACGAGTCGCTGCGGTTCACTTGGATGAGAGCGCAGGAAAGCCTCCAGTGCCAATCCAGCTCCAACAAGTGACATCTGAAGTAGTTCATTGAGTCCAGAAGGACTGCGAAAGTTCAGCTCTTCGTATTCGCAGATTGGTATCTCGCGATTGTCCTTGAATCTCTTGTCGGGCCCGCCATTCTTGTTTACGTAGCGCCACGTGCGGTCGACAACGCGACTATCCCCGGGCACTCCCCCCTCCTCGACAAACCGCGTCGTGGTGCGTTTCACTTCGAGGTCAGCATAGCTGACGGCGCCGACCTTTCCCGCGTCGAAGACCAGGATGCGATCGGGAAACAGAAAGAGCCGTTGTCGGCCGACTCCTATCGACGGCACGTCGACATTGCTTTTCACAAACGGTGGTGATCCAACGGCAACACTCGTGCTGGCTCGCCGGACAGAAGACGATGCACCTGCGTGGTATTTACGGTCTAGAACTACGGCACTGGAGCTCACGTGCCACATGCGCTTGGCTTTTCGGAGTTCGCCAATAGCCGCATGAAGAGTTTCATATCGGTCTAATGCTTCATCCTCGAGCTCGTACATCACGACTGTCGTCTTCCTGAAGGCATCCCAGTAGTAGACCCCCAGGCATAAGAGCCCGCATACGACGGCGAGAGTCACCTCCATCTCGTCGCGAAGCCTGGGCCGCAGCGAGAACAGGAGCACGATCGAAAGAACCCCGGCGGAGGGCGCCAATCGGAGCCGGCTCCTTTTTTCGTTTAGTTCGTAGAGCAATCCTGCGGCAGAGTGATCAACCATCGCGAGAACGGAACCCGAATCTATGGCCACCTCTGGCCCAAGAGTCGGATCAGCGACCGGACTGGGTATCGTACGGCTTGACGCCGGTCGAGTCAGAGTATTGCTCGACGCATTCGGCAGCGTTGCGCGGTAGTACAGTCCACCCCGCCCCATGTGGACGTAGTTGCCGCGGGGTCCCATGCCGACGCGGAACCCGGGAATGCCCGCCGAGAGCCCAATTCCCGACTTTGAGAAATTGAAGCGAAGCGGTCCCACTCTCACACTCTTGCGAAAGTACAGACCCATTATGCGGCTCCGGCGATGGCGGGCGGCGAATGACTCAATATGCGGCTAAGGTGAACTGTCGGCAGTTTCTTCCTCCTCTTCACCTGCAGCGATTACCTTCAAGGCGTGGCGCGCGCCATCGTACGATCTTATGTGGCATGGCTTGCCGAGCAGCCAAACTCCGGCTTCAAAGCGCGTCACGCCAGAGCGCACGCTTACATGGCAAACTTGGACAAATCGGCAATCAGCAGCAAGAGTCGTGAGAAAGGGTCAGACCTTCGTCTTACTGGGCCGGTCCTCTTCCTGCGCGGTACCCAAGCAACCCGACCAAACAGTCCGTGACCTCTTGAACGTGCGAAAACTCATCCTTCACCAATCTTTTCATCATCTCGTCCAGCCACAGCTCGCTCCCCACGCCTCCGATCGCGAGCAGGTAGAGCCCCAGGGCACCGAGACTGCGGAGGTCCTGCTCGCTACTCTTGACCAAGACGTCCCCCGGATGCATCCGGAGGTACTCCTTGTCCTCCATGGGATAGCGAGCGGTCAGCATCGCGAACGTCTTCGCGCTCGGCGCACCGGGAATAGCGGCCAGCATGGCGTACAGGGGCAGGCCGCGATCGGGGGTTTGCAATGAAGCCGGTCTGAGCCTCAGTAGCCCGGGCGAGAGCGCTCCAGTGGTGAATCCGAGCGAGTGTGCGACCGCCATCGTGCGTGCGACGTCGAGCAGCGCGCCCCCGATGACCGTCGCCCGCTGCATGACGGTCGCGCCGCTCAGCCCTGCGAAAAGGTCGGTCGGCTCCAGCCCGATCGCCGGTCGTGACGCAATGAACGGCCCCCGGAGCGCGCCGCTCTCTAGCGTACCTTGGTGGAGTACTTCCGGCACCGACCCAGGCCGCTGTGATCCCAGCGCTGCCAGGCGCTGCCCCTCTTCCACGAGAGCGCCCCTTTCTCGGAGGACGACGTCTTTCATCGTCCGCAGTCGGACGATTTCTGGTCCGAGGGTTGGGAACCGCGCTCGTTGCTCGCGGGTGCGCGCACTCTCGAACAAATACTCTCCATCCACGGGAGGCAGGAGCTCCGGCAGGTCTCGCACGAATGCCGCATCCGGTTCGCGAGTCGCGTACGTGCCGAAGAAGTGCGTCCCTTGGCTGGCGTCCGGCCTCCGACCGGGCGCTCCAGCAACCGGCAAGATCCCGCCGCGCCGTGTCAATTTGCCAACCAGAATATCGGTCGTGAGTCGTTCCACGTCGAAGTACGCTGGGTACTGCGTCTTCCACCAGAATGAGTCGCCAGACTCCCACTCAAAATAGTTCCTCACTGCGTCAGCTTCGCTGCGATCCAGCGCACCGCCAGTGCCCGGAACTGTTACCACCACCTGCACAGATCGGCGGCGTCGTAAATCGTCGTTTTCCGACGGGAGCACGAGGAGCGGTGTAAGCGCCGCGTCAAACTTTAGGTCGATCTCCGCCGTATCGAATTCACGAATGGCGATAGTCTTCGCGTCCAGAGGCGTCGCATGCAGTCGTCGTGACACGAGGCTATCTCCTCGCGCTGCTATTGTGAGAGTCAACTTCTGCGACCATCGCGCGTGCATAACTCCATATCTCGTCGGCAGTGATGGTGGCGTCGCCGTCGATGGCCGAATACTGCTGCGCGATGCGCACCGGAATGTCTAGCCCCCTGATCGGAGCCTGCTCGACGACCTGCTCAAGGTGATCGCGCATGACGCGCCGGAGCTCGCTCGTCGTCCGCCGCTGCACCGGCCCCCGATCGATCGATGAAAGCGTCATGAGCACGTCGAAGCGCTCTTCGAGCGAAGAGTCGGCTACGCCTGCCATTAACGTTTCCGCGTCCCTGACTTCGCGGCCCTGCACCCACTCCCGGAATTCGCTGAGACGCTCGACCAACATCACTCTCGCGTTCCGTAGTCGCAGCGTGAAGGCTTCGAGCTCGTCTCTCGTCCGAATCTGATCGAGCGCTGATGCAGTTAGCCCCCGCTCGGCGGTCGCTCGCCCCCAAGCCCGTGGCATGATCGTGCTGAATTCTTCCTCCATTCGCGCGATCTGCTCCGCCTCCGTCCTAATACCGGTCACGAGGTCGATGATCCCGCTCGCCACAGTGCAGAGATCGTCTCCCCGGGCTAGCAGGTCTGCGAGTGGCCGCTCCGTGACCAGCCATGGAAGTGCTTGTCCCCGAATGGCGCGCGCCATCTCGGAACGCTGCCCTCCTGCCAGCCGCACGAATCGCTTCGTCGTCAATTGAACGGCCGGTTGCGTGCCCGGCGTCGTCGGCCAGAGATCAGTCAGTGCCGCCCACCAGCCGCGAAGCTGCTCTTCCCACTCAGCGACGTGCTCGCGCTCATGGCCTGCCTCGTTTGCGATGGACGGAGAGACATTCTGCGCAAGGCGCTCCCAGGCACCCGGCGATAGCCGGGCAATGCCGTTCAGCGGTTCCATCAGCGGGCTCGGCATCCCGGACGTCCTGCGTCCGCATGGCCCACCACTTTCGGGTGCAGGAGTAGCTCGATGCGTCGGTCGAGCGCGTTGAGCGTGTCGCGTGAGCTCGTTGCCTGGTGGCGCGGGTCGCGTGGGAAGAATTCGCCGCGCCCAGAGGGCACGATGATGCAGGGATTCAAGCCGACGCTGTCAACGAGAAATTGGGCGACCGTCACTGCTCGCGCCGCCGAGAGACCCCAATTGGTCTGCCCAGCGCCGGCGCGGAACTTCCATCGGTCCGCGTGACCAACCACCTCCACTTCCCGAATCAAGGATTCGAATCGTCCTGCGATAGTCGGCGATGCCACCCGCGGGCACGTCTGCGTGATTGCCGCCTCCTTGTCGAAGATCAAGCAACCGATGTTGCGCAGTGCCTCGCGCGCGTCAATGCGTAGGCTGTCCAACGAGGACTGATTCTGGGGGAAAGTCACCTTTTCTTCCATCACGATCAGAACGTCTGTTCCCTCCTGCAGCACTTGGAAGCTCTGATGATCGCGTTGCGCCAGCGCCTCTAGCTCCTTCTTCAGCTGCTGAATCTGCACGCCGTTGCCACGCGACTTCAGGAACACGAACGACATCACGAGGAAGAAGACAAGCAGAATCAGCGTCGACGCGGCGAAGAGGTCGACGAAGGCCGGCCAGGGGCCCACGTGCCCCGACATGTCAGATCCGTATTCTCCTTCCTCATAGTCGCCCGCCACGCTCGCTCAGCTTTTCTCGGAACGACGCAGCCGCACGACCCGGCGCCATAGCGGTACGCTCATCTCGGCGTTCAGGGCACGGAGTGAACGAGTCAACTGGTCGAGGCTGCGTTGCAGTGGCGCCGTTGCCTCCCTATCAGGTTGTGACTCCGCAACCACCGCGCGCGCTGCCTCTCGCGCGGACTGCGAAGTTGCATCCTTGATTACATCCTTCAGCCCTTCTCGTACGCCGATGCTCACGCCTTCCGGAAGTGCACCTACTTTCTCCGTCAGCAGCGTCACCGACGGGTTGATCATACCGGCCACTAATTCGGCAGTGACGCGAGCGAGGTTCTCGGCGCTGGCAATGCGCAACGATTCCGCGGACGCAACCGCCTGCGAGAGCGCTCCTGCCTCCACAATCATTTGCTCGAGGCCTCGGTGAATGAACTCATACTGCTCCACCGCCTGCTTTCCGAACCTAGCCTGCCTGCGGGAGCCGCGCGCAAGTTGCTCGAGGCGATCCGAGATGGTGCGCGTAGCGCCGTCGGCAAACGAGGAGAATTCAGATCGGGACAGATCCATCTGTGCGATGGCTCGGTCCATCCGGTCCGTCATGGCCTTTACGACACCGTCCTGATTCCGCAGCGTCGCGACGAGGGCGGTGAACTCAAGCGTCGCCTGCTGAACAGCGGTCGCGGTCTCCGTCATCTGTCGCTCGAGCCGTGTCACCTCTTCACGGTTCCGCTCGGCCAACCTTCCGTGCTGCTGGTCCAGTAGCGTCGTGAGCATCTGTCGCGTGCCGGCTAACGATTGGTCGCTTGCGGAGCTGAAGTCGTCGATCGCGTCCTTGAAGCCGTCGAGCGTGTCCGCGACACCGATCATCTTGCCGCTGGCGTCCGCGAGCTGCGTGATTGCCGCGCTGAGCGTCGAGCCGCCCGCGGATCGCCGAATCTCGAGGTACAAGTCGCCGGACGCCTGCTCTAGTCGCGCAAGCATCATCTGTCGGCCGGTGCCGAGTCCAAAGGCCGCGAGACCGAGCGCGATCGAGCCCAGGAGCGCGCTGAGGTTCGATCCGAACGCGGAGCGAACGTTGTCCAGCGCGGCGGCCATCTGGCTCGGGTCGATACCTTCGGAAGTGCCGGCGCTCCGAAGCGCCTGCACAAGTCCCGGAAGTGCTTCCTTCACACCGATGAAGGTGCCGAGCACCGTCAACAGAAGGAGGAGGCCAGCAACATAACGCGCGGCGGATCCGATGAATGATGACCGCGAGATGGCGATGGCACGAAGCTCGGCCTCTTGGACAGTGCCTTCGTCAGCGGAGCCATCCTTTACCCTGAACACGCGGGACGCTCGGTCGTCAAGCAACGTTTCGACGCCGATCGAACCGCCAGTGGGTGCCAATCGGAGTACCTGAAACGCCAGTCCCCCGAAGCCGCCGTGCTCGTTGTTTCGTCGTTTGAGCACCCCTCGGATGTCACCGCCTTCCGGAAGGCGGAGCACAAAGTCGATGTCCAACTCCTCCCGGTGCAGCCACTTCAGATCCTTGAAGACGCTCCACACGAATCCAAAAGTGGTGAGTGCCAAGCTAAACAGGTTGAGCAACAAGAGCTCCCCCGATAGGTCGGCTCGCCGCCAAGGTGGCTGCAGGACGACACTGGTCACAAACACGCTCAAACCGACCAGCGTTAAGAACAAGCCGATGTAGTCGCCACGAGTCGGAGGTCTCAGACGGCCGGTATGCCCGGGTGACTCGTATGCTGTCATGGAATCGGGATCAAGTTCGCGCGCGTGCGCGGCCGAGTCGCTGAATAGTTCCCGTGCGGGCGTCGTGACTCCATGTCACCACGGCAGGTTCGATCGTCTCGTAGTGACCCGGCCCGCCCGCGCCATCGATCTCGAACGCGCCGCGGAGAAAGTCGGCATTTAGCGCGGCGAACACGAACTCTGAATGGATCCGCACGTGTGCGCTCGGCGACCCTGGCTTCCAGTGGATCTCCAGCATGGGTCGACTGCTGTTCGTCCGTTCGATGATTTCCTCCGCGGTCACCGCCCCAGGGATGAACTCTTGAGTTTCCACTCCGCTCCCAGGAACGTCCAGTATCGGCAGAGCCTTGAGAGTCGCGATCTTCCGATCGGGCGTTCCCTCGCGTCGCTGCGCCTCACTTGCGCTCTCCTTTCGTTTCTCGTTCTCTTTTTCGAGCGCGGTCACCTTTAGCTGGAGCTCACGAAGTTCGTTGGATTGTTTTGGTGGCGCATTCACCGCTGTGCGCGCTTTCACTGCGTCCTCGGAAGCCCGATGCACGCGTGACGCCAACGAACGCACCTCGCGCTTGAGCCGTGACTGGAAGAGGAGTAACCACGCAACGCCCGCGAGGCTGAGCACGGCTAGCACCAGAGAGGCGTAGAGCAGAAGCGAACTGGTTCCTGACGGGGCGTCAGATGGCTTCAAACTGGTGCTGGCTTCTACGCCGCTGTCCGGGATGGACGCGGGTGGCGAGGGAGGAACACCCGCCGAACCCAAAACCGAAGACTTTGCCGATGAGGGGACCGCGCGTGTACCCGCCTGAATCGTGTCAGGGTGACTCTCCTTGCTCTGCGACTTGGTCTGCCGAAGAGGCGGCAGCTGTCGCGAGCCGATGATGACGAGTGCCAGCGCGAGCGCCAGGACCCCGGACCACAAGGAGACGCGCGTTTTAGGTGCAGGTCGCCCCGTCCGCCGCTTCCGCCCTGTCCCGGCATGGCGCGCCATCAGGCCGTTCCGAACAGTTGACGCTCGAGATGTCGCAGCGTGCGGGCCGCTTCCACGGTGAATAGCGAGATCGAGCCAACCTCGTCAGGTGAGAGCTGGCCAAGCTCTGACTTGACCTGATTGTCGTAGAAGTCTTCTGTGCACTCTGCCAGCACAGTCCGTACTCGCCCCTCCACGCCGCGCCATCTCGTATCTGCCCGCACTACCAATGTCCCCAAGCTCTCGATGAAGCTGCGGTTGAACTCGCTGATCTCCCACTGCGGGAAGGGTAGCGTATAGCTAAGCGACCCGAGGCTACCCTTGAGGTCCGCCAAGATTAGCTGCGATCCTGCTGCGCGGCTGCCGCCTGCGAAAACGATGCTCTCGCCTACGGGGCTAGTAGAATCCACCTCCGTGACTCTGTCGTCGTTTCCGTCAATCAGCAAACCGAGCACCACCTCCATCTTGGGCTGGCCGCTGGTCTGGATCTTCACCGATTGCACCGACTTTCCAAACCCCCGTTCGAGGGCGGAACGCAAGACTTCGGTGTATGCCGGCGCGAGCCGCGACGAGTTCCACGGGTTGAACTGTGTGAGCCAGTTTAGATAGCTAGCTCCATTCCCGCCGAAGAAGATCATGTCCGGCGGCGCTATACCCGTGTCGTTCACCGTGCGGAGCCGCAGGCCGATATTGTAGAGGATCGAGGAGTAGAAGTAGAGGATGCACGCCTGCACGTCGGCGAACCATGGCTCCGCCGCTAGGTTGCCCTTCTGCTCCTCGAACCACGGTAACCGTACCAAGTAGGAGAAGCGCGCGTGGTCTGAGGGGTACCGCTCGATCACGCTGTCCGTGGACCGTCTGAGGCCATTCTCGCGCGCCCAACGGTAGATATGTCGGAAAATCGACCGCTCGTCGTCACTATGCCCGATGAGATCCCGCCCACCGAAAAGCATGGAGGAGCGAAACACGGCGTTACCTAGGGCGTATGCCGTGACGTCAGTGGTCCCCCCACCCACGTCGCACGTGAGCTTCAATGCTTTCGCGCTCTTCGAGAAGCTGTCGCGACCTAACGGCTCCAGCCAGCTGAAGTACCGCATCGACGCAGTGCTTTCGTCCACACTCGAGACATCCTTCTCTAGAATAGCCGCATGCCCGATTGTCTGTGCGAACGACTGCACGTTCGCACGCCACTGCTGCTCCATCGTTTCCAACTTCGTCGTCGAGAACGCGATTGGAAATGACCATCGTATGCGCATGCCAGCCGTCTTCACTCCGCGACCCAGAGCCTCCGCGTACACGAGCTGGAGCACCTGGTGCAGGAACAGCTTGGTCAGCCGCTTGGTGTCTGCTCCTCCGCCCCCCCACTTGAGATTGTCGACGATCTCGTTGCTGAATCTCCCCGCGCCTGCGTCGCCGCCCACGACTTCCCCGCGGAACGGAATGTTAGCCGTCAGACCCGGAATTATCGCTTCCGCGCTCGCGAGCTCCGTTCGACCCTTCAGGATCACTGTCGCAAAGGGCTTTCCCTCGTTTGGCGTCGGGTAGAAGAAAGTATCGAAGAACGTCGTGACACCCTGGCTCGTACCTTGGGTCAAGTCGAACCGCGTGGCCTGCGTGATCGCAAGAGGTTTGGCCTCATTCGCATTCGAGCTGCCGACCGGCCGATACGCGACCACCGTATTCGACGTCCCGAAATCGATCGCCACCTGCCACGGTGTATCCGTCGGCGCGTCGAGCGCCCGCAGACGCGGAAGGATCACTCCCTCGGCCGAGTGCCCGTGTCGGCGCGTCCTAATGTGGATAAACGCTGGCGGGGCCGAGACGTGGTGCACCGACGTCCCTTCGGCGCGCACAAACTGTCGCATATCGGAATCGGTCCGTCCGTTGTCGGCTGTGCCGATGGCAATGGAAACCTCGTCCGCGTGCCCACCCTGAAGGTCGTGGATTAGGTAGTAGTCCTTCCAGCGCGTGACGGGGGTTCCTTCGGCCGGATCCACCGGCGCATTCACCACGAAGCCGGGCCACATACTCAACGACGAGTCAAACCGATCGCCGCCGGAGTAGGATTTAGAGACGACGACGTCGCCACCCGCCGTCGGAATCGTCAGCGTCACGTCCACACGCATGGCGTTTCCGGCGCCCCCTGCCTTCACGTTCAGGTACTTGTGGACGTCGGCTGGCGCGAAGAAATCGAAATATCGCGGCTTTAGCGGGAGCAGCACCTTAAGCGCGTCCGCTGACGCGCCTAGTGGTGCTTGTTCGCTGCCGGCGCCAAATATTCGGTCGCCATTGAGTGGCGAATCGAGGATGATTAGTTCATCGGCAAGAAACTCGGCTGTCGGCTCAATCCACGGAATCCTCCACGGGGTTCCTGGCAGCACGCCGCGATCCATCGTCTTGCCGTCGACGTCGATGCCATCTGGGCGGGACAGCCAAGCGAAGTACTTACGCTGACGGGCGTTCCCGGAGTTGTCGATTACAAGCGGAGGGTAAACACCACCGACATTTCGGGTACCCCTGATCTGCAGCGGACTGTCAGCTAACAGGTCTATGAGGTGCAACAGCTGAATCCCTTCCACGGGCTCGATGGACGACACGCGTGTACGCAGCGTCTGCTGGAATTGCTCTGCCGGTAGCTCCACCGCAGTGAGTTGCTTGTTGAACAGGTTTACTAGAGCCTGCATCTCTGGAAGCGCCGCGCCCGGGTTCGATGCGCCTGTCAGTTGCGGAAGCAGGACGTCGCGGACGTACCACGCCAGCGCCGGTGGACGCTGACTGAGCGGGCGGAGTGCACGATGCGGCTCGTAGTAGCCCGGAATGACGACATGCCGAGTCTCGGGAGTGAAGAACAGCGTGAACGGGGACGTTGCGCACACAATCGGCGAATTTCGCGCCTTGCCAGCCACGATGATGTGGAGAGACTTCAGTTTCTCCTTCGACTTGCGGTTCACCGTCGGCGCAAGATCCGCCAGTGCATCCGCGAACTTCACAATGCCGTCCTTTGCGTTCGCCGCGGCTGTCTGTTCGATCAGTGCGAGGTTCACTGAACGCGCCTGAAGATCGAACCCATCGATATGTTCCTGGAAAAGCGTGAGCTCCAGCGTATCCAGAACGCCATTCACCGCCTCATCGTGGAACGGATGCTTGAACTCGTCGTTGACGATCGCGTCCCGGAATAGCTGCATCCGTGCCCATGGGGTCGGGATGCTCGAAATTCGTCCTCGCCGCGCGAGGTCGGCGGTCTCAGTCAATTCGATGTCGTTGAGTACGGCGGCGTTCCTGATCGGCTCGAAACGACCCGGGGCGACCGCCGTGAGGCTTCCGCCTCCTTTCAATGGATGCAGCAGGAATCGTGATGGCATCTTTCAGCGCCCCTGACGATTGCCAGAAACAGAATACCACTGTTCGGCGAAGAGGTGCGTTCCCTCGTGCAAGTAGCGGAGGAACCCCGGAAGTCCCTTCGCATCGGTGCGCGGCACTTGGTTGAACCAGCTAAAATACTCATCCGCCCCTTCCAGCCGATCTGCCTCCTTCGTGGAGAAGCCGAAGCGCTTGCGGCGTCTGGCATCGTATCCCTCGAGGCAGTTCTCAACCATCGGCAGAGCGAATTCCGTTACGTCCACTGCCGAAGCGTACTCACCTGGCATGGCCAGGCGGACCGCTGATGGTTCAGCGAATGACACTAACCGCATAGGGACGAAGTTGGTCGTGATTGCGTGGAGATAGGCCCAGACATTGGCGAAGAATCCACCCAGACGGTTCATCGCCGCCGCATTTTCCCGTACGAAGTCAGCCTTCAGCCCAATTTGGTCTAGCCAGGCAGCCGCCTTGAGGCTCTTCTCCAGGTCCTGTTGCTCGATGGCCGTCCGCGTCGCCTTGAAGTAGTGCAAGAAGAAGTTCGAAGCGAGGAAGAAGTCACGGAGCGTCGCCCGCGCGTCCAGTGACATCGGCAGGTCGCCCCACGACGGCTCTCGGTTGCCTATCGTCGCGTAATAATGCTTGGACACCTCCGATCGCTCCTCGCGACCCGAGAAGTCGAGCGTCGCGAGTGCGGCAAACATCTCTACTCCGTGTGGGTCGTTCGTCTGCGGGGGGCCACCAGCCGAATACACCTTCCTCGGTTGGGCCAGCGATTCCTGGTCGCCGAGGACGTAAAGCGTTCCGTACTCCGAGTTGCCTTGCGTATACGTGGGAAGCGCCGCCGCGGTGTTAAGCAGGAAGACGTCGCTGTCTGGCTTGAGCCGCCCGTTCTGCTGCTCCGCTTTCGAAGGTGGCGTAAGCGAGTAGTACGGGGTCATCAGCGCGGCACCGATCCGGCTGGGCGCAATGCCCTCCGCCACGAGGATCTGCGCAACCACCGGCAGGGCCGCCGCGCCAGTGCCGCCAAACACCGAACCCGCCACGAAGAAGGCCGACTCACTATCGCCAGTGAAGCTGCTCTTGAGCCCCCGGAAATAGTCCGACTTCCGAAGCCCGTGCATCAGCACCGATCCGATGGCAGGATTTCCTCGAAAGCCCTCGCGCAACCGCTCCCTTTGCTGCTCGGCGCTGAAGAGCAGGTCCAGCAGCGCACCTGCGTCCTCGTCTTCCCCCGTCATGCGCGCCTTCTCCACAAAGTCCGCAAGGCTTGTGGAACCGCCCCCCTGCGCCGCCTCGTCCGTTCCGAGTGGCGACCACACCGCCTCTGATCGTTTCGTCCGGATCAGCGCCGTGGAAAAGAATCCTGACTCCGGGCTCCCGAAGCTCGTACGGACCTCTTCGTAGCTCTTGAGGAGCGCAAGCGCTCGGCCGAATGCGGGATTACCCGCATCGGCATCGATGAGGGTGATAGCTAATCTCGGGGGCCCGAGGCCCGCCGCGCAGAGGATGAGCAGCGGCTCAACCGTCAGTGCGCCCGTGCCCCCAACGGCGAAGTAGTACAGCGTTTTGCCTGGCATTGTCACCGATGGAAGAGCGAGCCGAACTGCGAGTTGTTGTACCACGTCGAGCGACGGGTAACCTTGCCGAGCAACGTCACGAGCGCCGTCCAGAGAATAAAGAGCAGCGGAGTCTGCAGGACGGCCACGCTAGCGCGTGAGAGCGCGTACGAAGTCGGGATCGTCGTCGCCACCGCGCCGTACTCACAGCCTGATGTCTGGACGGATGCGCGAGTCAGCCACACGAACACGACAATTGTTATCAGGAGCGTCGTGACACCGAGCGACCTCCACCACCGCTTCCGGAATCGGTCGCCCATAGCGCGCGTCTCAAAAGTCAGGAACACCGCCGCCAGCGCGATCAACGCTGTAACAGCAAACGCAATCCCGTAGGCCCGCTGCCAGTCAGCGGACTGTACCACCGCCTGCGCAGTCTGTCTCACGCCGCTTGGCGACACCGGACAGACGAGCGGGTCGATGGCGATCGTGCTTGGCCAAGCCCAGAAATGCAAGAGGAGTTCTTTCATCTATCGGTTAGCCTTGTCGAAGGACCCGATCATTCTGCTAGTGTGGTAGTCACGGGCGCCTCGAAGGAATGGCTCTCGTGTCGTACCCGAGAATTTCACTTCGCTGGAGAGCAGGCTGCGCGCAGGACCTGCTTCTGCATCTTTCAGTATACACCCGCGAAGAGCGTAGCCAACGTCGTCTGTCGCGGCTTAAGGTACGCGAACAGCGATGTCAGCCCGTAAGTGCGCGTGAGGTCTCCGAACTCCGGCGCGTCGAACTTATCCACCCAAGCCGGCCGGCCAGTGGACACCAGCTCCAAGCGATACGCCGTCGGCGGCACCTCCGGGCGGGCGCGGAGCTCCAACATCAGCCCTAACGCGCCAGAGGAGGTGTCCAGCGAGTGACTCGTGACCGCTGCCCATGCGTTCGCCGTATTCGTCACCGGTGTCCACTTGGGCTTCGCGTTGTGGAGCAGCGGCGCACTGGCGATCTGCACCTCCAGTGAATCGTCGCGAGAGAAGCGCGCCAAGCTCCCCTGGGTGGCCAACGACGCCAGCACGTTCACCCTGGCGATTCCTTGCGGCGGCGCAGCATCGGTGTGGTACAGGAGCGTGAGTGGCACCGCGCCTTGCGCTGGAAAGACGTGCAGATCACCAGCGCCTGCGGCCCCCGACCGTGCAGCGGTCACCGCCAGCGCCTCGTCCGTCATCCCCGGCATCATGAACAGGCGTCCATGCACTCCACGCAGCGCCTCGAGCAATTCCGCACTGCCGGCACGAGGCGTGAAGACGAAGGCGTACAGCGGACATCGAATCGGCGCCACACTCATGCTTGCCAGGCAGCCCGCCTTGTCGTCGCGCACCTGTACGAACGGTGCATCCAGCGCCAGCATGAGAAACAGCCCTGGCGACGAATGCCCTCCATCGCTAGTCCACGCCCGCGCGCTCTCACCCAGCCGTTTGTACTGCGCGAGCGCCGCCGCGCCGCTCCCCCGCCGCCCATCCGTCACGATGATATGTGCCGACGAGCGCATCGTGTCGACAGCGAGGGAGTCGAGTACGTCCTCGAGCCGCGTGTCGTTGTCTGTGTAGAACTCCCGCCGCACCAGCTTCCCCATCACATCCTGATTCGACTGCGCCTGCACCCGCACCACACGTTGACCGAAGCCAAATGTCTCAATGCGTGCGCCGGACACACCCGCGATGCTACTCAGGAGCTGGCGAAGGCTCTCGCGGTCCGCACCGACGCCAAAGCTCGAAGCAAATGCCGTATCCAGATAGCCCGACATGCTGCCAGAGCGATCGAGATAAAACTTGATCGGTGACGAAGTACCTGCGACCCCGGCTGACTGCGGCCTTGGTACCGTGGACATGGCCCCGAGGCAGTCTCGCACGACCTCCAATGTCGGTTGGCACGGGGACCCTGCCTGAACGTCACTGCTGCGTGACTCCCCGCCACCCGAACAGGCACTGAGCGCAAGCCCTAAAGACGCGATCGCCGAAAGGAGGACATATGGGTTTGGCCGCCGATGTAGCAGTGTGAGAGGCGTATGCAAGCGAGAAATAAGCCATAGTGTAATCCGCGCGCCCGAATGAGCGCTCGACACGGAACATGTCTGCGGTGGAGAGGCAACGTGCCGTGAGCGCGTTAGCGTGTCAAGCATTTCCCCGGATACTATCAAGTAGCTCCCGCCACGCATTCCAGAACCGCTACAGAGAGCAATGCCACGCCGATCGTCTTGGCATTCCGGTGGACGTTCTCCCGAGGAGACGAAAGGACGGTTGAGGCACTCGCTCTTGTTTTAATCCAGGCGTCGGTCCTTGACAGCGCTATTCGCGGAAGCGCCGCATGATGTATTCGCGATACGATTCGGGTAGGAGCAGCTGTTCGGGCACTGAGTTGATGCCCTCACCGCGGAATGGTTGTCGATGCTCACGCATGGAAAACCAAGGTGGCGAGGCGGCTTGACGATGGGTGGAAGCAGGCGCGCCAGCCTGTGATTGAGGCAATCGCCGGTTGACCGGACTCGGCGCAACGCTGTTGTTGCGCTTGGAAACGGTTGCGCCCCGGTCTTTCCTTCGCGGTGTTTCGCCGCTTCTCCTGACCTCCCGAACCCACACGGCGATCGGGATGCCGAAGATCGCCGTTGTGACGAGCAGGGCGATAAGAGCACCGCCGAAATCATCCATTCAGCGCGGCGTCAGCGAGTCGGGCACTACCCCGGTCCAGTAGTAATTTGAAAGCTTGCGGCAGGTCTTTGAGCAATCAATACAGGCCGCGCCGCAAGCGCAGCCCTTCGTGCACTTATCCCCCGTTCCCGTGATGTCGCCACAGGAAGCAAGCGGTACTCCGCCTGTCAGGAGGAGCAGTGGCAATACGAGCGTGGCTCGCCGGATAACTTCTGGTGTTCGGCGCATGTCGTGGATGCTGAAGACCCAGCCGGATCCGTGAAAGCTCGGCCTCGAGCGGAACCGGACGACGTCGCCAAGAAGGCGGCCGATCTGCGCATCGCCACTGAACGCCCTACCAGCGGAGCCGCTCTGCACGCTCACGCCACTTCCCGCCCGCAATGCTTACATACGCGCGCTTGGACGAGAATCGGCTCTGCGCAGTAAGGACAGGGGCGCTCGTGCCGAACACTCTCCTCGGTGTGCCTCAGCGCTTGCGCTCTCGGAGCATCGATCGGGATCATCGTGTTCCACGTGTTGCACTTCGGGCAGACGGGGTACGTCTTGGACGTGAAGAGGATGTAGAGGATGCCGGGGATGACGAAGCACAACAGCAGAATGAGGGCGAAGCACCCGTTCTGCTTGGATTTCATGATGGGCTTGCCGGCGAACCCACACTGACTACAGACGTGCGTCGGAGCGGTCATCGCCCGCACGGCGTTCTGGGTAAGCTTTCCGGCGCCTTTCGCGGCCGCGCCGAGCTCACCGGCAACGAACTTCGCGGACTCCTTCCAATCGACCAATTTAGAAATCCTCCTCTCGAACGTCCTTTACGTACGCGCGCGTCGGCGACGTCACCATCCACGCGAACAGGGCCGCGAACTCGTCGGCCTTGCCCCCAGTCTCTCCATCGGAGCAGTAGCTCGCGACTCCTGGATCATCCCGCCAGACGCGGTGCGTCGCTTCGGCCGATCCGTGGGGCACCCTGCGCACGCGTCCCCCGCGGCGATCGACATCATGTCGCGCGAACACCATGCCGGCCTCGTGGAAGCTGGTCTGTGATCGGAATGCGACGCGGCCATCGCCGGAGTACTCGAGCTGGTCCTCGCGAGCTGCGTGTGCGCGGCGAAGCGCCGCGGTACGCGCGGCTGCGACGATGGGGGAATGCATTCCCGGATCCCCCACTACGCGCCCGTCCCGTCGGCCGGCGGCGCAAAGCGCTCTCGCCAGATAGCCTGAGCGGAGTCGCCAATGCGGAGACGTTCGCGCTCCGCGGGCGTGATCTTGTCGGCACTCTTGCCGCTGATCGTTTTCACTGCGGCCTGCGCCGAATCGCGAGTCGCTGGATCTGAGAGGGCTTGCAGCAACGCCGGCAGTGCCGACGCGAGGAGACGCGGATCGGCGTACTCCGCCAACGCCTCGGCCGCGAGCGATCGCACCCGACCATCGGCGTCGAAGAGCGCCTTCGCGAGATCAGGAACAGCCTCGCGAACACGCCGCGCGTGCAGCAGCTCCACGATGGCCAGCCGCAGGTCGCTGTCCTTGTCACTATTCAGGACGTACAGCAACGCCGGAATGGCCGACGGATCGTCGCCCGTACGACCCAGATGGAGCAGCGCGGCCGCCATCTCGATGCGCTCCTGATCCCAGATCGTCCCAAAGTATGCCTCGAGCAGATACTGGGACCGGGTCCGGTTAGCCATGGCTGGTGTGCTCACTTCTTGTGGGTGCCGTAGTGATTGTTCGTTTTCGGATTGGTGTAGTGCCCGCCCTTGTGCGAGGAGGCGCCGGTCCCGCCCTTGAAGTTGCCGCCGTGGCTCTCGGAGTGCTTCCCGCCACCGTAGCTCGGTCGCGGGCTCATGGACCGGCTTCGGCTCGAGGACGGCGCCCGAGGCGAAGGCGCACGGTAGGACCGGCTGCTGCGCGGCCGGCTGCTGTGCGAGGAACTGCGGTGGCCGCGCTGCGCTGCGGCGGGCAGGGCGAAGCACACGAGCCCGAACACGGCGATGAGGAACGTCCGTCGCATGGTGCAGCCTCCTTCGGCTGGTGGGTGAGCGTTCTCGCGTGGGTTGGCGAAGACCGCCTAACCTGCAGGTCGCGGCGCGCCGACGCTAATCTTAGAAAACCTTAAGGCGTCAGCGCCGGAACGGTCGCCGCCAGGCGTTCGGCGCGAAGCACGCGAATCTCCTCGCGGAGCGCAGCGATCTCGGCGTCGGACCGAGTGCTCTGCGTCCCAACGAACCACGATGCGACGAAGCCGGAAAAGGTGCCAAATAGGGCGACGCCAAAAACCATCAACACCGACCCGAGAAGGCGACCCTCGCCCGTCACCGGGTACCGATCACCGTATCCCACCGTCGTGATGGTGGTGATTGCCCACCAGAGCGCGTCGCTGCCCGACCTGATGTTCGACTCCGGCGCCGTTTCGAACTGGAGAATGCCGATGCTGGCGAAGACCACGAGTAGCAGTGAGACAAGTAACGCGGCCAGCAGCAGGCCGCGCCCCCGACGCTCGAGGATCGCTTCGGCCATGACCTTCGTTGCGCGAGCGCCGCGGAGGACTCGGAGGATACGTACTACGCGCGCCGCTCGACCCCAACGGAGAAAGGAAACTGCCGGCACGCTGGACAGGAGATCGATCCAGCCCCACGTGATGAAATAGTGCAGGGGGTGCCGTGCCCTGGTAAGGTGCACCACGAAGTCGACGAAGAATACCGCGCAGATCAGGTCGTCGGTGATCTCGAGTACTTGCCGCGTCCCTTCATCCACGTGCGCGACGGAATGAAACGCGAGGGCGACCAACGCAAAGAGGCACAGCCCGAGGATGAAGAGCTGATACGATCCAGACAGCGGTCGACGAAGTCGAGCCGGTGATCGCTCACGTCAGGAGCCGATGAGCGGGACGCTCGGGTTGTCCTTCAACTGCGCTGCAACCTGGACTGAGTGAGCTCGCTGCCGCTAACAAGAAGAGTCCGGATGAAAGACCACCGGATTGAAGGCGATAATTAGTCATCCGAACGGATCTCAGCGTGGCTATTGTAAGAGTGCGATACACCTCAATCATCGCACTTGGCCGCGATCGCTGCCACCCAGTCGACCGTGCGCTGGCCGTGGGTGAAGAGGTTGAGCGTCGTCCAAGGAACGCGGTCTTTGCGTTAGAGCCTTAACGATTTCTCACGCACCCACCGCGATTCCGTATACGATAGTCAGCCCAGACGAACCGCATCCCATCAAGTGCAGGAAGATGTTTGTAGTTGGATCTGCGGCTCGCAACAAGACGAAGAAGCGGTCTACGTCAGACACAGCTAGATGCGCGGCCGCGGCGCTCCCATCGGGCCATGGGCGGTCTGGCATCCTATCATCCCCTGCTGGCTCAGCATATTCCGCGCTGAATGGACGGACAATGCGATCCCGGGCAACTTTTCGGTGCGCGATGATTCCAACTGAAATAGAGAATTGTGCTCGCGAGGCTTTTCGCTGGCGTCGCTCGTCACGCCGCAGTCGCGTGGAGCTTTACCCCGAGCGCGCGAGCGACCTTGAGAATCGTGGCAAAGCTCGGATTCCCATCGGCGCCGAGTGCCTTGTACAGGCTTTCACGACTCATCCCCGCGTCGCGAGCGACCTGGGTCATGCCCTTGGCACGGGCGATATCGCCCAAGGCACGCGCGATGCCGGCGGCATCGTCCGGGGCGTCGGCCAGCCATGCATCGAGATATGCGGCCATTTCGTCGGGCGTACGCAGTTGCGCCGCCACGTCGTAGGGCATCGTCTTGGTGCGAGTCGCCTTCTTAGCAGCGGATTTTGGCATGTGGGTTACTCCTCGTAGTTTCGTGCAAGCCGAATCGCCTTCGCGATGTCCCGCGCTTGAGTGGACTTGTCGCCACCCGCCAGCAAGAGCAGGAGGCGCGTTTCGCGAATCATGTAGTACACACGATAGCCGGGCCCGACATCGATCTTCAGCTCGCTCGCGCCACCGGTGAGATGGCGGTGCGACCCGGGTTTCCGCGTACAAGCCGGTCGACTCGCACCTGAATGCGGGCACGCGTGCCGAGGTCCTATAAGCGGTTGATCCAGTCGCGGTCGGCCTCGGTTTCTTCAACACGCATCACATCTACTGTATCCTATAGGATACAGACCGTAAAGTGCAGAAATGACGATTCAGCGGACGTCGAGAATTGCTGACGTTCTCCGCTCACCGCCGCCCCACGACCGGTACGAACTCCGCCACGTCTTCCAGTGATCGGCCCGGCTTGTAGAGGTACCACTGCCGGACACCGAACTCCTGGCGCAGCAAACTGTCTCGCGCGCCGAGATCCCGCGCCCAAACCACCTTTCCGGCGAGCCGCCCCTCGGCGTTGACCTCCTGCTCCCGCAGGAACATCGCGAATGGCATCGTACTGAGCGTGTCGGCAGCCATCTCGTCGCGACAATGCGGGGACTCTGGGCCATTCGACGCGTGGGCGACGCGTGACTCGGCGATCACATCCAGTCGCAACATCGCCGGGCCAGCGGCGCGGGCACGCGCCAGCACGCGGTTGCGGCGCGGCAGGGCGGCTGCGCCAGAGTCGCCATCTGTCTCGTCAAGCGCCAGCTGAAGAGCGCAGGCGTCGGTGTCGTCCAACACATGATCGG
>JAQBPY010000009.1 GCA_028287285.1 Gemmatimonadota bacterium
GTCGCCGCGGCCGTCGAGGTCCACGACCCCGCGCCGGATTGCCGGCCCTACCGCCACGCGTCCGAGCTCCGCAACGCGAATGGGCGTGCCATCCTTCGTCGCGCCGACGACGACGTTCTCGATGTCGCCGATGGACTTCAGGTAACCGAGCCCGCGCACCATATACTCGCGCTCGGACAACTCCATCGTCATCGCACCGACGTCGTTGTTCGCGGCCTGGATCGCCGTCATCACCTTCGTCACGGGAATGCCGTACGCGAGCAGCTTCGCCGGATCGATATCCACCTGATACTGCTTCTCGAACCCGCCGACCGACGCGACTTCTGACACGCCTGGCACCGCGGTCAGCGCGTAGCGCAGATACCAGTCCTGCACGCCGCGCAACTGCGCGAGATCGAGCTTGCCCGATGTGTCTTCCAACGCATACTGGTAGACCCAGCCGAGCCCTGTCGCATCGGGACCCAGCGTCGGCCTTACCACCGCCGGCAGCTTGCCCTGCACACCATTCAGGTACTCCAGCACACGCGACCGCGCCCAGTAGAGATCCGTCCCGTCCTCGAAGATGATGTACACGAACGACACGCCGAAGAACGAATAGCCACGGACCGTGCGCGCACCTGGGACTTTCAGCATCTCCGTCGCGATCGGGAACGTCACCTGATCCTCGACGATGCGCGGCGCCTGCTCGCTGTAGTTGGCCTGGATGATCACCTGCACGTCAGACAAGTCGGGCAACGCTTCGAGCGTCGTCCGCTTGACGGCAAAGAAGCCGCCGACCACTACGGCGAAAGTGAGCAGCAGAACGATGAGGGTGTTGCCGACCGCCCACTCGACGATGCGCTTCAGCATCGTCGCTACTCCTTTCTGCCCGGCGTGGTCGGCAAAGCCTTGGGCGGCGTCGTCACTTCCATACCGGGCATGTTGCCCATGCCGCCGAGCGCCTTGCCGAGATTCGATTCGGCGTCCACGAGGAACGTCGCGGACGCGACGACCGTCTCTCCCGCTGTGAGACCCCGCAGCACCTCGACGCGATCGTCATTGGTCGTACCGAGGGAAACCTCTCGTGGCGTGAGCTGGCCATTCGCCTCACGGACGAACACGAGGCTCCGCTCGCCGGTCGACAATACGGCCGAGCGTGGCACGGTGAGCACGTTCGCGCGCGCGCGTCCGGCGATGCGCAGGGTGGCGTACATGCCGGGCTTGAGCGCCAGATCCCTGTTTGAAAACACGACGCGCACGCGAACCGTCCGCGTCTCGGGATTCAACGTTGGATAGATGTACGAAATGCGCCCCATCCGATGCTCGCCTGGAAGCGCGGCGAACTCCGCCTGCACACTCGCGCCGAGGAGTACCGTGGACATATCCTGCTCGAACACTTCGCCCTCCACCCACAGCACGCTCAGATCGGCCACCTTATAGAGCGCTTCGCCGGCCATGACCTTCTGACCCGCGGTGACGTTCTTCTCCAGCACATATCCCCCGGACAGGGCACGCAAGGTCACCGTCTTTTGCACCTGTCCACTGCGCTCGATCTCGTTGATCTCCGCGAGCGGAATGTCCCAGTACGCGAGCCGGCGCCGGGACGACGACACCATCTCGTCCGCGCTGCGTCGCGTCTCGCTACTCGCGTCAGCGACGTCATTCCGCAGGCGACGCGCGAGCAGCAGCTCTTCCTGCGCCGTCACCAGCATTGGCGAATAGATCGTGAGCATCGACTGTCCGGCTGCCACGGGCTGACCGGTCGCGTTCACGATCAACCGATCGACGAAACCGTCGACCTTGAGTGCAATCGTGCGCACGCGCGTCTCGTCGAACGACACCTGACCTACCGTGCGCACTTCCCTTCCGAAGCCGCCGACCGTGGCGGTGGCGTATGTGACGCCGATGCGTTTCGCCTCACTTGGCGTGAGCGAGACCGGCGACCCGAGCGTCGGCGCTGGCGTCGCCGCGCCACTGGTCTTTGTTGCCGCCATCGCCGTTGGCGTGTCCTTGCCGCGCGTCAACAGAAAGACAGTCCCCAGCGCAAGCGCGAGTACGACCGCGTACGCCGCAATGCGCGGTATGCGTTTCATCGTGGCCCCCCCACTGTTGACGTCAACGGAGCGGCAATGGAACCGCTCCGGCGGCTCGCATCGATCAGCGTGACACCGACGAGCATTTCCAGCTCAGCCCACGCTTTCCCCTGCTCGGCGTCGAGCACGTTGAGCTCTTGACGATACTTGTTGACGGTCATGCGGCCATCGAGCAGCGTCATGAAGTCCACGCTCCCAACGCGATACGCCGAGAGCGCGGAGGCAACAGTCGCTTCCGCTTGCGGGAGCACCGTCGTCCGATAGAGCCGCGCCAGGCTGCGCGCCCGAGTCAACGCGGCGTACGCTTCACCGATCTTGCCGCGAGTTTCCGCGCGCATGGCCGCGAGGTCCGCTTGTGCCATCTGCTTCATTGCGTCTGACTCGACGCGCATCTGCAACTGTCGCGAGCGAGCGAAGATCGGGAGCGACGCCCCGAGCATCAGGCTTCCCATGCGCTCCGTGCCCATCTCCCCGCCCTGTTGCGCGTACTGCACGCCCACGAGGATGTCCGGAACGATTTCCTTTCGCGCCAGTCGCGCCGACGCATCGGCCGCGCGCACGTCCTCGAGCCCTGCGCGGATCATGGGACGCGTCTCGCGCGCCACGGAGTCGAGCCACGCGCGCGTTGGCACCGAATCGGGAAACGCCGGAAGAATGAGTGTGCCCATCGCCGCGCTCGGCGCGCGATCGAGTAGCGCATCGATTCGTGCCGTCATCGCTTCACGCATTGCCTGCATGCGCAGCGTATCCTCCACCATGCGCGCGATCTCGACCTGCGCACGCAGGACATCCGTCTGGCGCCCCTCGCCCACGCGGTACATCGCCGACGCCGTCGCGGCGATGTCGCGAAGAAGCCGCAACGTTTCGCGTGCGACATCGAGGCCACGATCGGTGCTGTGCAGATCGTAGAATGCCATCGCCGCTTGCGTGCGAAGATCCCACGATACGTCGTCGGCGCGGTATCCCGTCGCGTTCGCGCTGGCGCTGGCCGCCCGCCCTGCCAGCGCGAGCTTGCCACCCAGCGGAAGCATCTGCATCAGTTGCAGCTGGTTCATGCCGAGTACCGGCATCGGCGCCAGGCGCGGGAGCGCATAGTTCATGAGCCCCAACTGGAACTGCGGATCGGGCGGACGCGATGCGCCCGGCACCCGGGCCTGCGCCGCTCGGCCCAGCGCGCGTGCAGCCTGAATGCGGGGATTGGTGCGCTGCACTTCGCGATAGAGATCGCCCAGACTGAGAGTCATAGGCATCTCGGCGACTTGCGCCGGACTCGGCTGTGCCATGCCGGACGCAGTCGATGTGAGCATCGCCGCGATGACGAGCAGAGGCGTTGTCGTCTTCCAGTGTGCTCCATGCATATTGATCGCCCGAGGGTGCATAGCAAAGCTCGCCGCGACGCGCGTCTCGCACAGTCGGGAGCCACCGCCATGGCGCTGTCGGGATATTCCCCCGCAGGTTCGTTCGGAGTGGGCTCGACGCCCACCGGCTGAGACGGTGTTCGGGCCACCAC
>JAQBPY010000067.1 GCA_028287285.1 Gemmatimonadota bacterium
TGCGACAGGTTGGCGAGGCTGTCGCGAACTGGCTCCATCCATTTCATCGCATCCGGCCACCGATAGGCGTTCGGCCAGAGTATGCGGACGCCTTCCCGTCGTTGGCCTGGTGTGGCCAGTCGCCGGCCGGACAGTGTGGTCCACACGGCCCACGCATTCTCCGTGGCAATGCCGGCTCCCGCGCGCGCAAGGTCACCGGCCGAGCGTGCCTTCATGTGCGCATCGCCGTGCGCGAACTTGTTCCTGCGCGGATCCGATCGATTGCGCAGGCTTGTCCGCTACTTTCAAAGCCCATACAATCGTCCCACGTGCCGCAGGGGCCGAATGTCATGGCTGGCGCTTGAGAGTGGCATCGTCTCCTAGCAAGGAAAGAATGAGAGCATTGCTGCAGCACCCGGCCCTTCGGTGGCTTCGCAGGTTGCGCCGAACGTACCTGGACCGAGCCTACCGGCGCCAGCGCCTGGTGCCCGTCGTCCACGGCGCGTTCAGCATCGCGGCGCCCAAGGACCACATTCTCGTGCGCATCCTGGCCACCCAGCCGCAACGCGACTTGTGCATCGGCATCGCGGCGAAGTTCCTGTCGCAAAAATATCCGGACGCAAGCATGATCGACGTGGGCGCCAACATAGGCGACACCGCCGCGGTGATCGCCACGTATGCAGCCAACCCCCTCATACTCGTCGAAGGCAGCGACTATTTCTTCGAGATCCTCAAGGTCAACGCGCGCCAATTTCGGAATCCCATCCGCCTCGAGCACGCCATGATCGCCACCGGCGAGGTCATCTCGGGCGGCCTGCGACACTGGGGAGGCACGGCGGAGTTCGACGAGGACCCCAACGCGAGCACGAAGTTCACCAGCCGGCGCCTCGCGGACATTGCAGACGGCCGCACGTGCTTCGTGAAGAGCGATACCGATGGATATGACTTCAAGATCCTCCTCTCCAGTGTGGATTGGCTCGCGAGGGCGCGACCGGGTGTCCTCTTCGAGAGCCAGATTCGCACGGATGCCGATCTCGCTGAAGCCGATCACCTGTGCGATGCCCTGGAGGCGGCTGGGTACACCCACTGGATCGTGTGGGATGACACAGGCCTCTACATGTTGGCCACGACGTCGATCGTCACGATCAAGGAGCTGAACCGCTACCTCCTCACGATCTGGCGCGGCAACGGCCGTCGCTCAATCTGGAACTTCGACATCCTCTGCCTGCATGGGCAGGACGGAGATGTGTTCGAGCAGGTCCGCACCTGGTTCGAGCAGGCGTGAGTCACGCACTCAGCGTCCGCGCACCAGGCGACCGATGGCCCGATATGGACTCGCACTCCTCGTGATAGCGACCAAGCGCTCCAGGTAGTATCGAGCGGGCCGACCCGCTTTCCAGGCCCCGGTCGCCGACGACAACTCGGCTGGACCACGCGCGAGGAGGCGTTCCCATTCGTCCGCGATGGCGCTCAACGCATACTCGGACAGTACAAACCTCCGCCCCTCGCTACCCATTCGGACCAGCTCACCGGAGTTTGTCAGCAGCCTCGCCACCATTTCGGCGCCCACACCAATGTCGGGCGTCGCCGCCAATAGTGCTCCACCGCTCCGCCCCATCGTCTCTGGCAGTGCGCCGGCGGCAACGCTGAATAGTGGGAGACCACAGGCGAGCATTTCGGCTCCGACGCAGCAGAACGTCTCGGTGTAGTCGTACCAGTTGAAATTGATGAAGCCAAGTGCGCACGAGCCATAGAGGTGCTTGAGCTGCGCCGGATTCAACAACCCCGTCAGCTCGATGCCCGCGGCGGCTAACGTGCCAAACTGATCGATCACCGGCTTCACGTATTTCGCTTCAAACTCAGGCGACGCGAGGCCCAGGGGTCCCAGCTCGATGTCGCTCCGGTACAGCTTCGCGCTTCCCACCATCGTGAGCGTCGCATCCGGCACAAGGCGGCGTACGTGCGGCCACATCTTCAGGACGAGGTGAGCGCCCTTGGTTTCGCCGAGAAGGCCGGTGAACACGACCCGGCGCGACTCGTAGCTCGAAGCGTCTCTCGTCTCGTTGCGCGCGAAATAGGGATGCAGCGGGTTGTAGACTCTCCCGATGCGAGATGCTCGCGCCGAGTGCAGGAGGGTGAGGCGCGACGTATCGGAGACGACGACGATTCCGCGGACCAGCCCCTGTTCCAGCTTGAGAAGCGTCTCGCGAGGCACGGGAACCTGCGTCCACAGAATCGGGGCGACCCCTGCCGCGCGCAGTGCGTCGAAAGTGCCGGCGTCCTCCCAGGATCCGAGCACGATCTGGTCCCAGGGCTCAGCCAGCGCTTCCTCCAGGGTCGCGAACGCGTGTGTGCCCGTGTCCGAGACTCTTTGGCCTCCGTGCACCCACAGGCCCACCGTATGACCCCTCGTCGCGAGTTCGTCCGCAACGAGAAGGATCGAGCTTTGCGAGCCGCTCAACGACTCTTTGCCCGCCGCCACCGCCAGTGCAGAGACCACGGCCCGCGGGAGGTACGGCATGGCGAACAGGATCTTCATCGACGGGTTTGAAAAGGCCTCGCGGAGACTCGACCCGACGTGGTCCCGCACACGGAGGGTCCAGTGACGGGGCAGCGGACACTCGCATGACTCACGGCGCACCTGGAGGGATGAGCTGGCGCCCTTGAGCCGAGAAAGCTAACCGCACGGCGGATAGTGTCGCATGCGGCGTCAATGCCGCAGCCCGCGTTCGATGCGTCCCAATCTCGTTGACTTCGCCTCGGCTGGCTGCTGCTGTTCCCGCATCGCTCCCCAGAATTACCTTGTGAGGTACCTGTCGCCCCGAGGCAACACCTTGCCGGTCCGGCAGGCGACAGCTGCGGCACATCGCGGCAATGTGCTCCAATTTGTAAACGCGCTCGCTCGCGGGCGCCCAGCGTGAAACCATGCAGGAGCTCCTGGCCCTCAGGGTCAAACAGCTGTGGGCGTACTTCGTCACCCAGGACTTCACGTTCTGGGCGACT
This sequence comes from Gemmatimonadota bacterium, assembly GCA_028287285.1. GTDB lineage: Bacteria > Gemmatimonadota > Gemmatimonadetes > Gemmatimonadales > Gemmatimonadaceae > AG11. Next base: position 2,983 of record JAQBPY010000067.1, read on the forward strand.
TGCGCCTATCTGGTCGTGGAGTACGTCCGCCCCCAGCAGCTGATCCCGGCGCTCTCCGGAGCCCCCCTCGGCCAGATCGTGGTCGGCTTGGCCCTGGTCGCGCGCATCTTCTCGGGCAAATTCTTCACGTTCAGGGGGCCGGCCAGCCGGCTCCTGATGGTCTTTACCGGTGTGATCCTCGCGTCGTCCCTCACTGCGTTCAACCCTTCCGACTCGGTGGACGCGTGGAGGCTGTGGTTCTCGTGGGTGTTCATCTACTTCCTGATCGCCAGTGTCGTGAACACGAAGGAGCGCTTCCTCATCTTCATCCTGGTGTGGATGGGATGTCACTACTACATGTCGCAAGGTGGAGCGAGGCAGCTTGCCGGGCGAGGATTTGCCTTCGAGCAGTACGGCGTCCGCGGCGCCCCGGGCTGGTTTGAGAACTCGGGCGAATTCGGCATTGCCATGTGCATGTTCTTCCCGATCGCGTGGCATTTCTACCTCGGTACGCGACGCTATCTCAACAAGACGCGCATGGCTCTGGTGCTGGGCATGCCGGTTACGGCGGGACTGAGCATCCTCGGCTCTTCATCCCGTGGCGCGCTCCTTGGTCTCGCTGCGGTAGCGTTGTGGTCGCTGTTGCTTACCCGGCATCGCGTGCGAGCCATTATCGGCATCGCCGTCCTGGGTTGCGCGATGTGGCTGTTGATGCCCCCTGAATTCACGCAGCGATTCTCCAATGTCGGAGACGACTACACATCGCAAACGCGTATCACCTTCTGGAAGGCGGGCCTCGCCATGGCGCGCGCCAATCCAGTCCTCGGGATCGGCTACGGCAATTGGCTCTCGTACTACGACCAGTTCTA
>JAQBPY010000042.1 GCA_028287285.1 Gemmatimonadota bacterium
TCACCCGTGGTGCGCTGTGCGAGCACGCCAGTCTTGAGCTCCAACTCCGCGTGCGGATGCGCCGTGAAATCGAGCTTGAGACCGGCCGTGCTGAAGCTCCGCGACTCCCGGATATTGTATGCGTTCGTGGTGTCCGGAAAGAAGAAGAACTGCGGGTCATCGCTGAGGCCCGGCGTATAGTGCAGGCTCCCGTAGCGATAGAACGCGCCGGCAAAGAGCTCCGGTGCCGGCGTCGTACCCGCAGAAAACTGATGACGCCAGCCCAGGTTCACGAAGCTGTTGACGTCCTGCTGCTGGTCATCGAATGCGCTGGTCTGCGCGGGGTCGAACGGAACCTGAAAGCGGGTCCGTGACCAGTTCGCGTCGAGGTTGAGCACATCGGTATTGCTGATCGAATAGGAGATCTTGCCGAAGGTAAAGAGATCTTCGCCATGATTGTGGACGTTGTTCGGCACGAACGTCACCGTATCGAATGCCACCGGCTCGCGGCGCATGTCGGTCAGTTGCCGCGCACCTGAAATGAACACGCCCAGCCGGTCGACGTTGGTGCTCATGCTCAGACTCTGGCCACTGCTGCCGAATGAGCCGCCATAGGCCGACGCGTCGGCATGGAAGCCGCCTGAGGGAATTTTCGTGGTGACGTTCACGATGGCGAGATTCTTGTTCCCGTATTCCGCATCCCAGCCGCCGGTCTGAAAGCTGATCTGATTGACGACCTCGGGGTCGAACAGCTCGTTCAGGCTTCCGGAAATGCCGGACGGCACGGGCACACCATCCACGTAGTACGTGTACTCGGCGTGCTGGCCGCGAATGTGGACTTCACCGGTGGGGGCGCGAGCGGCGCCGGCAATGGACTGTTGGAGGATCTGCGACGTGGTCGTCGTGGGTGCCCCGTGAAAGTCGTCCTGCTTGAAGACCTGGTCCCCCGATCGGGTATCCACCGCGAGCGGCGTCGAGGCACGCACTTCCACGGCGGCGAGATTGAAGACCGCGGATATCATCTGAACATCCAATCGCGTAGAGGCGTCTCCCTCGTTGATGCGGACATCACGCATCACGGCACGGTAACCGAGGGCGTGGATGCGGAGCGTGTAGGTGCCTGCGTTCAGGTTGTGGGCGCGGTAGCGACCGAAGTCGTCGGTCGTGGTGTTGAATACCACGCGTGTTCCCTGCATCACGCTCACCTGGGCGCTGCCCACAGGCTGGCGGGACACGGAATCTGTAATGGTACCTGCGAGGTCACCTGACGTGACGGGGCTGCCACTGGCCGCAGCCGGAAAGGCGAGCAATACAAACAGCAGAGCGATCGGGCGCGCACGCAGCGCGGCGCCGAGCTCGTTGATGAACGAGATCATTGGGTATGTTGTGAGCTGAGGAAATCCAGTTCACGCGCGATCGAGGCGCGTGCGAACGCGCACGCGTTAGGCGTGCGGGCTCGTACGGATGTGATGTCCCATGCGCCGACGAAAGCCGGCGTCAGCTCGGAACGGGAGGTGCTCGCTGTGGTGGGTCGCCTGGAAAGCGTGTGCTGCACCCAACACGCGTAGAGGCGTCGCGCGTGGCATCGATGTCCCGCGCGACAGGTACCAGCATAGCCGGCGATGGCGCTGGCGTGGCCGTGGCCGCAAGGACCCGGCAAACGGCGCAATCTGCCGGGTGGACGCGCGGGCAACCCGTGGCACCGTCTGCCTCGACGTGGACCCGCGTTGCCGTGAGATACGATTCGCTTTCCGCACGCGCGTCCGCGACCGACACGACGGCCGGCAGCAGGAGCTGAAAGAGAGCGGCAAAGAGCCACCCCATGCGAAGCAGACGGGAGCGAACGATCATCGTGTACGCAGACTAACGACCATCGCCGCCAGGCACCAGTGCGCTATTTCCCGTGCGGCTCGGAGGCGGTGATCCACGCGTTGAGCAGCTGCGGCCGCACGTCGTTGGCATCGCGGGCAGAGCGTGGCGCCAGACCATCAAATGCCGATCGTGCTCCGCGGATGTCGCCAAGCTTGAGCCGCGCGACAACAGCCCCCTCACGAAGTTCGTCGACCGGCATCCAGAGATCCCCGTTCTCTGCAGCAGGAATGAGCAGCGCTGCCGCGCGCGAGGCCTGCTCGAAATCCCAGGTGCCCAGCCCATGCAGAAACTCGATCACGGCCCGCGCTTCATTTGGTGCATGTTGCGCCTCCATGTAACGGAATACACGCGCAAAGTACGCAGTGTCCACCACACCCGACGTGCCGCCGCCGCGCAGCTCCTCGGATTCCCGCACGGCGCCCGCCCACACGCGCCAATCGATTGGCGCAATGTTCGACGCGATCAACAGGTCGATGGCCCGCGCGTGTTCTGCCGCGGCCAACATCTGCGGCAGCGCCCCCACGAAGTTGTTGTCGCGCTGCCGAGCCGCAAGCTCCATGGCTTCGAGACGCGGCACATAGGCGATTGGCGTGTAACGCTCGCCGGTGACACCAGCTCGCCGCCCCTCGAGCATCGGCGCGATGGCGTAGCGATCACTCACCATGCCCACGAAACCCTGCGCACCCTCATTCAGGAAGCGCGAACGCTCGGCGCCGAGATCGAGTGTTGGAATAAAATCAGAATTGGCTCCGCCGGCGCCCTTCACCAATGCCGAGAGCGTCGCACCATCCACCATGTGCAGCGCGTCGAGAATGGGGAGCGTGAGCGGATACACACGCCGCAAGGCTTCAGCCACGGGTGGAAGTTGAAACACCGACCAGTCAGGCTGTGCAAGGGTCTTTTCATTCGTGGCAACGATGAGGATGTCGCGATTGCCCACCGCATACACGGTGTACGCCGGGAAATTTTCGGCCACCGCACGCACCACGCTCAATACGAGCCCGTCGTTGATCTCGGACAGATGCAACCACTGCCCGAACACGCCGGCTGGAGTCAGGTACCGGCGGACGTGTGCATAGAATTCCGTGGTGAACAAGCCTGAGACGCCGGCGACCCATGGAGTGGATGGCTCGGAGAGGATCAGGTCGTATTTCGTGCCCTGCGATGCGAAGTATGAACGCGCGTCGTCGAGCGCAAACACGGAGCGCTTGTCGTCGAAGACGTTCCGGTTCGCCGGGTAGAACAGCCGTGACGCATTGATCATCTCGGGCTCGATCTCGATGGTCACCACGCGCTTGAGATTCGGATCGAGCAGCAGCGTGTGCGACGACATGCCCGAGCCCTGTCCAATGACCGCGGCACGCTCCCCATGCGGTGCATGCGCCATCAGGATGAGGGGCAGCAGCATCTGCGTCGATGCATCGTGTGTGAACGGGCCGGCCTTGGCGGGGGGGACAAACCACTCCGGACCAAGCGACGCATCCGGTTTGCCGTTGGTCGCCAGCGAGAATCCATGGCTCGCGCTTATGCGCCGTACGCTCACGGTGGCCGTTCGACCGTCCTTGTAGAATGCCATGCCGGAGTCAACGAGAGGCCTTCCTCTTAGCCAGGCACTCACTCGTTCGCCATAGGAATGCGGCGTGCGTGCGGAGCCATACCGAAACACACCGCTCGTTAGTGTCCCGCGATCAAAGTCGGCGCTCGCGCCAATGAGAAACAGCGCGACGACCGCTGCAAGAGCCGGCGCCCACCGACGTCGATCATTCCACAACCCGGCGGTGCCCGAATCCCACGCGAAGAGCACCACACCAAGCGCCACGTCGATTGCCGCACCGCCAATCAACAGCCACTTGAGGCCGAGCAGCGGGAGCAACACCAGCGCGGCAAGCGTCACGCCAATGATGGAGCCGAGCGTATTCACCGCGTACACGGTGCCGATGGCACGCTCGGCATTTTCACCGCGCATCAGAAGGCGGGTAATGAGCGGCAAGGTCATGCCCGCGCAGAATGTGGCGGGCAGCATCACCACGAGGCAGATGAAATACCGGGACATTGTAAACGCGCGATATCCCGCGGGCGACCGGGAAAACGCCGCCATGAAATCCGCCATCCATGCGAACGATTGCACGTAGAGTGGCAGCGTCGCCATCGCGAGCCCGCCCATGGCCAACTGCACCAGCGCGAGCGTGCGTATGGATGCGGCTCCCGTGTCACTCCGCCGGCGAATGGCAAACGCGCCGCACGACAAACCGAGGATGAACGCGGAGAGCATCAGCTCGAACGAGTGGGTGGCCGATCCGAGTACGAGCGAGAGCATGCGGATCCAGCCGATCTCATAGATGAACGATGAGACGGCCGTACTGAAGCTCACGGCGAGCAGCAGGGTGGTCAGCCGCGGGGACAAAAGCAGGTCCGCCTCCTGTCGTCCTGGGCGCAGCGAAGGACCTGCTTTCTCTTCCCGAGCCCCCAGCAGCACGGCCACCGCCACGACCAGGTTGATGATCGCTGCCGCCGCGAGCGTGCCCGGCAAACCCGATATCTCGATCAGCACGAACCCCGCCAGCAGCACACCCGCCGCGGCGCCAAGGCTGTTGGCGAAATACAGGAGAGAAATCGTACGCCCTGCCCCCTCCGGCTTGCGTCGAAGCACCCCCGCCGTCATCAACGGAAAGGTCGCGCCCAGCAGCACCGACTGCGGCAGGATCAGGAGCGCCGCGAGCAGCCATTTCACCGCAATGTGCGTCATCCCGGGGCCGAGTGCCGGAAACAGCGACTCGTACGCCATGTGGGTCACCCACACGAACACGTCGTGAAACAGCAGTCCAATCACGCCCACCGCCAGCTCCACGTATGCATAGGTCCGTAGCGGCTGCGCGATCCGCTCGGACCGGCGACTGGCCAGAAATGCCCCGGCAGACATGCCGCCAAGAAAGATCGTGAGCACCAGCACCTGCGCATACGCGCTGTGCCCCACGAACAGGCCGAGATAACGAGTCCAGATCGATTCGTAGATCAGGCCGGCGGCGCCGGACAGTACAAAAACCGCACACAGGAAGGGTAGCATTCCGGAAGGTACGCCAAACGTGTTGCCGCCGCCCGATACCGGTGATTACATTCAGTGCTGGCCGCACACCACGTTGCGTCCTGGAGGGGTGGCCGAGAGGCTGAAGGCACCGGTTTGCTAAACCGGCATACTGGGAAACTGGTATCGAGGGTTCGAATCCCTCCCTCTCCGCTTTGAAGGCCCGCCGCAGACCGCGACGGGCCTTCATTTTTTCCGGACAGAATTCATCATGGCCACACCGCGTCTCCGCTTCGCCCCGTCCCCCACCGGCTACCTGCACGTCGGCGGCGCACGCACGGCCCTCTTCAACTGGCTTTACGCCAGAAAGCACGGCGGCGTCATGCTGCTCCGCATCGAGGACACGGACAAGGCGCGCTCAACGGACGAAAGCACCCGCGCCATCTTCGAAGGGCTCAACTGGCTCGGCCTGCAATGGGATGAAGACGTCGTCCACCAGGGCGCAAATCTCGACCGTCACCGCGCCGACGCCGAACGCATGCTCGCCAACGACACGGCATATCGCTGCTTCTGCACCCAGGAGGAGCTTGCCGAGCGCCGCGCCGCCGCGGAAGCCAACAAGGACAGCTTCAAGTACGATCGTCGCTGTGACCGCCTTTCCGCCGCGGACATCGCCGCTCGGCTCGCGGACAACATGCCCTTTACCGTCCGCTTCCGTGTCTCCGAAGGCCACACGAGCTGGAATGATCTCGTCCACGATACCATCTCCTTCCCCAACAAGGACATCGAGGATTTCATCATCCTGCGCACGGACGGCACGCCCATCTACAACATGGCCGTCGTGAGCGACGACATCGCCATGGGCATCACGCTCGTCATGCGCGGCGACGATCATATCTCGAACACCCCCAAGCAGATCCTGCTCTACCGCGCCCTTGGCGCCGAGTTGCCGCAGTTCGCGCACCTGCCCATGATCCATGGGCTCGACGGGAAAAAATTGAGCAAGCGTCACGGTGCAACCGCAGTTGGCGACTATCAACACCTGGGCATCCTGCCCGGTGCGATGCTGAACTTCCTCGCGCTCCTGGGCTGGGCACCGGGCGACGACATCGAGCTCATGACACGCGACGAGATGATCGCGCTGTTCGACACGAAAGGGTTGCAGAAGAAAGCCGCCATCTTCGACACGAAAAAGCTGGAGTGGATGAATGGCCAGCATCTCAACCTGCTCCCCATCGACGAGCTGATGTCGCGCGTCACGCCGGCACTCGTCGCATCGGGACATGTGTCGGCGGAGTGGCTCGCCGGCCATTCCGAGTGGTACCTGAAGCTGCTCGAGCTGCTCAAGGTCCGCGCGCGCACCGTTGATGACATTGTCCAGCAGGCTGGTCCCTACCTTACGGAATCAGTCGTATATGATCCGGATGCCGTTGCCAGGCAGTGGAAGGACCGCGCGTTCACCGAGACTGCCCTCGCTGGCGTGCACGAGGCGTTATCGGCACTTCCGGGTTGGAACGCAACAGCCATGGAAGAGGCGCTCCGAGCCGTCGCTGAGCGTCTTGGACTGGGTGACAAGGCGGGAAAAATCTTCCAGCCGCTGCGCGTGGCGCTCACCGGCTCCTCGGCTAGCCCCGGCATATTTGACGTGCTGGAGCTCCTCGGACGTGAACGCTCTCTTGCAAGGTTGAGCTCGGCACTACATTTTATAGCGAACACAACCACGTAAGGGCATGCGAATAGTGTTGCGGCCACGCACCAGACCCATAGATTTCTGCAACAAGCAAGAAACTGAGCGGCAGGAACTGGTTGCTCGGCCACCACTGTGATGTCGAGGGGCAGCATGACGGAGCCGCTCACGCCGCTGGAGCGAAGGGTGTACCACTACCTGATCGACTTCCTGGCGGAAAATACGTACCAGCCAAGCATCCGCGAGATCGCGAAGAAATTTCGCATCAAATCGACCAAGACGGTCAGTGACCTGCTTGGCGCGCTCTCGCAGAAAGGCTTCATCCAGCGAGACCAGTCCCGCTCGCGCGGCGTGCGTATTGTCGGTCATTCCGGCCAGCCAAGCACCCAGCCCGTCCCGCTGTACGGTGGTGTCCGCGCCGGAGAGACGTCGCTGCATGCCGACGATCGTACCGGCCACATCACGGTCGACCGCCGCTTCCTGCCCAGCGACGACGTCTTTTTTCTCCGGATCAAGGGCGATTCAATGGTGGGCCGAGGCATCCATCACGACGACTATGTGATGGTCTCGCCGTCCACGCGTGCGAAGGACGGAGACATCGTCGCCGCGCGCATCGGTGATGCGTCAGCCATCCGGACGATGACGCACCGGGGCGCGACGATCGTGCTCGAGGCAGCCAATGAGTCCGACGGTGCCATCGAAGTGGGCCAGAAGGACGACTTCGCGGTACTCGGCGTGGTGTGCGGAATCTTCCGTCCGCTCCACGAGAACACGCCGCAGCCCATGCTGCCGCTGAGCGGAGACCAACCGATCAGCTAGGGGATGGGCGGACTGGAAGGCGGTGCCCGGTCCGGGTCTGCCATCTTTTCGGCGCGCTCCTTGTCCTTTCGCTCGCGAATGCGCTTCACGGTCGACTTGAATTCGTCGTCGTGCAGCTGCGACTCGGCGTGGAGCAAGAGGTCCGCGCGCCGCACACCGGACAGGCGATCCGCGTCCAGCTCCCCGCGGTTTCCCTGAATGTGAATGGGCAGCGCCGCGAGCACGGCACTCGGAATGGCAAACTTTCCGAGATATATCTTGTTGCCGTCGAGCCCCCATTTGTTGCCATCTTTTCCGATGGTCCAGTCGCCGGGCTTGCGCCCCTGCATGCGTGCGATGGAGTCGTTGTAGGCCACGATCGTTGCGCGAAGCGCACTGTCCACCCGCTCGGCGTGGGTCTTTGGCTCCGGATAGAACACGTGTGAATCGCTGAGCAGCCGCGGATCCGGATCGGCGGGAACGATGCCCGTGGTAACGCCCACACCACCGCCACTTCCCTTTCCGCCCACGGCGCCACCCGGCGTCCCTCCCGCCGAGGGGGCAGGCGCGGGCAGCTGTGGCGGAATGCCGATGGGTGTAACGAGCCCGCGCGCGGGACGCGTGGCCCTGGCCGGAGCAGTCGACGAATCGGAGCCTGCAGCCGCACCGCCCGGAGGCGCAACACGCATGTAGGTCACGCGCTCGGCCTTTGGCACATTGCCGACGGCCGGCTTCTCGCCTGAAAAATCGTAGTGAAACGCAGCACGCAGAATCGCGATCGCAACCAGCACGTGGAAGGCGACCGAAAAGATGAGCGGAGCTGGCTCACGACGTTTCATCAGGCGGCTCCCACCATCATGCCGGCCAGCACCTTGCCCGCACGCTGCGCCGCTTCGGTGATGCGCGCGGGTGAGGTGATGAACGAGATACGGAAGAACCCTTCGCCCCCCGCACCGAACGACGAGCCGGACATGATGATGACGCCTTCATCCTCGAGCATGCGCTCCGCAAAATCTGCGGATGCAATGCCCTCCGGCAGCTTGATCCAGAGATACATGGTCGCGAGCGGCACCTCACACTCGAAGCCGGCCGCGCGGAACGCCCTCACCGCGGCGTCACGGCGCTCCTTGAAGATGGCCAGATTGCCGGGAAGAAAGCTCTCCCAGCTCTCGAGCGCGGCAACGCCGGCAGCCTGGATCCCCATGAACTGCCCAGTGTCGATGAACGACTTCACCTTCGCGAGCGACGACGCGATTTCCGGACGCGCGACGGCCCAGCCGCAGCGCCAGCCGGTCATGTTGTAGGTCTTGGAGAGCGAGTGAAACTCGATGGCGATTTCCTTCGCGCCATCCACCTGGAAAATGCTCGGCGGCACGTAGCCGTCGAACGCCATCTCCGAGTAGGCGTTGTCGTAGACGAGGATGATGTCGCGCTCGATGCACGTCTTCACCACGCGCTCGAGATATTCCATGGGCGCAACGGCTGCCGTGGGATTGTTCGGATAGTTGAGGTAGAGGATGCGCGCGCGATCGAGAATGTCGTCCGGAATTTCATCCAGCTCGACGAGGAACTTGGTGCGCGGCCGCAACTGGTAGCGATATGCTTCGCCGTTGGCGAGCAGGGTGCCACCCTGATATGCGTTGTAGCCTGGCTCCGGAATGATGCCCACGCTGCCCGTTTCCATGTAGGCGAAGGCGAGGTGCGTGATGCCCTCCTTGGAGCCGAGGAGCGGCACGACTTCCGTCATGGGATCGCAGGCCACGCCGAAGCGCTTCTGCATGAAGGCGCTCGCCGCCTCGCGATACGGCAGGTATCCCATGCCGAAGCCGTAGCGGCTCATTGCCGGCTCCATCGCCGCCGCCTGCAGTCGCTCGAGTGCCCTGGGCGGCGGCGCGAGGTCCGCGTCGCCTGCGCCAAGATCGATGACGTCGACACCGCGGGCGATCAGCGCCCGCTTCCGTTGCGGAATGGTCGCGAGCGGATAATCGGGGAGTCGGACGAATCGCTCGGCGAATGGCGGCACTATGCGTCGCTCATGACTGGGTTGCTCACTTGGCTCACGCCATTGATCTCCACTTGTACCACGTCACCGTGCTCAATGGTCCCCACGCCTTCCGGAGTGCCGGTGAGGACGAGGTCGCCTGGCTCCAACGTCATGATGTTGGAGATGTAGGCAAGGAGCACGGGAATGCTGAATACCATGTCGGTTGCCCGGCCCTGCTGCTTCACGGCACCGTTGACCCGCGTGGTCACCGAAAGTGACGAGAGGTCGTCCGGTACCGCTGCAATCGTGCCGATGGCGCAGAACGTGTCGAATCCTTT
>JAQBPY010000071.1 GCA_028287285.1 Gemmatimonadota bacterium
AAATCAGGACCGTCCGCTCCGACCTTGATCTGGCCGCCTGTATACAGGACCTGCATGAGAGGTTTCAGTACGCCAGGTACGGCCCGCGCACCCACGGTGAACAGCTGCTGGAACAGCACGAGCAGCACGCCAAGAATGGCGAGCGTTCTTGGCGCAAGATGCACGAGCGCCGCCATGAGAATCATGCACCAGCCGAGCATCCAGATCACGCCCGCAAGAATGAAGTGCGAGTAGTCGGCATTGAACGTCCATGCCACCTTGAGCAGCGTGAGCTCGAGGAGCACCAGCAATGCTCCACGCGTCGCGAGGTGCCGTGCGAGCGCGCGCGTATCATTGAGCCTGAGTCCCAGCAGGTAGGCGCTGGTACCGGCAAAGAACACGAAGGATGGCGCGCAGAAGTGCGTGATCCATCGCGTGAAGAAGATGCCGGGCGAGGGACCGCCGGCCGGCACTCCCGCGTAGACCCGTACGTGATCGATGGCCATGAGCACCATCACCACGCCGCGCATGATGTCGAGCGAGTTGATGCGATTCTGCCGTGTCGTCATGCCGCAGAACATGGGGGAAACCGGAATGATCGCAACAAGCCGTACGCGAACGGTCACCTGCACGACGCCAGCGGTTGGCTGATTGCGCGACCCTCGCGTGATGCATAGTGTGGGGCGTGCGCAATGCCCCGCGTCTCCGCCCGTGGATGTTCGTTTCGGCCGCCTGGATCGTACCGGCGGCATTTGGAGCGCTCAACCGGGTCGCACAATCAAAGCTCAACGGGTGGGATCCCGTTACGCTCAGTGACCTGATCTGGTCGGGCGGCGATTGGTTCCTGTACGCGTTTCTCACGCCCGCGGTATTCGCCGTGTCGGCACGGTGGCCCATTACCAGAACGAATCTCTGGCGGCGCGTGTGGCTACACGTAGCTATCTCGCTGCTCTTCTGCGTTGCGTGGGCCACCACGGGCAAATTACTCCAGTTGATGCTTGGCATCGTCTTCGAGCCTGCAAAGATCCATGCGGCACTCGCGGCACAGGGAGACGTCCGCGTCAAGATCATGGTGGATTGGATTGCCTGGATCTTCACGACGCTGCCGTTTGGCGTCGCCGTCTATCTCTGCATCGTGGGCGTGGAGCATGCCACGCGCTACTTCATCGAGGTGAGCGAGCGCGAAGTGCAGGTTGCCAGGCTGTCAGGGCAGCTCGCCGACGCGCGATTCTCGGCACTTCAGGCGCAGTTGAATCCGCACTTCCTCTTCAACACGCTGAACACCATTGCGGTCCGTGCGCGCGACGGAGATGGCGCAGGCACGGCCCAGATGGTGGAGCAGCTGAGCGACGTGTTGCGGCAGACACTCGACCGCAACCGGGTCAACGAAGTGCCCCTCAGCGACGAGCTCGATCTCGTACGGCAATACCTTGCCATTGAGCAGGCGCGGTTCTCCGACCGGCTCCGTTCAGTCTTTGACGTTGGCCGTGGGGTCATGAATGCCGCCGTTCCCAGCTTTGCCGTCCAGCATCTCGTCGAAAACGCGATCAGGCACGGCATCGCCAAACGCTCCGGGGCCGGCCGCCTGGAGATCACGGCCCGACACGTTGGCGACATTCTCGAAATCATCGTCCGCGACGACGGCGCCGGTCTGCAGACGTCGACGCCGGCTCCGGGCCATGGCATCGACAACACGCGCGCGCGGCTCGCGGCGCTCTACGGCACACGAGCCTCACTCGTCGTGCTCAACGGTGCGGACGTCGGCACGGTGGCAACGTTGCGGGTACCATTTCACGACGTGAGCATGGAGTCCGATGTCGCCGAACGCTGAGTTTGGCGTGCTGATTGCCGACGATGAGCCGGCCGCGCGACGCGGCGTTCGCCAATTGCTGGCGCCATATACGAACTTTCACGTCGTAGGGGAATGCCGCGACGGCGCAGAAGTGCTGGCATCGTTGGACTCTCTCGAGGCCCACGTGATCTTCCTCGACATCCAAATGCCCGGTATCGACGGCTTCGATGTCATTCGTCGCCGGACTCCGGAGCGTATGCCGGCGATCGTCTTTCTCACGGCATACGATCAATTCGCCATCAAGGCATTCGAGGCGCAAGCGCTCGACTACCTGCTCAAGCCTGTCGCGGCCGCGCGATTTGCCGCGACGATGCAGCGCCTCACGCGCCAGCTGCGCGGACGTTCCACGGCGGCTGACGCAGCCATCGTCGCGGCCACATCGCGCGGGTCAGTCGTGATCCCGGTGAACGAGATCGACTGGATCGAATCGTCCGACAACTACTCGCGCATCTGGAGCGGTGGCCGCAGCTATCTGCTTCGCGAGCCGCTGCGGACGCTCGAGCATCGCGTGCGAGCATATGGCTTTGAGCGCGCACATCGCTGCGCGCTCGTGCGTCTTGCCAGTGTCCGGAAGCTTGCGGTCACAAACGCGGGCGAGCTCGTGGCCGTGCTCGAATCCGGCGCCCGCATTCCCGTGTCCCGACGTCGCCGAACACTTTTCACGTCTGCCATCAAGAGCCTGAAACCATGACGTCCGTCGTCATCAAGAATTTCCCGCCAGTGCAGGCGTCGAAGAGTCGCGCGCAGCGTGTGCGCAAGAACCTGCGGCAGGGGCTGGAGCTTGCCTGGAGCGCCTCACCGAGCTCACTCGTCCGCTACACGCTTCTTGGCATCGTGAGCTCTGCGATGCAGCCACTGACGGTGTACCTCGGTGCCGCGCTCGTGAACCAGATTGCCGAGGCGAGATTGCGGCCGGTTGGGCTTCGCGACCTGCTGCCCATCGTGATCGGCATGTGGATCGCAACGGGTGTGCAGCGCGCCATTGGCGCATACATGGGCTACGGCCGAAATCTTTTCGTTCGGCGCGTGCAGCTCGAGGCCGAGCGACGTCTGCTGGCGCAGGCGTCGAAGGTGGACATCGGGCACTTCGACAACTCGAACTGGCACGATCGCCTGGCGCGCGCGAAGCGGGACGTATCGTGGCGGCCTGGCGACCTCACGTGGTCGGTGCTCGGGCTCTCCGGCAACATCATCACGATATTGTTGATGGCCACACTCCTTGCGCGGCTGCATTGGGTGTTGGTGGTCCTCGCGCTCGCCGCGTCAACCATCTCGCTGTTGTTGGAGCGTCGGGTGACGACGAAGATGTACGAGTTCTTCTACAGGGAGACACCCGAGGAACGCGAGCGTGAGTACCTCGCTGACCTGCTCGTGCAGCCCAAGACGACGAAAGAGCTCCGTGCGTACACGCTGTCCGACTACCTGCTTCACCGGCACAAGGCGGTGTCGGAGAGCCTCTTCAAGCTGCGCGAGCAGATGTACAAGTCGGGAACGCGGGTGTCACTGCTGAGTGGTCTCGTGACCGGAACCACGCTTGCGCTCGCATATCTCTTTGTTGCAACGAAGGGTGCCGCCGGCAGCATCGGGCCGGGCGGCGTGGTGCTCGTCATTGGTGCGTTCCAGTCGGTTGCCGGCACGCTTGGCCAGATCTCCAGCACGTTCGTGGCGGTCGACCAGCATACGACATTTCTCGAGGATTATTTCTCGTTCCTCGCCATCGAGCCGCTGGTGCCGGTTCCCGAAGCGCCGAAGGATATTCCCGCGGTGATCTCGGAGGGTATCACCTTCAACGACGTTGCATTTCAGTATCCTGGGGGGTCCGAGCTCGCGGTAGAGCATCTGAACTTGCACATTCGCCCCGGTGAGCTGATCGCACTGGTGGGAGAGAATGGCGCGGGCAAGAGCACGCTCGTGAAGCTGCTGCTGCGCTTCTACGATCCATCGCATGGCCGCGTGACGGTGGGCGGTGTGGACCTGCGCGACGTCGCGCCGGAGACACTTCGCAACAGGATCGGGGTGCTCTTTCAGGATTTCGCGAACTACGAGCTGACCGTGCGGGAGAATGTCGCAATGGGTCGTCCCACCGACGTGGTCGACGATGAGCGCATCATGGATGCATTGCGCGCTTCACGCAGTGAGTGGCTCGTGAAAAAACTCGCAGGCGGCCTGGATTCGCGCGTGGGCCGGCTGTTCGAAGGCGGGCACGATCTCTCCGGGGGCGAATGGCAGCGTCTGGCCCTCGCCCGCATCATGTATCGCAATGCGGACATCTGGATTCTGGACGAGCCGACCTCGTCACTGGACCCTGAGGCGGAGGCAGCAATCTTTGCGGAGCTCAAGGAGAATTTGCGTGGCCGCATCGGGATCGTGATCTCGCATCGCTTCTCCACGGTGCGCATCGCTGATCGTATCGCCGTCATCGCGGATGGGCACGTGACGGAGCTCGGCACGCACGATGAGCTCCTTGCTGCGCGGGGCCGGTATGCGGAGCTGTTCGAGCTGCAGGCGGCGGGGTACCGCTAACAGGCCACCGTCATCTGACAATCTTTCTCTGTCATCCCGCACGCGCGGAGCGCATGTCGGGAGATACTCTCCCCGTCTTGTGGCCAGAATGGCGAAAGGACCATCGAGTATCTCCCGACACGCGTTCGCTTCGCTCACGCCTGCGGGATGACAATTCCCCCCCCGCATCACTGTCTCCATGCGCCCGAAGCTACGGCGCCGCATACGCACCGACCGATGTGAAAACAGCGGGCAGCTACTCGTTCCTCAACGTGATAGCCGGATCCACCCGCGCAGCCCGACGCGCCGGCAACCAGCACGCTACCAACGCAACCGCAGCCAGGATGAGCGGAACGCCCAGCATCGTGAGGGGATCCGCCCCGCCAACGTTGTACAGCTGCGACTCCAGGTATCGTCCCGCGCCGAGCGCACCAGCAACACCAATCACGATCGCGACGACCACCACCTCGATACCCGATTTGAGCACGAGTTGCAGAACCTGTCCACCGCGGGCACCCAACGCCATGCGAATACCGACTTCACGTGTACGCTGCGCGACGCTGAACGACATCACGCCATATACGCCGATGATCCCGAGCAACAATGCAAGACCCGCAAAGGCGCCAACGAGCGTGACCGAGAACGTGGCGGGCGAGAGATCGCGCTTCACCAACGACGTGAGCGACCGAACCCTCCACACCGGCTGATCACGATCGACGGACCAGATGGCCGCGCGGAGCGACTTGCCCATCGCATCGGGATCACCGACGGTTCTCATCACCACACTTGCGAAGATACCGGACGTCTGTGCCATGTTCAGGTAGAGCTGCGGCGAGTCTGATTCCGACAATGTCATCTGCTTCACGGGACCCACAACGCCGACGACCCGCGTCACGATGTCTGGCTGGCCGAGCAGCCGCACGGTCTTGCCGATGGCCGGTTCACCGGGCCACGCTTTATTGGCGAATACCGTGTTGACGATGACGACTGGTTCCGACCCCACGCGATCGGTCGCGTCGAAGTCGCGCCCCGCAACGACCGGAATCTGCATGGTCTTGTAGTAGCCGTCGGTCACGGTGGAAATCTGCGCGCTCGGCGCCACACCCGCGACAGGCTCGGGCTGGCCCTGCGCCACGTAGTTGATCGTGCCGAAGTTGCCGCTCATCGGAACGGCATCCACGAGCGCAGCCGACGTCACCCCCGGAATCGCACGCAGCCGCTCCACCGCCGAGGCCATGAAAAGGTGCACCTTTGCGCTGTCGTCGTACTTGATGGACGGCAGCCGGAACTCTGCCGTCAGCACGTTCTCGCTGTTGAATCCCGTCTGGACATGCTGGAGCGACTGGAGCGAGCGCGTGAACAGGCCGGCAACGGCGAGCAGCACGATGCAGAGCGACAGTTCCGCCACCACCAGCACGTTGCGCGCGCTGAAACGTCGCACCGATGCGTTTTCTGTTCTCGCGCGCAAGGCGTCCTGCAGGTTGACGCGCGTGCCATAGAAGGCGGCCGGTGCTCCAAAAAGAAGACCCGTCACCACCGCAACGAGCAGCGAAAAACCGAGTACCCATCCATCGACGTGGACCGGCGTGGTCGCGGGGAGCGTCATCATGCCTGCAAGCACCTTTACCGCGGACTTCCCGAGCAGCACGCCGAGCACGCCACCGACGAGCGACAACATCAGGCTTTCCACGATGACCTGCAGCGCAAGGCGTCCACGATTGGCGCCGAGCGCAGCCCGCACGGACATCTCTCTCGCACGCGTCGATGCACGCACGAGTTGAAGGTTGGCGATGTTCACGCATACGATGAGCAGCACGGCAATCACCGCACCGAAGAGCACGACAAGGGTGAATCGCGAGCTGCCCACGAGTCCCTCGCGCATATCGATCACGCTCATTCCCGCCCGTGCGCTGCTCGATGGATGCTCCTTCTCGAGCTGCGCAAAGATGGCCGCGAGATCTCTCTGCCCGTCCTGTGCGGTGAAGCCCGGCTTGAGCCGGCCCACCGCCCAGACGGACCTCGCATTGCGCTCGAACCACTGCCGGCTCGGGGCCGAGCTGATTGGCAGCCACACCTCGGAGGAATAGGGATCGGCGAAGTGCTCGCTCGTTACACCGACGACGACATGCGGGCGCCCGTTGAGGACCACCGTCCTGCCCAGTACATCCTGTTTCCCGCCAAAGCGCGTTTGCCAGGCGGGATAGGAGATCACCACGACCTGCTGGCCCGCGCCGATCGCGGTTTCGTCGTCAGTGAGCAGGCGTCCAATGGCGGTCTTCGCGCCCAGGACCTGGAGAGCGGATGCCGTGATGAAGTTGCCGATGAGGCGCTCGGGTGTATCGCCGCCCGTGAGATTCACGCTGATGGACCGCATGATGCCGATGTCGGCAAAGGTGCGATTGCGGCTGCGCATGTCCACAAGGTCGGGAACGGACACGAGCAACTGCTTCTGCGTCTCGCTCCTGCTCCAGATCGACACGAGCTGCTCGGCATGCGGGTAGGGAAGCGGCTGGAGCAGCACCGAGTTGACGAGCGTGAAGATCGCCGTGTTGGCGCCGATTCCAAGCATCAACGTGCCCACGGCAACAATAGTGAATGCGGGACGGCGAATGAAGCCGCGCAAGGCAAATCGAATGTCGTGTAGCACAGCATCCATGCTGAGACTCCTCGATGATTCGGACGGTGGGGTGGGTAGAGCCACGCGTGGTGCATCACGCCGCCACGAGTCGACCATGCTTGCCAGCGCATCCACGGTGAGACGTGTGGCAACGAACAGCGGCCCGAAAGGGTTGTTGCGATATCGCGGGTCCCGGCGTGCATCGTCGATGAAGCAGGCGATGTCATCGGCGTATTGGTTGCGGAGCTCGCGGGGATACGCACGCACAAGCAGGCGCGAGAAACGCGTGGGCCGCGGGTGGTCGCTCATGTGCCCGTCGGCAAAAGCTGCTTGCGCCGAGCAAGGTTGATCACCGCGTCGAGCCGTGCGAGCTCGCGGGAGAGCACGCGCTTTCCGAACGGAGTGCTGCGATAGTAGCGGCGTCGCTCGTCGCCGTCCCCGCGGTGCCTTGGAATGACTTCCTCGACGAGCTCGGTCTCCGACATGCGGAGAATCGAGCCGTAGAGCGTGCCGGGCCCCATGCGCACCTGCCCGTTACTCATCGCCTCCACCTCCTGGGCAACGGCGTAGCCATGTCGCTCGCCATCGGCGAGCGCGAGGAGGATGTGCAGGACCGCAGGCGTGAGCGGCAGCAGGCTTTCCGGTGTTTTCTTCGTCATGGAGCACTGAAGCGGTTCGATCGGTATCTATATCTGTGATGGATGTACACTATATCCGTCACGGTAGTATACGCAAGCGCCTTCCCTTCGAGCAATTTCGGACGTCAGCCTCTGTCCCAGAACGGCTTCAAGATCCACGTGCCGTCGTGCTTTCCATGAACGCGGAAGCTCAGGTACACCAGCACACCGCACGCGATCATGATGTCGGCGACATTGAATGAGCCATAGCCGAAGTCAATGAAGTCGGTAACGCTGCCCCGCACCATTCGCTCGGCCGCGTTCATGGTGCCGCCGCCGAAGGTCATGCCGAATCCCACCAGGTGTGCTCGCGCGCTGCGGGGAGTCCTCGCGACGGCAACGAGCAGGGCGATCATGAGGGCGATTCCGATCAGACTGTAGAGCACACGTCCACCGCCCGGGATGGTGAGCCCCGCATTCAGATTCGTATTGAACGCCAGCCGAAAGCGCGGAAACGCCTCCCTCGGCCACGGCTTCCCCTCCACCAGCGCGTGAAAGGCCCACCACTTGGTGGCTGCGTCAACCGCGACTGCCGCCGCAACGGCGCTCCAGAATGCACCC
>JAQBPY010000075.1 GCA_028287285.1 Gemmatimonadota bacterium
CGACGGGCCCCCGCGGAGCAGACGTGGTGCTGCATGACCTTGCCACGGGACGCAGCCAGCTGCTGGGCAGCGTTGGCGACATCGCGTTCAACAAGAAGGGCGACCTGCTCGCGTACACGGTCGACGCCGCGCTGCGCGATGGCAATGGACTGTTTCTGGTGGATGTCGCGAGTGGGCGCACCGATGTGCTCGACAACGATGCGCGCGTCTACAACCGCATGGCGTGGAACGAAGACGGCAGCGGCGTCGCGGTACTCAAAGGCCGCGAGGCGGATCGCATGCGTGAACGCGATAACCTGGTGCTCGTGATTCCCGATGTGCGCAAGGCGACGGTGTCACGATTCGATCCCGCGCGCGCCGCGAACTTTCCGCGCGGATGGGTGGTGAGCGATCGTGCGCCCATCACATGGAGCGACGACAGCAAGCGGGTGTTCTTTGGTGCGATGCAGCAGAAGGTGGCGCCCGATACGAGCACACGCCGCCGCAGCGCGGACTCCGTGGCCGACGTCGACGTATGGCGCACGAGCGACGAACGCATCCAGTCGGTGCAGATGACACGCGCCGAGCAGGACCGGAATTTCACGTATCGCGAAGGGTTCGACGTGGCCGCGGCCAAGTACATCCCGCTCTCCGATTCCACGATGCGCGAGCTCGAGATCAGCGAGGACGGCAAGTGGGCCATTGGGCGCGACACCCGCGGCTACATCTCCGACTACAAGCGCGCCGCCGCCGACATCTACAAGGTGAATGCCGCAACGGGTGAGCGCACGCTCATCCTCAAGAACCAGTTGATCGGACAGCACGTGTTCGGCATCTCGTCCAACAGCAAGGAATTCCTGTACTGGAAGGACAACAGGATTCATGCGTACGATCTCGACGCCGGCACCACGAAGACGCTGGGCGCTGGTGCGCCGAGCCTGATCGACACCGAGTTCGATCACCCGGGGCCCAAGCCCTCGTACGGCATTGCCGGCTACACCACCGATGGAAAGGGCGTTGTGGTGCAGGCGAAGTACGACCTGCTGGTGTTTCCATTTGATGGCTCGCCCGCGAAGAACATCACCAACGGCGTGGGTGCAAAGAACGACATTCGTTTTCGCTACGTCCGTTTGGAGCCCACCGATTCCACCGGCGCACCGGCGGGCCCGCCGGGTGCTGGTGGACGCGGCGGGCGAGGGGGCCGCGCGGGCCAGGAGATCGATCTCGCGAAGCCGGTGAATCTCTCGGCATTCGGTGAGTGGACGAAGAAGTCGGGCTTCTACCAGCTCGTCGACGGCACGCTCACGGAGACCGTGTACGACGACGCGTCGTACAGCACTCCGGTAAAGGCCGCCAAGGCGGATATGTATCTCTTTACGCGCCAGACGTTCGTGGAGTTCCCGGACTTGCGGGTGTCCGGGCCCAACTTCAAGGACTCGAGGAAGATCACCGACGCCAATCCCCAGCAGAAGGAATTCGCGTGGGGCCGGCGTGTGCTGTTCGACTTCAAGAACAAGGATGGGATGAAGCTGCAGGGCATGATCGCGCTGCCGGAGGATTACAAGCCGGGCGAGAAGCGGCCCATGCTCGTGAACTTCTACGAAAAGAATTCCCAGAACCTCAACCGCTATTCGGCGCCATCGTACCTCACCGGCATGGGCTCGTCGCCCATCGAGGCGGTGAGCAAGGGCTATGTGACGATGATTCCGGACATCTACTTCCACACCGGGCAGTCACACAGTGACATGCTCGACTGCGTCGAAGCGGCGACGAAGAAAGTGATCGAGCTCGGGTATGCCGACCCGAAGAAGATCGGCATCAACGGCCACAGTTATGGCGGCGAAGGGGCAGCGTTCATCGGCACACGGTCGCGCATGTTTGCCGCCGTTGGCATGGGCGCCGGCGTAACAGATCTCTTTACGGACTTCAACCAGAGCTGGGGTTGGTCGTACCAGGTGGCGGGTGGAAGTGGAGCGAACGGCAACGACTACTATCTCTACGGCCAGGGCCGGTGGGGGGTGTCGCCGTGGGATAACCCGGAGCTTTACCACTTCGAGTCGGCGCTCACGCACGTGCGTGAGGTCACTGCGCCGTTTCTCATGATGCATGGCACGGCGGATCCCACCGTGTCGTTCAGCGAAGGCATGAATTTCTACCAGGCGCTGCGCTACAATGGCAAGAACGCCACGCTCCTGGCGTATCCGGGCGAAGGGCACGGGCTGCGCGGGCTCGCGAACAGGAAGGACCTGACGATCCGGTACTTCCAGTTCTTCGATCATTACCTCAAGGGCGCCCCGGCGCCGAAGTGGATGACGGATGAAGTGCCGTTCCTGGCGAAGGACACGATGCGGGATCCGTTGGTGGGGACGCAGGCGAGCGGGATGTTGCCGTAGCGGGAGACGGGAGACGGGGGGCTCCACGAAAGGCTCACTGCATTTGCGGTGGGCCTTTCGTGCAGACGATATTCTCCAGCATGACAACCACACTCGACCGATACCAGACATTTCGCGAGCTGCACCGAAAGGGCTGCTTCGTGATTCCCAATCCATGGGACGCAGGCAGCGCCCGGCTGCTGGAGCAGATCGGCTTTCGCGCACTGGCCACGACGAGCTCGGGCTTTGCGTGGTCGCTTGGCAAGGCAGACAATCACGTGACGCTGCACGATGCGCTCACGCACATGCAGATGATTGCCGGTGCCGTGGACATTCCGGTGAATGCCGACTTCGAAGGAGGCTTTGCCGTTGAACCGGCCGGCGTCGAAGTGAACGTGCATCTCGCCGTGAAGACTGGCGTGGCAGGCCTGTCCATAGAAGACTCCACCGGCGACGCAAACAATCCGTTGTTCGACCTGGAGCTCGCCGTGGCGCGGATTGCGGCAGCCCGACGGGCGATTGACGAAAGCGGCGTGGGGGTGCTGCTCACGGGGCGCACGGAGGGCTTCATCGTTGGCCGGCCGGACCTTCGCGAGACCGTTCGCAGGTTGCGGGCGTACTCCGAAGCGGGCGCCGATTGTCTGTATGCTCCGGGTATCAGGACGTCGGGCGAAATTGCCGCGGTCATTTCCGCCGTCGCGCCAAAGCCGGTGAATGTGCTTGTCAGTAGCGATTTCACCACGGTGGGCGCATTGGGCGATGCCGGCGTGCGGCGCATCAGCGTGGGCGGTGCCCTGGCGCGGGCAGCATATGGCGGATTCCTGCAGGCGGCCCGGGAAATTGCGGAGCATGGGACGTTCGCCGGGCTGGCGCGCGGCGTGCCCTCGGACGCATTGAACGCTGCGTTCAAGTAAACAGGTCCTTCGCTGCGTTCAGGACGACAAATAGAGCGCAGGACGACAACAAGGCTGGGATGACAGACGGGCCCGCCCGCGCAACGATCCCGCCGGGGTGGTCGTACTTGCTCTGTCGCACAGAATGAGCAAGTGATATTATCTCTCGGAATTAGCCTCAGACCGCGCAAACGAGAGACCCACCCCCACACCCGCCGGGTACCGCCATGAAAAAGAGCGAGACCGAAGACGCAATTTCCCGCCGAGAGTTCGTTCAGAAGAGTGCGCTCGCCGTTGGCGTGCTCGCTGCTCCGATGTACATCCCTCGACGATTGTTCGGCGCCTCGGCGCCAAGCAACCGAATTCGCGTTGGCCATATCGGGTGTGGACGGATCGGACAGTCGCATGACTTTCCGGGTATCTCGGGCTCTGGCGGACGCGCCGGCGCGCCGGCGGTCCACGATCTCGCCGAAATCCTTGCGGTGTGCGACCTCGACACCCGTCGCGCCGAGAGCGGCAAGAAGACCGTCGCGCGCCTCTATGCCGACAAGGCGTGGGCTCGGCCAGACGTCGCTGTGTATCAGGATTATCACGAGCTGCTCGCGCGGCCGGACATCGACGCCGTCTCCATCAGCCTGCCCGATCACCAGCATGCGCAGGTTGCACTCACGGCGCTGATGGCGGGCAAGGACATCTACATCCAGAAGCCGTTCACCATGACGCATGCCGAAGGGCAGATGCTTCGGGAGGCGGTGGCGCGCACGGGCCGCATTCTCCAGGTGGGCTCGCAGCAGCGCTCGTGGGGTCCCAACGAGCAGTTCAGGAAGGGGGTGGAGCTCGTACGCAGCGGCCGCATTGGAACGCTGCGCCGCGTGGAGATTGGCCTGCCCACGGACCCCACCGCGCCGGACAATCCGCCCGAGCCGGTGCCGGCCGCCTTCAACTACGACATGTGGCTTGGACCGACACCCGAGGCGTATTACACCGAGCAGCGCGTGCACCCACAGGGCCTAGGCCGAGATGGTGGGCCTGACGTGGCTTCGCGTCCCGGTTGGCTGCGCAACGAGAACTACAGCCTGGGCATGATCACGGGTTGGGGTGCGCACCATTTCGACACGGCGCACTGGGGCATGAACATGGAGCTCAGCGGCCCGAGCAAGATCGAGGGCAAGGGCGAGTTCCCCACGAACAAGATCTGGAACGTGCATGGTGCGTACGAGATCCAGCTCGAGTATCCGGGCAAGGTGATCATGCGCGTGTCGGACAAGCTGCCCAACGGCATTCGCTTCATCGGCGACGAAGGGTGGATCTGGGTGTCGCGCGACGGCGGCGCACCGGCCACGCCGAGCGATCCCGTTTCCGCGTCGACGACCGGGCTCAAGTCGCTGGATGCGAGCGACAAGAAACTGCTCGACCCGGCGGGAGTGACCGTGCATCTGCCGGCGAGCCTGAGTCATCACCAGAACTGGCTGGAGTGTGTGAAGTCGCGCAAGCAGCCGCTCGCGCCGGCGCCCATCGCGCACCGCTCCAACACGGCGTGCATCCTCAGCTGGATCGCGATGAAGACCGGACGTCCGCTCACGTGGGACGTGAATACCGAGAAGTTCGTGAATGACGAGCAGGCGAATTCGATGCTGACGCGTCCCGAGCGGGGCAAGTATGGCGCGCTGAAGATGGCCGCTTCCCTGAAGAAGGGCTGATGCGCGCTGCGCTGGTGGGACTCGCGCTGCTGGCGTCTCCGCTCGTGGCCGGGGCGCAGTGGGCTCGCGACGATAATTCGCTCGCGTGGCAGCGCGGCGATGCGGTGGTCTGGCGTTTTTCCTTCGACAAGAAGTTCGGCAAGACGTTCTTTGATCCTGTCGCCGTGGGCAGCGGTACTCCGTTCACGAACTTCAAGCCGGCGGATCATCCGTGGCACTACGGGCTGTGGTTCTCGTGGAAGTACATCAACCACGTGAACTACTGGGAGGAGGACCGGAATACCGGCCAGGCGGCCGGCTACACCCGGTGGACGACGCCCGTCATCGACACCAGGCCCAATGGCAGCGCGACGATCAGGTACGATGTGTCGTACTCCAAGCCCACGGGTGAGGTGGACATGACGGAGCATCGCGAGCTGGCGATCTCCGCGCCGGCCAAGGACGGGAGCTACTACATCGACTGGACCATGCATTTCACGGCGGGCAAGGACGGCGCGATCCTCGATCGCACGGCGATGCCTGGCGAGCCGAATGGCGCCGTGAACGGTGGGTATGCGGGGTTGAGCGTCCGTCTCGCACCGGCGCCGATGATGATGACGATCATGACGTCGGATGGGCCGGTAACGGAGTTCGCGCGTGATCGTGCGCGGCCATTTGCGGCGGCAACCGCGGGGAATTTCGCGGAAGGCGGACAGGACAAGGGCGGCATTGCGATCCTGAGCGATGCGGCGAACATCGCGGACAAGGCGCCGTGGTACATCATCAATTCGGCGACGGATTTCCGCTTCATCTGTGCGGCCATTCTCGCGCCGGCAATCAGGGCGCTACCGGCGGGCGGGACGTGGGACCTCAGGTATCGGGTGGCGTTGAAGGGAACGGCGTGGACGCAGGATGCGCTCAGGGATGAGCTGAAGAGCTGGAAACGATAGGCGAGAGAAGCGGGTCCTTCGCGTTGCTCAGGGCGACAGGACTTCGCGGGTTGCGACATGACCGGCTAGTTTTCGAGTGTGATGATTCGACTGGCCGGTAAATGGGCGGCACTGATTCTGGCATTTGGTGTCGCCCTGCCCGCCCAGACGGCGGTGCGTGTGCGTGCCGACAACGACGCCTTCAATTTCTGGAAGGCGCCGTATGATCGTCCGGATGAGGAATACTCCAGCGGCGTGCGGCTGGCCTTCGACTACGATGGCCCTGTCACATGGATGAAGCAGTATCACCTGTGTGACCCCAGGGGCGAGGTGTGCATCCAGCAGCATACGCGCACCGTTGGCCAGGACATCTACACAGCCGCACGCCACATCGGTGATCCCATCGCACAGCCCGGCGCTCGGCCGGATGCCGGAATATTGTGGGTGCAGGAGTCCGAGCGTGATGCGCGCCCCTACCGGCTCGACGAAGCGAGCATCACGCTTGGCGTGACGGGGAAGCCGTCGCTCGCGGAGCCGTTGCAGAAGTTCTTTCACGGCCTGTCACCGCGCTTTCAGCGTCCTGTGGACTGGTCGCGGCAGATTCCATTTGAGCCGGCGTTCGGCGCGTCGTATGACCGGCATGCGCTCACGGAATATCACGGTGTCCAGCTCATGCCTCATGGCGGCGGCGCACTGGGCAGCCTGCTCACCGAAGTGCGCGGTGGTGCTGGTGTGCGCGGCGGCTGGAATCTCGCGCACCCGTGGATGCCCACCGAGGTTTCGTCGCGCGTGGAGCTGGCATTCTTTGGCGACGTGACATTGCGCGGCGTGATACGTGACGAAACGCTCACCGGCGATCTCTTTCGCCGCAGTGAGCGGGTGGCGCTCAAGCCACTCGTCACGGAAGGGCTCATCGGACTCTCCGTGCGGCACGGACGTGCACTGATGTCGTACGTGGCGCACTCCAACAGCCCCGAATACAAGACACGCGTGGGCTCGCACGAGTGGTCCACGATCCAGATCGAGTGGCGGCTGCAGTGAAGCGGTTGTTCTACGCCGGCGTGGTTCTGCTCGTGCTGTTCGAGCTCGCGAACGTGTGGTTCATCATGCCCATGCCGTACAGCCAACGCGTGCGCAGCGTGGACGTGGCGTATGCGTTGTACCGGTGGCGCTGGGCGTTTCGCATCGGCTTCGGGGCAATGATTGCGGCGGGGCTCATGACCGCCATGCGCAGTCGCATTGCCGTGGCCGTGTCACTGCTCGTGCTTGCCGGCGTCGTCTACGCGACCAACTTCGTGATGGCGGCAGACGTGATGTTCATTGCGCCCACGTCGCTGAACATGCAACCAGCGTCTCGCAATGCGGTCGAGTCGTCCCGGCTGGTGGTTGGCATCGACGTAGCCGGCGAAGCGCGTGCGTACCCTGTGCAGTTCATCGGATACCATCATCAGGTTCGCGACACGGTGGCGGGCAAGCCGGTCATGGTGAGCTTCTGCACCGTGTGCCGCACCGGGCGAGTGTTCATCCCGATGGTGGAGGGCAAGGAGGAGTCGTTCCGGCTCGTGGGCATGGATCACTTCAACGCGATGTTCGAGGACCGGACCACGGGAAGCTGGTGGCGTCAGGCAAATGGCGAGGCGATTGCCGGCCCTCGCAAGGGCATGGAGCTGGCAGAGTACCCGAGCCGGCAGGTGACGCTCACCGAGTGGCTGTCGTTGTATCCCAAGTCGTTGATCATGCAGGCGGATACGGCGCTGCGGTCAAAGTATTCCGCGAGCTACGACTACGAATCGGGCGCGAGTCGCGGCGCGCTCACGGGAACGGATACGGCATCGTGGCGCGACAAGTCGTGGGTGGTGGGCATCAGCGTTGGCAAGGCAAGTCGCGCGTATGACTGGAACAGGCTGACGCGCGAGTCGGTGGTGAATGACTCATTGGGTGGTAAAGCGATTGTGCTCGTGCTCGCGCGCGACAGACAGTCGTTCTTTGCGTTCGAGCGGCCGTCTGCAGCAACGATGGTTCTGCGCGGCGATTCGCTGGTGTCCGGGTCGGCAGCATATGCGTTCACGGGCCTGGGAGCGGCGGGACGTCTGGCGCCATTGAAGGCGTCGCAGGAGTTCTGGCACAGCTGGCGATCGTTCCAGCCTGGTACGTCGCGCTATTGAGGGCAGGCAGGTCCGGCGCGTTAGCGCGAGACCTGCTGCTGCAGTATCGCGGCGCGCTCGTATTGCGCCACGGCACTGCAGACGATATCCGCCCACGCATACGGAGGATTGGCGCGGCGATTGTTCTGCGCAATACGCGCCCGCAACGGCTCATTCGTGGCAAGCTCGGCCACCGCATCGGCCATCTGCTCCCATGAGTCGCACAACAGCCCGTTCTCGCGGTGGACAACAAAGTCTTCCATGCCCGTATTGCGCCGTGTAATGACGGGAAGCCCGGCGCACACCGCCTCGAGCGCCGCAATGCCGAACGACTCCATGCGGGTGGGCAGGAGAAACGCGTCGCAGTGCGCAAAGATTTCGTGGATCGCCTCACGCGACTTCCGGCCATGCACGCGCACACGATCCGTTCCCGCCAACTCGGCCAGGCGCTCCACGATGAACCGCTCCGGACCATCGCCGATGATGTCGAGCGTGACATGTGTCCTGTTGCCGATAGCGCGCTGCGCGGCATCGAGAATCTTGAAGAGATCGCGCGGGCGCTTGCGCACCTGCACGCGCATGACGCTCACCAGCCGAAACTCGTCCGTCCCACGCGCATGCGGCTCGGGAACCTTCCACGCACTCGCATCGATACCGTTGGGCAGCACCTCCACCGGAGCGCCGAGCGCGCGTGATGTTTCCCGCGCCACGTACGTACTCACCGCCGTGTATGCGACCGGCACCGTCGATGCGTGCCCGAGCCTGCCGATCGCCGCGAGCGCAGGCTCGAGATAATCGTACACGCTATGGAAGGTGACGACAGTGGGAATGCCCTTGTTGGCCGCGATGAGGGTGCAGCCATATGCCAGCGGTGCAATGATGCCGCACTGCACATGTACCACGTCGAATGCGCCACTGTCGAGGATGGCGCGAAATTCCCTGAACTGCGTGGGCGAGCAGGTGAAGTTGAAATACGGAAAGCGCATACCTCGCAGGCGTCGAACGGGAATGCCGTCGAGCGTGTCGGCGCCAGGTGTGGACGTGATGATGTCCACGGAGTGGCCGGCGGCGCGCAACGCGCGCGCAAGATCGACGAGCTGCAGCTCCAGTCCGCCAAAGCGCGGCAGGCACCAGTCGCACACGAGGGCAATGCGCAAGCCGGATGCGGGACGAAGGCTGGTCACGCATGTAATTTAGCAGGAACGCATCCATGCATTCATGAAGCGCTCCTTCGACGTCGTCATCATGGGCGGAGGCCCCGCGGGCGCCTCGGCGGCTCGCTGCCTTGCGGCGTGGGGCCGGTCCGTGGCGCTCTTCACCCGGGCGCCGTCGGGGCCGGCGATTGCGGAATCGTTGCCGCCGAGCTGCCTGGCGTTGTTCGAGCGTATCGGTGTGCGCGCGGCGATCGAGCGCGCGGGGTTCGTACGCGCCACGGGCAATACCGTGTGGTGGGGCGCCGAGCCGGCGCGCACCGAGCGGTTCGGGTCGGAAGCACTGGGCTTTCAGGTGGATCGGGCGGTGTTCGATGCGCTGCTGCTCGATGAGGCCGAGCGGGCGGGCGCCGTAGTAAGGCGAAAGGCGTTGGTGCGAGCCGTGTCGAAAGGTCCGTCGCTGCACTCAGGGCGACAAAGAGTGCAGGTCGAAGACGACGGCGTTTCCGTCGAGGTGGAAGCGCATTGGGTACTGGACTGCACGGGACGAGCCGGATTGCTCGCACGACATGGCGTACGTCGGCCGGGTGTACATGCGCGGACCCTTGCACTCGTCGGCATCTGGGAAGGCAACTGGCCACTCGACGACGATACCCATACACTCGTGGAAAGCTACGAGAACGGGTGGGCCTGGTCAGTGCCCCTAGGCGCAGGCCGCCGGTGCGTTACGGTCATGGTCGACCCGGCAACGACTACCGTGACCGCGGCTCTGGATGACGTGTATCGCGCGGAGTTGGCGCGCACGGTTCACCTTGCGGCCTTGCTGCGCTCTCCAACGCTTGTTGGACATGCGTGGGCGCGCGATGCGTCTTCGTACTTTTCATCGCCGGTTGGCGAGGACGGCCGGCTCATCGTGGGCGACGCCGCATCGTTCGTCGATCCGCTGTCGTCATTCGGCGTGAAAAAGGCGATGGCCTCGGCGTGGCTCGCGGCGGTCGTGGTGAACACGTGCCTCGACACCGGCCACCTGATTGCCCCGGCACTCGCACTCCATGAGTCGCGCGAGCGCGGCATGTACGACAGTCTCATGCGCGGATCGGCAATGCTCGCGCGCGAGGCCACGACCGCACACGACACCGCATTCTGGAGCGGGCGCACTTTTGCCGACTCACGGGACGGAGATGCCGACGTCGACGTTGTGTCGCTGCGGACTGATCCTGACGTGCTCGCGGCCTTCGGGGAAATCCGACGTCGCAATTCAATGCACCTGTGCCGCGCCGACACTGTGACCGAGTCAGAACGACCGACCGTACGAGGGAATCGGGTCGTGCTCGAGTCGCACCTCGTGACACCGGCGTTCGAGCGAGGCATTCGCTACGTGCGAAGCGTGGACCTCATCACATTGGCCGATATTGCATGCGAGCAGAACCAGGTGGGGGATATGTACGAGGCATACAACCGCGTTGCGCCCACGGTGCCATTGCCCGATTTTCTCGGGGCACTCTCAGTGCTCGTGGGAAAAGGCCTGCTGGTCGATAGTTGACATTCTCCCTGCCCGCCCATAAATCGACGCACCCATCGGCGTCCTTCCCCCTTTTTCGCTGCCCTGGTCTCGTGAGGATTCGACTCTCAATACTCGGCGCAAGCTTGTGCCTCTTCGCGGGTATATCCAGCGAGGCACAGGGGCCGGGCCGCGGCAACACCGCGCAGAAGTGGCCGCCGGTGCGGCGGGATACCACGCCGGGCTTCGTGATCAGGGAGCCGCTCGTGATCCAGCGATGCGGCGAATGTCACAAGCCAGACTCCGCGGGACGCATGGAGCGGCTGTCCTATCTGCGGAAGTCGCCCGAAGGCTGGGAGATTTCCATTCGGCGCATGGCGGCGCTCGTGGGCGTTGGCCTGCAGCCGAGCGATGCACGGACGATCGCAAAGTATCTCTCCAATGAGCAAGGCCTCGCGCCCGAAGAAGCGCGGCCCGCGCGGTTCGATGCGGAGCGCAGGCAGCTGGACTATCGGTACACGGCGGATGCACGCACCGAGGGAACGTGTCGCGCCTGTCATTCCATGGGCCGGGTCATCTCGCAGCGGCGCACACGCGATGAGTGGGAGCTGCTCGTTGCCACGCATCGCGCGTATTACCCCGACGTGGACCGGCAGACATTCCGTCGCAATGGTTTCGGCACCGACACCGGCGCCAATGCGCAGCATCCGATGGACATTGCGATTGCCCATCTGGCGCGGGCGTTTCCGCTGCGCACCAACGAATGGGCAACGTGGTCGGCGACCATGCGTGCGCCGCGCGTGGACGGCACGTGGCTGCTTTCCGGAACCGAACCGGGACATGGAGCGTTCACCGGCCGGCTGACCATCACGAAATCCGCAACGGCCGACGACGAGTTCACGACGCATGCGACGTATCGCTACGTGGACGATGGAAAGACCGTCACGCGCGATGGAAAGTCCGTCGTCTACACGGGTTTTCAGTGGCGTGGCCGCTCCAACGAAGTGGGGATGCACGCGGACAGCGCATGGCGCGAGGTGATGTTCATCGAGCCCGGCTGGCAATCGATCAGTGGGCGCTGGTTCAAGGGCGGGTATGACGAGTTCGGCATGGACGTTTCCCTGACGCGGCTCTCCACGGGAGTGCCTGTGGTCGCGGCCGTGACTCCGCGCTCGTTGCGCGCAGGCTCGGCGAATCAGATGCTCACGATCATCGGTGCCAACCTGCCCGCCGGCCTTGCCGCAAATGCAATCGACTTCGGCCCTGGTGTCCACGTCGACCGTGTCGTGCATTCCGGCGGCGACTCCATCTCCGTGCTGGTGCGTGTTGATTCCGGCGCGACGAACGGCGCGCGCGATCTCTTCGTCGCCGGTGCATCGCTCCGGAGTGCGAGCGTGGTCTACGACAAGGTCCACCGCATTCGGGTGACACCACAGGCAGGGCTCGCGCGCGTGGGCGGCGTGAACTTTCCAAAGCAGTTCGAGCAATTCGAGGCCACGGCGTTCAACAACGGTCCCGATGGCAAGCCGGAAACGGCGGACGACATCGAGATCGGGCCGGTGAAGGCTGCCTGGAATCTGGAGGAATACAGCGCGACCTTCGACGACGACGACGTCAAGTTCGTGGGCGCCATTGACCAGAACGGCAAGTTCACGCCGAATATTGACGGGCCGAATACGAAGCGTAGCGGCAACCGCAACAACATTGGCGACGTGTGGGCCGTGGCCACGTATCAGGGAATGAAGGCGCGGGCACTCCTGCTCGTGACCGTGCCGCTGTACTTGCGGTGGGAACCGTGGAAGGGTGCACCGTGAGCATGCTGCGAAAGGGTGAGTATCACGCGTTTACCGCGGATGGGGCGGGCTATCTCTACCTGGTGCCGTCGGCCGCCGTGTTTCGCCTGAACGAGACGTCGAACGCGGTGCTCGAAGCGCTCGCAGAGGGCGACGCGGAGCCGAATGCGCTCGCGAATGGATTGAGCACTCGCTTTCCGCTCGCGGATGTACGCGATGCGGTTGAAGACCTGCTCAACGCGCATGCCATCAAGGTGGTGGACCTTCCCAGGCCGCTGGCGGTGCCGGCGCCAGGCGCACCAAAGGCGCGCAAACGCATTCCGCTCACCACGCTGGTGCTCAACGTCACGAGCAAGTGCAACCTCGCCTGTACGTACTGCTACGAGTATGGTGAGGACAAGATCGTCGAAGCCTCCACGAAGCCGCGCTTCATGGACGAAGCCACCGCGCGCCAGAGCGTCGACTTCATGTTTGCCGAGGCGGGCGAGTCGAAGAAGGTGCACCTGACGTTCTTTGGCGGTGAGACGCTGATGAACTTCAAGGTGCTCAAATCGTCACTGGCCTACGCGAAGGCGCGCGCCGCGGAGTTGGGCAAGGACGTGGAGCCGAGTCTGACGACGAATGCCACGCTGCTGCGTGAGGAGATCATCGACTGGATCGTCGCCAACGATGTCGGCGTCACGGTATCCATGGACGGCGACAAGGAGAAGCAGGATCGCTTTCGTGTGTTCAACGATGGCCAGGGGAGCTACGACATGATGCTCCCCAACGTGAAGATGCTCATCGAGCGGCACAAGACGAAGCCGGTGGGCGCGCGCGTGACGCTGACGAAGCAGAATCTCGACGTGATGAGCATCTACAACCACCTGCGCAACGACATCGGCTTCTGGGAAGTGGGCTTCGCCCCGGTGACCACCTCGTGGCAGCGGGACTATGCCATCCAGGACGACGGATTTCACCTGATGCTCACGCAGTTCCAGCAGCTTGCCGGCGAATGGCTGGAGCACACGCTGGCAGGAAAGCATCATGGCTTTACCAACGTGCGCAGTACGCTCCAGGAAATTCACAAGGGCATGTCGAAGGCGTATCCGTGTGGTGCCGGGCTTGGCCTCATGGGTGTCGCCACCGACGGCGACGTCGCGCTCTGCCATCGCTTCGCGGGCTCGGACACCCACAAGCTCGGCACGGTGTTCGACGGTGTGGATCA
This sequence comes from Gemmatimonadota bacterium, assembly GCA_028287285.1. Lineage (GTDB taxonomy): Bacteria > Gemmatimonadota > Gemmatimonadetes > Gemmatimonadales > Gemmatimonadaceae > AG11. The sequence goes on from JAQBPY010000075.1 coordinate 13,649, forward strand.
TGCGCATCAGGATGCATTCTTCGACGCTCATCACATCGATGCAAAGACGGATTGCGCCAAGTGCTGGGCACGGCCGATCTGCGCGGGTGGCTGCTATCACGAAGCGCATACACGATATGGGTCCACCGAACAGCCCAACCTGCATTACTGCGACTGGATTCGGACATGGACGGACACGTGCCTGCAGGTGTATGGAACACTTGCCGAGCGGAATCCGGAATTGCTTCAGCGTTACCTGGCGTGAGGAGCTGACATGAGACATCTGAAGGCAGTGAACGAGAAGGCGCACCGCATCGAGGCGACGCAGAACGACGTCGTGGCGTTGCAGGGTGGCGGGAGTCCGCTGCAGCCTACGGGGCCGCATATTCCGCTGGGGTGCACGTTCGTGTTTGCGCCGGGCTGGGAGACGGATTCCACTGGTGGCACGGCGGGATTGTGCCAGCCCGTGGAGCGGGACCTGTTCGACTGTCACATTACCTGCTTCTGGCCGGCGCATGTGCCTGATCTGTACAACTATGCGCCGGACTGGACGGGCAAGTGTGCTGCGGCGCAGAGCGACTGGCGGAAGATCGACCTGATTTTTCCATGAGCTTTCTCCGGCGCTTTCGTCCCTTCGTCCAACTCTGTCATCCCGCAGGAGCGCAGCAACCCTGTCATCCCGCAGGAGCGCAGCGACTGTCGGGAGATACTCGCACCTCCTTGTGGCCAGATATGTCCCGACACTCGCTACGCTCGTGCGGGATGACAGTACTGGCGTGCGGAATGACAATCCTGTTCGCCGCGGGCATCGGCGCACAGGAAGTCGGCGGTAAAGGCACCATTTACGTCGGCACCTACGCCAAGAAGATCCTCGTGATCGACGAGGCCACCATGAAAACGGTGGACTCCATCCCCACGTCGATCGGCATTCCGTACAACATGTCGCTGTCGTACAACCGCTCGCACATCTACGCGAACGACCCTGCCGACGAGAAGGTCGAAGTCTTCGATCTCGCCACACGCAAGGCGATCAACTCGTTCTCGCTGTCCAGGGACAGCCTGAAAGTCCAGATCGTCAGCATGAACGTCGACCCGAAGGAGCGCTTCGCGGTGCTTCTCATCCGCACCACACGTCGCCGCCCGGATCGCTACGAGATCGGCAAGCCCACGCTCGTGAAGTTCGACCTCGCGAAGAAAGTGGTCACCGACACCATTCCATGGCCACTCGGCCAGGAGCGCGAGAACGCTCAGATCATTTTCTCGCCATCCGGCGACCTGATGTACTTCTTCACGCAGGACGACATCCTCATCTACAGCGCCGAGACGCTGAAGCAGGTGGACAAGTGGGATCTTGGCCGATCGTGGGATGAGGGACTTGGCCGATTCAACTTTGGCTTTCCCAACGACGTCTTTGAAGAACCGGGCTTCTACACCGGCCTGTTTCGCACTACCGACCCGGTAAACCGTCGCGCCATGATGGGCATCGCGCGCGTGGACCTGGTGAAGAAGAGCGTGGAGTTCTTTACCCTCGGACCAACGGACAACGTGAGCATGCGCCTCGCGCCGGGCCGCAAGCGCGCATATGGCCTCAAGTCGCAGACCGGCCTGTCTGAATTCTGGACCTTCGACCTCGACAGCCACCGCGTGCTCGGGAAAACGGAATTCAAGGGGCGTCCGCGCATGGGCATGGCCGTGAGCTCCAATGGGAAAATCATCTACATCCACACCGCCGGTACCACGATCGATCTCTACGATACGCAAACCTTCAAGCTCACGCGCACCGTCGACCTGCACGCCGACCAGACGCGGTTCCTGCTCGTCCCGCCGCCGGCCGCCCGATAGCTCGGCCCCTGATGGATCAGGATCTTCGCCGGGCACTGGGCTACGTCGCGCCGTACTGGCGACGTCTCGCACTGGTCCTCGTGCTGTCGCTGTTCGGCACCGCGCTCTCGCTGGCGGTGCCGTTTCTTTCCCGGGCACTGGTGGATCGCGCGCTGCTCGGCCGCGACGTGGGGGCGCTGGTGCGCATCGTCCTCGCCTTCACGGCGTTGAGCATCGCGAGCTTTGCATTGAATGTCGTGAGCGGACTCCGATACACGCGCGTATCAGCGGAAATCCTGTTCGACATGCGGCTCGCGCTCTTTCGACATCTGCAGCGTTTGTCGCCGCGATTCTACGCAGCGATGCCGCTCGGTCAGATTGCATCGCGCATCAACAGCGACATCGGCGAGATCCAACGTGTCGCCGCGGAGCTGGCAATGGCGTGGGTGGGGAGCGTGCTGTTCCTGGTGGGTGCCGTCATCATTCTCATCAAGCTCGACTCCCTGCTCTTCGTCGTCAGTCTCGCGTTGCTGCCGTTCACGCTCTGGTCACTCGTGAGCTATCGCCGCAAGCTCGAGGATTCGGTGACGGTGCTGCGCGATCGCAGTGCCGGCATCGGAAGCTTTCTCATCGAGACGCTGCAGGGAATGAAGCTGATCACGTCGCTCAACGCACAGGAGCGCGAGGTGTCGCGCTTTCGTGAACGCAATGATGCGTTCATCGACGCGCTCATGCGGATGCGGCGGTTGAGTTATGTCGCCGGCGGCGTGCCTGGTCTCATGCTCTCCGCGGGCAGCGGCATCGTGTTTCTCGTTGGTGGCTGGCGCGTGATCGAAGGACAGATCACCATGGGCACGCTCGTGGCATTCATCGCGTACCAGATGCGACTCATGGCGCCCGTGCAGGGGCTGATGGGGCTGTACACCGGCATTGCGACAGCGCGGGTGTCGCTGCGACGCGTGCACGAGATTCTCGATACACCCGTTGACGTCAGCGAGTCTCCCAATGCGGTGTCATTGCCGGAGTCGCGAGGAGAGCTGCGCTTCGAGGACGTGACATTCACATTCTCGCGCGGTGCTCCGGTGCTGTCGTCGTTCCAGCTCGACATGCCGAGTGGCTCGCGGGTCGCGATCGTGGGCCGGAGTGGCGAAGGAAAATCCACCATCGCCGATCTGCTCGTGCGACATGCCGATCCGGATGCCGGCCGCATACTCCTGGATGGGCATGACCTGCGAACGTTGCGGTTGGCCGACCTTCGCCGGCACGTGGTTGTCGTCGACCAGGATCCCTTCGTGTTCAATGCATCGATCGCCGAGAACATCCTGTATGCCCGGCCTGGTGCGTCGCGTGAAGACGTGGTGTCCTCGGCGCGTGCCGCCGGGCTGTCGTCGCTGATCGAGCGATTGCCGCAAGGCATCGACACGTCGCTCGGCGAGCGTGGGCGTGCGCTCTCCGCTGGTGAGCGGCAGCGTGTGGCCATTGCGCGGGCCTTGCTCGCCGATCCCGCTGTGCTCGTGCTCGACGAAGCCACGGGTGCGCTCGACCCCTCCACGGAAGCGCAGGTGGTAGCGGGGTATGAGGCACTGATGCGCGGGCGCACGACCATCCTCATTACGCACCGGCTGGAGCTGGCGCGTCGTGCCGAGCGTGTGGTGATGCTCGATGGGGGCCAGATTGTGCGGTCTGGATCGGCGGCAGAACTGCTCGGCGAGAATGGGCCATTCTCGGAGCTCTTTGCCATAGCACAGGCATGAGCCCATGGTGACGGTCGCCGTGATCGACAGCGGCATTGCGTCGGGTCATCCTCACGTGGGTGTCGTGTCGCGCGGTATTCTTATCGGCACTGACTTTGAAAGCGGCGACTTCGCCGATCGTATCGGCCACGGCACCGCGGTCGCCGCTGCGATCATCGAGAAGGCGCCTGACATTGAATTGATCGCGGTGCGGGTGTTCGAGAAGGAGCTCGCGACCAGTGCGGCGGTGCTCGCGCGCGGCATCACATGGGCTGGCCACAACGGCGCCCGGCTCATCAATCTCAGCCTTGGCACGCCCAATCTCGCTCGCGAGAGTATCCTGCGCTCGGCCGTCGACGATGCGGCATCGCGCGGAGCCATCGTCGTTTCGGCGGCGGAGGTGGATGGCGTGGCGTACCTGCCTGGATCACTGCCCGGCGTGATTGGTGTCATGCTGGACTGGGATTGTCCGCGTGACGACGTGCGAATTGTCGACGGCCGAGTTCACGCGAGCGGCTTTCCGCGGCCCATTCCGGGAATTTCACCTGAAAGAAATCTCTCGGGAATTTCATTTGCTGTGGCAAACGCAACGGGGGTACTGGCGCGTATTCTCGGTAGCGCCACTGAAGTCGGCACCGTTGCCGTGGCCTTGCAGCTCCTCCGTGAACGCGAGAGAGGATCATGAACCGGATCGTTGCGATTGCGATGTTGCTAGCTTCGCCCTTGTCAGTACGGGCGCAGGAGCTGGTCAAATATCGGCTCACCCCCGAGTCGACGGATTCATCCATTCACCGGTTCAACGAGCCGCACTACATCGTGTTCGAGAAGGCGACGTCGTCGGCGGCGCCGCTGCTCGTGTTCATGCCCGGAACGGGCGGAAAGCCGGAGCGGACGTCGGACTTTTCCGACGTGGCCGCGCATCAGGGTTATCGTGTGATTGGACTCGAGTACGTGGACGAGCCGGCCGTTGCGCAGGTCTGCCCACGGAGCCCTGATACGAGTTGCTCGGAGAAGGTTCGCCAGAAGCGCATCTACGGTGACGACGTTACCGGCGTAATCGACGACCGTCCGTCGGAGTCGATCGTCAATCGTCTCGTGAAGGTGCTCGTGGCGCTCGACCTCCAGCATCCCGCCGACGGATGGAGCGGCTATCTGGAGAACGGCAAACCGAAGTGGAGCAGGATTGCGGTGTCCGGTCTTTCGCAGGGCGCGGGCATGGCGGCGTACATCGCGCAGAAGGCGCTCGTGCACCGGGTGGTGCTCTTTTCGAGCCCCTGGGACAACTACGGGCCGCAGCAAACGCTCGCCCATTGGGTGAAGGACGGCCATGGCGAGACGCCGCCGGAGCGGTGGTTTGCGGCGGTGCACCAAAAGGAACAGACTGCGCCGCTGATTGCGCGTGCGTACATGGCGCTGGGTATTCCGTCGTCGCAGATTCGCGTGCTGACGTTGGAGCCCGCGGTGAAGAATGGTGGCAATCCGTATCATGCCAGCGTCGTCGGCAACGGCGCGACACCGCGTGCGCCGGACGGCAGGCCCGCATATCTGGATGACTGGAAATTTCTGCTCGGCAGTGCGCGCTGATAGCGTCTGTGCTTGCGCCTGTCTGTCATTCCGTATTCGCTGTGCCTACTTGTCATCCCATATGCGCCGTGCACCTACCTGTCACCTGTCATCCCGCACGCGCTGTGCGCCTACCTGTCATCCCCCACGCGCTGTGCGCGTGTCGGGATCCTGGTGGCCAGAATGGCGAAAAGTATGGTATGGTCGCTCCCGACAGTCACTCGCTTCGCTCATTCCTGCGGGATGACAAGGTTTTATGCGGACATCATCTATCATCCCGCACGGGCTGTGCACCTACCTGTCATCCCGCACGCGCTGTGCGCGTGTCGGGATCCTGGTGGCCAGAATGGCGAAAAGTATGGTATGGTAGCTCCCGACAGTCACTCGCTCCGCTCATTCCTGCGGGATGACAGAGTTGTTTAGACGCCGCGACCTGTCGGGCACCTATCTGTCACCTGTCCCCTGTCCTCTGTCACCTCACTTTCAGCAGGATGAAACAGTGAACACACGCCGCCAGTTTCTCATCACGGCCCCCATCGGACTGCTCGGCGCCGTTGCCGCGTGCAAGGCGGGCGACACGCCGGCCGCAGCGACACAAACGCCAGGCGCACCACCCACGTTCGGCACAGCACCGGGCGTGGGCCCCGACGTAACAGCGACCACATTCGCCGAAGCGGAAAAACTGATGCAGATCACCATGACCGCCGCCGAGCGCGACATGGCGGCGAAAAGCTGGCGCTCGAGCATGGCGCCCATGCTCGAGCGGCGCACCGGCCCGCGCAAAGTCACGCTTGGCGCAGACATCGCACCCGCCACGAAGTGGAATCCACTGCTGCCGGGCGAGAAAGATTCAGGTCCGGCCAGGGACCATTTCGTGCGAGGCAGCTCCAACGTCCCACTGCCGGCCACCGACGACGCCATTGCCTTTTCGCCAGTGAGCCTGCTCTCGCGCTGGATCGAAGCGAAGAAGCTGACGTCGGAACGGCTCACCAACATCTATCTCGCCCGAATCGAGAAATACGATCCCAAGCTTCGCTGCGTCATCACGGTGACGAAGGACTTCGCACTGTCACAGGCGAAGAAGGCCGACGCCGAGATCGCGCAAGGCAAATATCGCGGGCCCCTGCACGGCATCCCCTACGGCGTGAAGGATCTTCTCGACACCGCCGGCATCGCCACCACCTACGGTGCCGAGCCGTTCCGCAATCGGGTTCCCGCCAACGACTCCGCGGTCGTGCGCCGTCTCAACGACGCCGGCGCCGTGCTCATCGCCAAGCTCAGTCTCGGCGCACTCGCACTGAACGACGTCTGGTTTGGCGGACAGACCATGAACCCGTGGTTGCTCGAGGAAGGGGCGTCCGGCTCGAGCGCCGGACCAGGCGCGGCAACCGCCGCGGGCCTCGTGGCATTTTCCATCGGCAGTGAAACCGGGGGCAGCATCGTCAGCCCCGCGATGCGGTGTGGCGTGACCGGCCTGCGTCCCACGTATGGTCGCGTGCCGCGCACGGGCGCAATGACACTCTGCTGGTCACTCGACAAGCTCGGCCCCATGACGCGCAGCATCGAAGACGCGATGCTCGTGCTGCAGGCGATCACCGGACCCGACACTGGTGACGTGGCCAGCGTGCCATGCCATCTGGACTTTGACGCCGGTGCCGCGGTGAGCGGGCTCAAGGTCGGCTACTTTCCCGCATGGATGAAGGAAGCGCCGGCAACCGACGTCGATCGCTCCGCACTCGAGCTGGTGGGCAAGCTCGGCATGGTGCCCGTGGAAGTCACGCTGCCCGATTGGCCGTACAGCTCCCTCAACCACATTCTCTTCAGCGAAGGCGCAGCCGCGTTCGAGGAGCTGACGCTGAGCGGAGACGACGACAAGCTCAAGGCGCAGGTGCCCGACGCCTGGCCAAATCTGTTTCGCGAAGCCCGCTTCCTCTCGGCGGTGGATTTCGTGCAGGCCGATCGCATGCGACGTCGGGTCGCCATGGAGATGGCGCGCATCTTCTCGCAGGTCGATCTCCTCCTCGTGCCATCATTGCGCGACGAGATGCTCACAATCTCGAATCATACCGGCCATCCATCGCTCACGTTCCGCGCGGGGTTCGTGAACGTGAGCGAAGCGCGAAGCGATTGGGCGCCCGACCCAAGGAACCCGCTGCCAAAGTTCTCACCTGCGCGTCGCGTCCCGCATGGGGTAACGCTGCTGGGCCGGCTGTTCGACGAGGGCACGGTCGCGCGTGCCGGCCTCGCCATGGAGCGCGCGCTCAATGTCATGGGAGAGCGGCCGCCGGGATTGTGATAGCTGCGTCGTCTATCGGACTCAATCAGAGAGTATATATCGCCCATGCGCCCACTGCTCGCTGCCGCCCTGATCGTTTTTCCCTGCGCGCTCGCCGCACAGACAAAATCTCTTTCGACGTCCGACTCCGCGCTCGTCGTCCGCATTCTCCTGGCCGAAGACCGGCGCGACACCACGGACGGCGCCTTGGCACTCGGCGCCCGACACTCCGATGCGCGGGTGCGAATGCTCGCGCAACGAGCGCGGTGGCGGATCAGCGACATGAAGTTCGTATCGAGAGATTCACTGCCGGCGCTCGATCCACCAACGATCTGGCCCGAGGCGCCCTGGCGTCTCCGTCTCAGGGCGCTGACGGTCAGGAGCGAGTGCGGCACGCTCAGGGCAGCCCTTGCGGACAGCGCATGGCCCGTCCGTTTCCGGGCAATGGACCTGCTCACCACCCCATGCTCGGCGGATGATCAGATCACGTCGGCACTGCGTGCGTGGGTGGATGGACTTCCGGCGGATGCGTCGCGCCGCGCGGTGGGCGGAATATCGTGGCATGCCGCGGCGCACGCGATTGTCGCGCTCGCGAAGTTGAAGCCGGATGAGGCACGCACGCGCATGAACCGGCTCGCGTCGAACAGGCAGTGGCAGGCACGCGCATATGCGGCACGTGCGTCGGCAATCCTTGCGGACACGGCACGGCTGCGTGTGCTCGCGCACGACATGGACGACAACGTCAAGGACGCCGCCATCAGTGCGCTGTCGAAGTTGACCGGCCACGCCGACGACACGATCTATCTCGCCGCGCTGACCGGACGCGGCGCACAGGCGGTGCGTGCCGCGGCCATCGCGTTGAAGGGATCACCGAGAAGCGACGTTGCCCCCGCGGCCAATGCGGCATTCGATCGATGGGTCGCGCGCGGCATCGCCTCCGCACGCGATGTACGCGCCGCGCTGCTCGAGGCCGCCGGACGTCCCGTGACGGACGACACGCCGCCTGCAATCAAGGTCGAGGCGTTGCCGCAGCTCGCCGCGCTTGCCCTTGGTGCCGACGTCCGCCTCCGTGTGACGATGTCGCCGGCGAGCGGCGGGGGATCATTCGTGGTGAAGCTGCGCGGCGACGCTGCGCCGTTGATGGCATCACGCATTCTCGCCCTCGCGCGTGCACGGTATTATGACAACCTCACGTGGCATCGTGTCGAGCACGATTTCGTGATCCAGGGCGGCAGCCCCGGCGCGAGCGAATACGTGGGCCTCTCCGAGTACATGCGCGACGAGCTCGGCACCGTGCCGCATGTCCGCGGCACTGTCGGCATGAGCACCCGTGGCCACGATTCGGGTGACGCGCAGTGGTTCGTCAACGTGCGTGACAATCTGCGGCTGAATGGCGACTACACCGTGTTTGGCGACGTAGTCGATGGCATCGACGTGGTGGACGGGATTCTCGAGGGCGACGTGATCGCGTCGATCTCGGAAATCCCGCGCTGAGTCTTCCTAACAGCGCGCGGGAATCTGTCCCGCCGCCTTGGATGGAGCTCGTCCAGTCGTGGATACTCCGAGCGCCATGGACTGGTGATCCACGACGATCTGTCGCACGGGGACGCCATCGCGCATTGCAGGCTCGTAGCGCAAGCGGGGAAGCATGCTGAGCACGGCCTCTCCAAAGGTGTCCTTCGTCGTCCTCACGACGTGCGCGGACTTCGTCTCCACCATCCCCTTTTCATCCACGACGTATTCGACGTCGGCACTGATGCAGCCAGTCTGTGTTGGCCGATAGTCGGGGTGGATATCGTTGCTCGTGAGCTTGGCCTTCGTGTCGACCGCGCAGTCGCGGTACACGGTGCCCAGGGCCATGAACGACGAGTCCTGCTCACGCAGCGGACAATCGGATCGCCGGCTGGCGGAGGGGGCGGATGCCGCCGCCGCGGCGGTACCGCTGGTGGTGCTGGCGGACGAGGCGCACGCGGCAAGGGTGGCCAACGCGAGGCAGAGCAAGGCGAGTTGACGGGGCATTTGACGTGACCGGTGTGAGTCCATGAGCGACGGCGTCGTCGTCGGGCAAGAATAGCCTTCAGAAACATGGACGGCCCCCCCCCGAGGCGCTACTTTCGGGGCGCTGCTTCCACCCGCACCGGAGCTCTCCATGACTGTCTCTCGCCGCTCGTTCCTGACTACCGTCGGTGCCGGCAGCGTCGGCGCACTCGCGCTGCCTGCAATCTCGTGGCGTGGCCGTGAGAACCTGTTTGCGCAGGGAGTCGGCCAGGCACCGGCGAGCCGCAAGGCCGACCGCCTGCTGGCGGCGAGCCCAGGAATGATTCGCATCGACAGCAACGAGAACCCGAACGGCCCCGGTGAGCACGTTTTTGCCGCCATCCGCAATCACCTCACCGAGTCCAATCGCTATCCGGTAAAGTCCGAAGACGACCTTACCAGCATCATCGCGAAGAAACACAACATCGTGCAGGACAACGTGATCATCGGGTGCGGCTCGGGCGAGCTGCTGCGGGCATCGGTGCAGGGCTTCACGTCGTCAAGCCAGGGATTGGTCGTTCCGGAGCCCACCTTTGAATCGGCCGGGGCCTTTGCGAAATTCATCGGCGTGCCCGTCGTCAGCCGCCCGGTCGATGCAACGCTGCACACCGACCTCGACTCGCTGGTGGATGCCGCTCGTGCGGCCAAACCCGGGCTGATCTACTTCTGCAACCCGAATAATCCCACAGCCACCGTGCACAGTCACGCCGACGTCGTGTCCTTCATCGACAAGGTCAACAAGGCGTCGCCCAACACCACCATCCTGGTGGACGAGGCATACCACGAGTACGTGGACGATCCGAAATACGGCACCGTGATTCCGCTCGCGATGTCGAACCCGCGGGTCGTCGTGGCACGCACGTTCTCGAAGGTGTTCGGCATGGCGGGCCTGCGCGTTGGATATGCGGTCGCGCAGCCTGCGACGCTCGCGAAGATGACGCCATGGCTCCTTGGTTCCAACGTCTCGCAGCTTTCGCTCATTGCCGCCGCCGCGACGGTGGGCAACGAGGCGCACATTGCGGCCGAGCAGAAGCGGAATCGCGAGACGCGTGAGTTCACGCGGAAGTATTTCGAGAAAGCCGGCTTCAAGGTGCCGGAGTGCCAGGCAAACTTCATGATGCTCGACATTCACCGTGATGCGAAAGCCTTCAAGGCCGAGTGCATCAAGCACAAGGTGGCGGTGGGGCGGCAGTTCCCGGCCCTGCCCACGTATGCGCGCGTCTCCATTGGTACGATGGCAGAGATGAAGAAGGCCGTTGAGGTGTTCACCGCGACGCTTGCCTGAGCCGTCCATTCGTGGCAATGCTGTTCAGTTAGCTGTCATCCCCTGCGGGATGACAGCCAGGCTCACGGCAAGCAGGTCAGATCATTCCGGGCGACGACGCGCCACGACTGCCTGACATAGCTAGATACAGCAGCATGACGACGGGAAAACCGATGCCGAGTGCCGTGGCCATGATGGAGAACATGGGCTGCACGAGCGCCACACCGAGAAACACGGCGAAGCACGTAACCGCGGCGCTCCGCGCGAGGGTACCCGCACTCGGCGAGCCTTTTAGAAGTGCCACGGCTGATGCGAACAGGAGCGCGCCTGCAATGATGCCCACGGCACCGCCCATCAGCGACGCACCACCGTGATTCACCACGCCGCCAAGATATCCCTCCACCATCGAGTTCACGACTTCAAGTGTGCCGATCAGCATCGCAAGAATCGCCATTGTCTTCATTGTGCCCCCCTGTGTTTGAGTGTGCCCACCCCGTCGCTCGCGCACCGACTCGAGCTGTAATGCCGGCGCACTTTGCGCCACGTCCCAAAGCACGCCGGCCCAGAATTGCAGCGTACGCGCGCGCATCTCTCTCCGGCGGTCGTTGAATACCGTCAACATCTCACGTCCGAATTTCGCACGGAACCGCGCGGGATACGCACGCAGCAGAATCTCATACGCACGCTCGGCGGTGTTCACGTGGCCCGCAGCCCAATGAGTTTTTTTTGCCGAGCTGTCCGGACGACGGCTTCCATGCGGCGCGCTTCGGCGCGGGTGACCGCCAAGCCAAATCTGGTCAGCCGGTAGTAGCGCCGCCGCTCGATACCGAGCTCCGGGTCTGCGCACTCGGCGCCCTCTTCAACGACGCCGGCCTCGAGCAACCGCTTGAGTGACCCGTACAACGTGCCGGCGCCGAGGCGCACGGTGCCCTCTGTGAGCTCCTCCACTTCCTTCATGATGGCATAGCCATGCCGCTCGCCGTCCACCAGCGCCATGAGGATCTGGAACGTGGCCGGGGTAAGCGGCAGCAATGACTCTGGTGATCGTTCAGCCTGCTTCGGTTTTGTCATGCCGCCCGCCTGGAGTACGTCGTGGCTCGCTATATCGTCGTACGATATAGTATGTCATTCGTGCGCTTCTGTCCACGTCCCACGAATTACATTTTCTTAATCTTGGGCGAACCCTTCACGACGTCATTCAGCATGGCCGACTCGACTCTGTATGCGAGCGAAGCAGCAATACGTGCGGCGCAACTCGCGGGCGACGCCAGCGCACTCGACGCCCTGATCGATGAGTCACTCGTCTTCACCGGGCCTGACGGGGGCATCTACGGCAAGCAGGACGATCTTGCGGCGCATCGAGCCGGCGCCATTCGCATCACTCGCCTGGAGCCGAGCGAGGAGCACGTGCAGGAGCTGGGCGATGTGGCCGTGGTGTGCGTGCGCATGGAGATGGCGGGTACATTTCAGGGGACCCCGTTCGCGGGTCCGTTTCGCTACACGCGTGTCTGGGCAAGGCGTGCCAGCACCTGGCGCGTGGTGGCCGGCCACGTGAGCGCCATCCATCGTCCAGAGTGACATGACATCACCATCTGCCGGAGG
>JAQBPY010000073.1 GCA_028287285.1 Gemmatimonadota bacterium
GGTCGTTCACCTACGCGGGCAGCATCACCAATGCGACCACGCTGGCGGTGAACATCGCGAGCAAGACGGGGGGCACGGTGACGCTGGCCGGCGACATCAACCCGGCAGGTGCCGCGAAGGGCATCTCCGTGGCGAGCAACAACAGCGGCGCCAATACCATCACCTTCAGTGGGTCGGCGCAGAAGATCAGTTCCGGTGCCGCCGTGGGAGTGAGTCTCTCGGGCAATACGGGCGCTACGGTCAACCTGAGCGGCGGCGGGCTTGCCATCGCCACCACCACCGGCAGCGGCGTCAGCGCCACCGGCGGCGGCACCGTGACTGTGACGGGCGCGAACAACTCCATTGCGAGCGTGGGGGGCGTCGCGCTCAACGTCAACGGCACGACGATCGGCGCGAGCGGACTCACCTTCAAGAGCATCAGCGCGAATGGCGGCACGAACGGCATCGTCCTCAACAGCACGGGCAGCAGTGGCGGGCTGTCCGTGACGGGTGATGGAGTCACCGCGGGATCCGGCGGCACCATTCAGGGCGTGAGCGGCGCCGGCATCGACCTGACCAGCACGCAGAGTCCGAGCTTTACGCGTATGATCATCCAGAACACCGGCTCGCACGGTATCTCGGGCTCGCTGGTGACCAACTTCAGCCTCACCAACAGCAGCATCTCGGTATCGGGCACCACAGAAGTGGCGGGTCGCCAGGAGTCGAACATCAGCTTCTACCAGAACGCCGGTACGGGTACGGAAAAGAACGTCACCGGCACCGTGACAATCACCGGCAATTCGCTGCTCAACGCACTGCATCATGGTGTGAACATCACGCAGTACGACGGCACGATTTCGAGTCTCAACATTTCGAGCAACACGATCACGAGCGCCACGGCGAGCTCGGGGTCCACCACGGGGGCGACGACGTCGCATGGCAGTGGCATCAACATCAATCCCATCGGGAGCGGCAGCACGATCGCAAGCGTCTCGAGTGCCACGATCAGCAGCAACGTCATCACCGGGTTCCCGGGCAACGGCGGCATCCTGTTCACCGCCGGCAATGCGAATGTGGGTGCACCATCCGGTATCTACGGAACGGCAGGCGACTCGATCACCATCCAGAGCAACCGCGTTCGCGGCCACAGTACGGGAACCCCGATGAACACCCAGGCCATCTCCATCGCGGTGAACGGGCGCGGCACGGGGTACTTCCGTGTCCTCGACAACGGCACCCTTGCCGAGCCGATCACCGACATGGTCGGCCACGCAGTCAACGTGAGTACTTTTGGCTCGGCGGTGCTCAACATCCGGATCACGAACAATCGCATTGTCGCCCACAACACTTTCGGCTCACAGGGCATCAGCATGGGAGCGGACAGCGCGGCCAACTTTCCCACGACGGCCGTGATGAACGCCGTCATAAACTCCAACATCGTGAGCGCGACCAATGGCAGCGGCATCTTCGTTTCCGTTACGCGTCGTGCGGCGGTGAATGTGCGGGTCGCGAGCAACACGGTGAGCGCCCCGGGCAGCGGCACGTACGGCATTCAGCTTCTGGCTGCCACGTCCCTCGCCAATACGGGCACGGCGTGCTACGACATCACAGGCAACACGACAGCCGGCGGCGTCAACGGCGGCACGACTTTCCCGGGCATCGGCATTCGTCGGCAGAGCGGCGCGGCCACCGCACCCAACATCTTCGGCATCGTGGGGCTCTCGCCCTCTCCGTCGGGAACGCCCACAGTCGAGAACTACATCAACGGCAAGAACACGAGTACAAGCGGCACATTCGGAACGGGTGGAACGGCCATGGCCTCGGCCACAACAGGCTTCACGAGCTGCACGCTGGCCTTCTAGCGGACCGTGCGCTCAGGACGACAGACGTAGGTCGAAGCAGGTCCTTCGCTCTGCTCAGGACGACAGCTGGTAGTGTCGTCCTGAGCGCAGCGAATGGACCTGCTTTCCCGTTGCTGTTCGTTCGAATGCATTCGTAAACAGGGCAGGTTTGCCAGGAACGATGCGTGCGTGCTCTTCATGATGCTCGCAGCGCCACGCCCTGCTGCGCCCGAACGCGGGCGACTGCTGCGTCCACTACCGGTCCCGCACCGGATGCGCCCGGCCTGGAAACATCGTATTCTTTGTCGACTGCCCTCATATCACCGATCAGGCTCTACGACATGCATCCAGGTATCCGCAGTTCACTCGCAACGCTGCTCATCGGCACCGCAACAATTGTCCACGCGCAGGCGCCCGACATCTCGGCGGCCATGCACTGGCGCCAAATCGGCCCCACGCGCGCGGGGCGTGCACGTGCCGTTGCCGGCGTGCCGAGCCAGCCGAACGTCTTTTACATAGGATTCGACAACGGCGGCGTGTGGCGCTCCACTGACTACGGGTCAAACTGGGAGCCGCTCTTCGACAAGCAGCCCACGGGCTCCATCGGCGCCATTGCTGTTGCGCCCTCTGATCCCAACATCATCTACGTGGGCACCGGTGCGGGCATCATTCGTCCCGATCTCGCGGTTGGCGACGGCGTGTACAAGTCCACCGACGCAGGCAAGACCTGGACGCATCTGGGTCTGCGCGAAACGCAGATGATCGCGAACATCGACGTGGACCCCAAGGATCCCAACACGCTGTTCGTCGCCGCCCTTGGCCATCCGTACGGCCCGAACGCGGAGCGCGGTATCTTCCGTTCCACCGACGGCGGCAAATCGTTCCAGAAGGTGCTCTACAAGGACGAGTACACGAGCGGTGACGACGTCCGCATCGACCCCGCCAACCCCAACATCGTGTATGCCGGCCTGTGGATCCAGCAGCAGAGCTACATCGAAGGCGGTGGCTTTGGCGGCGCCGGCGGCGGCATCTACAAGTCGTCGGATGGCGGCACGACCTGGAAGCCGCTGACGGATGGCTTGCCCCCCATCATCCAGGCAAACCTGGCCATTGCGCCGAGCAACTCGCGGGTGGTGTATGCGATGGTGGCCGGCAATACGCCGGGCGGCGGCGGTCGAGGCGGTGCCACGGGCAGTGTGGGCTTCTACAAGTCCACCGACAACGGCGAGCATTGGCACCTCGCGATCAACGACACCCCAGCGGGCCAGGGCAAGACGCCTGACGCGCGGCCGCTCGTGCGCATTGGCGGCGGTGACCTGCCTACGATCACCGTTGATCCGAAGAACGAGAACGTGGTCTACAGCTCGTCCACCGTGTTCTGGCGGACGGAGGACGGCGGCATTACATGGTCAGCCGTGCGCGGCGCGCCTGGCGGCGACGACTACCAGAAGACGTGGATCAACCCGAACAACACCGACATCCTCGCGGTCGTCGCGGATCAGGGTGGCGTGATCTCCGGCAACCGCGGCAAGTCGTGGAGCAACTGGTACACGCAGCCCACGGCCGCGATGTACCACGTGTCCACGGACATGGCGTTTCCGTACCGGGTGTGCGGTGGGCAGCAGGACTCCGGCTCCGCATGTGTGGACAGCCGTTCCAACGACGGCGAGATCACCTTCCATGACTGGCATCCCGTCAACATCCAGGAATACGGCGTGGCCGCGTCAGATCCGAAGGACCCGGACATGGTGTTTGGCAGTGCCAGAACTAACGTGTCACTTTACAACAGGCGAAACGGTCAGACGTCGCAAGTGGGGCCGAGTGCCGATCAGAGAGGAGCGGACTTTGGCCGGAACGTTCGTACGATGCCTATCGTCTGGGCGCCGACGGACCATAAGACATTGTATTACGCGTCCAACGTGGTGTGGAAGTCAACGGACCAAGCGCACAGCTGGACGCGCATCAGCCCCGACCTCGCGCGCGCCACGTGGGACGTGCCCGCGAACATGGGCAAGTACACGAGCCAAGTGACGCCGGGCCCGCAGGGCTCGATCACCGCGCTGGCGCCGTCGCCGAAAAATGGCAAGGTGATGTGGGCCGGCACCGACGACGGCTATATCCAGGTCACCACAGACGGCGGCGCGAAATGGACCAACGTCACGCCCTCGATGGTCAAGCCATGGGCGCGCTTCTTCAATATCGACGCCGGCCACTTCGATGCGCAGACGGCGTACGCCGCGGTGAATACCATGCGGCTCGACGACATGAATCCCCACTTCCTCCGCACGCACGACGGCGGCAGGAACTGGACGGAGATCAACGTGGGCATCGCGCCGGGCAACGTCGCGAATTCCATTCGTGAGGATCCGCGCCGGAAGGGCTTGCTGTATGCCGCGACGGACGCGCAGGTGTGGGTGTCCTTCGACGACGGCGACCACTGGCAGTCGCTGCGTCTCGACATGCCGGCGATCTCGGTGCGTGATCTTCAGGTGAAGGACGACAGCAGCTGTTTCTGCTCCGACCTCATTGCCGGCACGCACGGTCGTGGCTTCTATATTCTCGACGACCTGTCACCGCTGCGCCAGCTGGCCGGCGTGCAGGGTGCGAAGAATGCCTACCTCTTCAAGCCGTCAACGGCGGTGCGTGTTCGTTTTGCGACCAATGATCCGACCCCCTGGCCACCGGAAGTTCCGGCTGGAGAGAATCCGTTGCCGGGCGGCATCATCGACTACTATCTCGCGGCGAATGCGTCGGCGCCGGTGAAGCTCGAGATCCTGGACAATGCCGGCACGCTCGTTCGCTCGTATTCGAGCAGCGATCTCACCGTACGTGGCACCGATCCGGCCATGGAGCCGGAGAAGTACAACACGATGTGCCAGCTCGACCCGAACCTGCCTGATTGCGGACTGCCGCTCTACTGGCCTGCGCCGGCGATTGGTCTGTCCACGCAGGCAGGTGTGCACCGCTTCAACTGGGATCTGCGGTATGATCCCATTGGCGAAGGTGGTGGGGGCCGTGGGGGCGGTGGTGGCTCGGGCGGCGCCGTTCCGCATCGCACTTACGCGGCGGTGAACGCGCCGTGGGCGCCGCCTGGCAGCTACACCGTGAAGCTCACCGTCGACGGCAAGACGTACACGCAGCCGCTCACACTTCGGCTCGACCCGCGTGTGAAGACGCCGGCCACTGCGCTGGCGAAGCTCGCATCGCTCACCAAGGAGCTTTACGCGGGTGCGGGCGTTGCGCATTCCGCGTATCTCCAGGCGCGGGCGTTGAGTGCGCAGCTTAGCGGTGCGGATGCGGCTGCGTTGAAGCTGCAGGTTGATTCGATTGCTCCGCCCGCCGTAGCCGGTGGTCGTGGAGGGCGGGGCGGCGGCGGTGGGCGTGCTGGAGGCGCTGGTCCGGCTGCGCCGCCGTCGCTCGAGTCAGCCAGCACGTCGCTCGTTGCCGCCGCGATGGGGATGCAGAGCGCGGATGTCGCGCCTACAGCCGCGCAACTCGCCGCGGCGGAGAAGGCGCGTGCGCAGCTTGCAGATGTGATGAAGCGGTGGAATGCGCTCAGGGGAAGCGAGCTCGCAAAGCTGAATGCCAGGCGGAAGGCGGCTGGTCAGCCGCCCATTGGGTAAACTGCGAATAACTGTCATCCCGCACGCGTTGTGATTGTGGCCGCGTAGGCGCAAGGATTGGGATGGGATTTCCCGACACTCGCTCGCGGCGCTCGCTCATGCGGGATGACATATAGACGTATATGGGATGACAGGGATGCCTACATCGTCATCCCCGCCATGCCACCCGCTGAATGCACCGGCCGCACACGCAGAAAGAACATCGCGCCCACCGGTGTCCTGCTCCCATAAGTATCACGTAACGCCAAAGGCACCACATTGAGCGTCGCACTCGCACCAAGGCCAATGGTGCCACGACCATATTGAAGCACCTCACGAACGTAGCCAAGAGAAAACGCACGTACGGTGAATCGCTCGGCCGATGAAAAATGCGACACGTCGAGATCGCCCGCACTTTTCTCCACCTGTTCCGCGCGCCCGAACACGGTGGTGCGGCCGTCCACGATGGCTTCTGCCTCGACAAGCATCGAAGGAGACAATGCACTGCCGGCTTCGTGATGTTTGTTGGCACCATAGATGGCCGCAACCGACAGTTGGCCTTCGCTGCCGAGCCTGGCGCCATACAGCACTGACGCCGTCACGCGATGCATAGACGCGGCGGGGTCAAGCGCTTCAGGACTGTTGATGTAACCGTACCCCGCATTGATGCTCCAGGACGGCGTTGCATTGTACGTCAGCCGGCCCGAGTACGAATCGAGCACCACGCGATCGACGTTGAACCGGAACTGATCGGGCTCTCGGCCATTGAACACTGATGCTTCCAGCTTGAGGGTGTGCGTAAAGAGACCGGCACTCAGCACGCCAAAGGAGATGTGCGTGGCATCCTGCCAGTGATGCGAGATGGGCACCGTGGGGTTGTCTGCCGCCGACGGACGATGCATGAACGCCACGGGGCCGAGTGCGGGCTCGCCGGATGGTGCGGCATACAGCATGAGGCCCACTGATGTCGTGACGGGCTTCTCGTAGAGCGCGCTCAGCTCCATGAACAGGTCGTGCGGATGCTGGCGGTCGTGCAGCGGCTGTCCGTTGTACGCTTCACCCGATTGCAGCAGCAGCGGATAGCCCCGCGGCGTGACGCCAATGGCGTCGAGGCTCAGCATGGTGCGCAGCTGGAAGCGTCCGTCGGCAAGGGAGTGTGCAGCCATCAGCATCATCCAGTTCAACGATCCGAACTGTGACTCGCCCCGTGTGCCGCCCTGTTTGTCGTACTGCGCGAAGAGATAACCGTGGCCCGTGATGTCCCAGTGTCCAGGTGCGGCAAAGTACAACGACGGAATGGGGGCCGCCTCGGGAATCCATGTCGTACCGGATCCCATGCGCTCCATGGAGATGCCGAGTGGATCGGCGGTCATCATCGTGGACATCGACATCTGTTGTGCCGCGACGTGGCGCATTGGCACCGCCGCGAGAACGCACCACGTGAGCACGTGGCGCGCGAGCTTCATTGTGATCTTCATGTCCCGTGTTGAGAAGGCCTGTCCACGCGCGAGTGTCGCGCGGGAAGAGATGGGATCAGGCCTTGGGCGGGGGCGGCTCGGGCGCGCTGTTGAAGAATGGCACCGGGCGGAGCCGCGACTGGGGAATGCGCTGCGTCGACGGCGCCGGCACCGCGATGGGCTGGCTCGCGCCGTCGAGTGCGCCCAGCTGCGAACATCCGGTCATCTCGACACAGCAGCGCTGCTGCGCCGGCATCTCGTGTGCGGGCGTATGCGGAGCCGACGTCGCTGCGGCATCGCCCATGTCCATCGACATCTCGCTGTCATCCGGCCCGCGTGTCACGCACATCGATTCGGCAGGCACCGCCACCGAGAGATGGAAGAGCGTGAAGAGGGTGAGCAGCGAAAGAAATGGACGACGTCGCATGGCTTCTGCAATGTAAGCGCGTCGACGCGAGGCAGATACGGGCTGAAGCAGAGTCGCGACGAGGTACGCTCCGGTCGGCACGCCACGTGCCCTTGCGAGGCTGGAAGGCCCCCGGAAACGGCAATGCGTAAGCGCAAGTGCGACGTGGACTTTCAGCGCGGCAGAGATATTGCCAAGTGGCCGCACCATGATCAGCTCACGCATATGTCGCACTCTTCTGGTCGCCGTCGTGGTCGTTCATGCGGCGGCGCCTCGACTCGCCGCGCAAAGCCGGGTCGGATCTGACTCGAGCACCCGCTGGAACCGCTACGGACACGACCTGGTGTACGGTACCACCCTGGGTCTCGTCTACGCGGGCGTGGACCAGCTGCGCACCGACCCACCGGAGTGGGGCAAGGACTTTACGGGGTACGAAAAACGCGCCGCGTCGGACATCGGGGAGTTCCTGGTGCAGGAAACCGTCACGGACATTCTTGCCGGGGCCATGAACAGGCCGCTGGACTATCAGCGCTGCCGCTGTCATGGAACGGCCGACCGGCTGGGCTGGGTGGCCATGTCCGCGCTGGAAGATCCCACGCCGAGTGGAGGCCATGTGCTCGCGGTGCCACGAATCGTGGGCGCATTTGCGGGAAGCTTCGCGCAGGCCGCGTGGCGCCCGCGTACGGGCGGCGTTGCCAGGCTCGGGCTCGTGAACGGCGCGACGTCATTGCTCATCGGGGCAGGCATCAACCTGTACTACGAATTCCGGCATCGATGAGCGACAGGCGCTGACGGCGCTTCTCCAACACTGGTATAGTTCCCGGACGACCTCATTCTCTCCGGAGACACCCCACTGTGAGAAGCACCTTCTTTTGCGCGCTGCTGGCCTGTTCACCGTCCATTTCCGTGATCGCGGCGCAGGCACCGCTGCCCACGATGCCGCTCGACACCTTGGCGCTCAGGACACTCAGGTGGCGTGAAGCCGGCCCATTTCGTGGCGGCCGCTCCGTGGCCGTCGCGGGCTCCGATGCGCGGCCCGGCGAGTACTACATGGGCACCACCGGGGGCGGCGTTTTCAAGACGCTCGACGCCGGCGAGTCCTGGGCACCGATCACCGACAAGTATTTCGGCGGCACCATCGGCGGCATCGCCGTTTCGCCGTCGAATCCGGACGTGGTCTACGTGGGCGGCGGTGAATATCCCATGCGCGGCAACGTGTCGCACGGCGAAGGCGTCTGGAAATCCGTCGACGCCGGCAAGACATGGACGTCGCTGGGACTCACGCTCACGCGACAGGTGTCGCGCGTGCTGGTGCACCCCACGAATCCGGACGTGGTCTACGTGGCCGCACAGGGCAACATCTGGGCACCGACCCCGGACCGCGGCGTCTATCGCTCGAAGGACGGCGGCCGGAACTGGGAGAAGATTCTCTTTCGCAACGATTCCACGGGCGCCGCGGATCTCGTGTTCGATCCGTCGAACCCCAGCGTGTTGTACGCGGCTTTCTGGCAGGCGGGACGCACGCCGTGGATGCTCAACTCGGGCGGCAGGGGGAGCGGCGTCTTCAAGTCCACCGACGGTGGCGACCACTGGACCGACATCAGCCACAATCCCGGCATGCCCGAGGGCATCTTCGGCAACATCGGGCTCACGGTCTCACCGGCGAACCATAACCGCGTGTTCGCGCTCATCGAGGCCGATTCTGGCGGTGTCTATCGCTCCGACAATGCGGGCGCGACGTGGACGCGCGTCAATGCGGATCGCGCCCTTCGCCAGCGCGCGTGGTACTACTCCAAGATTCACGCCGACCCGAAGGATACGAACATCGTTTACGTCAACAACGTGAACTTCAACAAGAGCACGGATGGCGGAAAGACATTTCGCCCCGTGCGCGGCATTCCGCACAGCGATTCACACGACTTCTGGATCGCGTCGAACAACAACCAGCGCATGATCGAAGCGGATGATGGCGGCGCGAGTGTGTCGAACGATGGCGGCAAGACCTGGAGTGAACAGGACTTTGCCACCGCGCAGTTCTATCACGTCATCACCACGAACCATTTTCCGTACCAGATCTGCGGCGCGCAGCAGGACAACAGTACGCTGTGTGGTCCGAGCCGCAAGGCCGGAGGCATCGATGTGCGCGATTGGGTCGAAGCGGGGGGCGGTGAGTCGGGCTACATCGCGTCACGATCGGACAACCCGGATGTTGTTTACGCTGGCTCTTACGGTGCGCTGCTCACCCGCAAGGATCTGCGCACGGGCCTCTCGCGCAACATCAATCCGTGGCCAGACAATCCCATGGGGCATTCGGCAATCGATCTCAAGTATCGATTCCAGTGGACGTACCCGATCGTGCTGTCGCCGTTCAGTCCAAATGTACTTTACGCAACATCTAACTACGTCCACCGTACGACGAACGACGGCCAGAGCTGGGACGTCATTTCTCCCGATCTCACCCGGAACGACCCGAAGACGCTCGGCCCTTCCGGCGGTCCGCTCACGAAAGATCAGACATCGGTGGAGTACTACGGCGTCATCTTCGCATTCGCCGAGTCACCGAAGCAGAAAGGCGTGCTGTGGGCGGGGTCTGATGATGGGCTCGTCCATGTATCGCGCGACAACGGCAAGAGCTGGCAGAACGTCACGCCGAAGGACATGGCGATCTACACGCGCGTGTCCATCATCGAGCCTTCGCGATACAACGCCGGCACTGCGTACGTGGCCGCGAATCGTTTTCAGCTCGACGACATGAAGCCGTATCTCTGGAAGACGTCCGACTTTGGAACGACATGGAAGCGCATCGACGCCGGCATCGACCAGGCGGAGTTCACGCGCGCCATTCGGGAGGACGACGAACGCCAGGGCCAGCTCTATGTAGGCACGGAGCGCGGCGTATGGTTCTCGCACGACGACGGCGCGAGCTGGCAGCGGCTGCAGCTCAACCTGCCGCCGGTGCCGGTACATGATCTTGCCGTGAAGGAAGGCGACCTCATTGCCGCGACGCATGGCCGAAGCTTCTGGGTAATCGACGACATTTCGTCGCTGCGCCAGCTCACGCCGGCCGTCACGCAGAAGGACGCGTTTCTGTTCAAGCCGCGTGATGCCTATCGCGTGAGCTTTGGCGGACGTGGAGGCGGTGGAGGTGGAGGTGGAGCTGCGGCTGCGGCAGGGCCGGCAGTGCATCCCATCGCGGCAAGTCCGAACGGGGGCCCGGTGGTGAGCTACTGGCTCAAGCGTCCGAGTCGCGAAGTAGTGCTCGAGTTCATGGATGCGAGCGGAACGTTGATCAGGTCATTCACCAGCCGGCAGGATTCGGTGACCGCGGCTGATTCCATCGCGCGCGGTGGCCGGCCTGCCGCAGCAGCGGGCCAGCCGGCGGCCGAGGAGGACGGTCCGGTTCGTACACCGCCGGCACCGCGCGTGGCGAACAAGGCGGGCATCAACAGCTTCGCGTGGAACATGCGTTACCCTGATGCCTCGAGTTTCGAGGGGCTGATCATGTGGGCTGCGGGCACGCAGGGGCCGGTTGCGCCGCCCGGTACATACAAAGTACGGATGATCGTCGATGGGCAGCCGGTCGGCACCGAGCCGTTCGTGTTGAAGAAGGATCCGCGCACGAAGGCCACGCAGGCCGATCTCGATGCACAGTTTGCGTTCCTGCAGCAGATCCGCACGCGCACGACCGAAGCGAACGATGCGGTCAAGACGATCCGGTGGATCAAGGCGCAGCTGGATGACCGCGAGAAGAGGATGACTGGCCAGGCGCAGGCCGATTTCCATGCGATGGCGGCCAGGCTTCGCGACGAGCTTTCCGTCGTGGAGGATTCCGTGTACCAGACGAAGAACCGCAGTGGGCAGGATCCGCTCAACTATCCCATCCGCCTGAACAACAAGATCGCCGCACTCGCCGGCGTGGCGGGCAGCGCCGAGGCCAGGCCCACGAAGCAGACGTCGGATGTGATGACGGTGTTGTCGACGCAGCTGGCGGGTGAGCTCGGGAAGATGAAGAAGAGCCTCAACAGCCGGTTGCCGGAGATCAATGCGACGCTGCGGAAGGTGGATCTGCCGGAAATCGTGGCTCGTCCGGCGGATGTTCCGGCGGCGCCGGGGACGATCAGCGAAGTGGATGCTGATCCGGATTGAGCTGGCGGGTGGCGCCGGATTCCATGGAATGATGACACGCGCCGTATTCTGGTGACGCTCGTGAGCCATGCCGTAGACAAACTCCGGCATGGACACTTGCTCACTCGGCGCCGAGCGATCTATCGTATGTACATGCCCCAGCTTACGCGGCAGTGGACTGTTGAGTCAGTCCATGCCTTGCCGGACGACGGCAACCGGTACGAGGTCATCGACGGCGAGCTGTTCATGACGCCGGCTCCGTCCCGGCGTCACCAGAATGCTGTTGGCGAGTTGTACGCGCTTCTGCGCGAGTACCTGCGTCGCGAGCGAGTCGGCCACGCATATGTATCACCGGTCGACGTGGTGTTCTCGGCAAAGCGCCTCGCGCAGCCCGACGTACTGGTCGCACCGCTCGTGAATGGGCGTCGCGCGGAAACGCCTGCCCATTCCGGTCTGCTCATGCTTGCGGTAGAGGTGTTGTCACCGAGCACGGCCCGCGCGGATCGTATCGCGAAGCGGACGTTGTATCGCGATGAAAAGGTGCCGGAGTACTGGATCGTCGACCTCGACGCGCGCACCATCGAGCGCTCTACGCCGGCCGACTCGCGGCCGGAGATATTCGTCGATGAGATCGTCTGGCAACCCGACGGCGCGGTGACGCCGTGTGTCATCGATCTTGTGCAGTACTTCGCTGCCGTATTCGACGATTGAGCCGCGTCCGGTGGTCACGGGTCCGTTCTGGAAAGGCCTGGCATGGAATGATGATGCGCGCTGTATTCTGGTGACGCTCATGAGCCACGCCGTAGACAGGTTCCGGCATGGCCACTTGCTCACTCGGCGCCGAGAGACCTATCGTATGTACATGCCCCAGCTTACGCGGCAGTGGACCGTCGAGTCAGTCCATGCCTTGCCGGACGACGGCAACCGGTACGAGGTCATCGACGGCGAGCTGTTCATGACGCCGTCGCCGCGCTGGCGGCATCAGGATGCCGTGTACGAGCTGCATCACCTGCTCAGGGAATACCTGAAACGCGAACGTGCTGGTCACGCCTTCGGCGCACCGGCCGACGTCATCTTCTCACCAAGGCGACTCGTGCAGCCGGATGTATTCGTCGTGCCACTTGTGAACGGTCGCCGGCCGGAGCAATTCGACGACGTGGGACGTTTGTTGCTTGCCGCCGAGGTACTCTCACCGAGTACTGCGCGCGCCGACCGCGTCGCGAAGCGGACGTTGTATCGCGATGAAAAGGTGCCGGAGTACTGGATCATCGACCTCGACGCTCGCACCGTGGAGCGCTCCACGCCGGCTGACTCGCGGCCGGAGATATTCGTCGATGAGATCGTCTGGCAGCCCGACGGTGCGGTGACGCCGTGTGTCATTGATCTTGTGCAGTACTTCGCTGCCGTACTCGGCGAGTGACGATCAGGGTGTTACGCTGATGCGAGGGTGAACACTACCAGAACACCTTGCCCACTCCCGTGCGTTCGCGGCGCGGTCGCATCGTGAAATAGATGTAGAACCCGGTCACTGACATGACCGCCAGCGCGATGGCCCAGAACATGGCGACGACGAGTCCTCCGTCGCCAAAGGCCTCACCGCTGTGGAGCCGGTAAAGGAAGGGTTTGTCGACGTAGTCCTCATTGCGCAGCAGCGCACCCGTGTTCGCGTCGAACACGAGCTTCCGATCCTCGCCCCCCTTGGGCAGGCCCACGAAGATGGTGACGGTGGGCTGCTTTCCCTTGAGCTGCACCTCGATCTTGTCCATGGGTGCCCCGGCCTTTATCCGATTCGCGCTCTCGACAGCAGCGGCAACAGCACGCTGAACCATGTCAGGCGTGCTCAACGTGACTGGACTCACCAGCGCGCGTGTCGCCTCGCGCAATGACTCTTCCTCGCCGAAGAACTCCGTGAAAGCGACGAGAAAGCCCGTGACCGCCGCGAAGAGCAGGAAAACAGCGGCGGGGAAGCCGATCCAGCGGTGCCATTTGCGCCAGAACCTGACAGCCATATGACAAAACCCCAGCAGTGACGGGAAAAACTAACGGTCGGGCACGGGCGACCGTATAGTACGCAGACGAGCAATCAAGTCCAGCCACTCGCAGACCATCATACATGCCTTCACGCCTTTCCACGCTCGCCGCAGCAGTGCTGCTGTCGACTGCGTCGGCCGCCAATGCGCAGGTCCTCGACTCATCAACCGTCGCCGGCTTCAAGTGGCGCACCGTGGGTCCTGCGAACTTCATGGGCCGCCTGTCCGACATCGTCGGAATTCCCGGCCCGTCCAAGACGCTGTTCGTTGCCGCGGCCGGCGGCGGCATCTGGAAGTCCACCAACAACGGCACCACATGGCGCCCGGTGTTCGACGACAAGCGCATCATCTCGATGGGCATGCTGGCCATCGCGCCCACCGACACGAACCAGGTGTGGGCGGGCACGGGTGAGCCCAACGCGCGCAACTCCATCGAGCCTGGCAACGGGATCTACAAGTCGACGGACGGAGGCCTGCACTGGACGCTGATGGGTCTCGAGAAGACGGAGGCGATTGGACGCATTGTCGTCAACCCGAAGAACGCCGACATCGTGTACGTCGCCGCCATCGGGGCGACATGGAAGTCCACGAAGGATCGTGGTCTCTACAAGACGATCGACGGCGGCAAGACGTGGACGCTCATCAAGTTCGTCAGCGACCGCGCCGGCATGATCGACGTCGCGCTCGACCCGCGCAACCCGGACGTTATCTACGCCTCGAGCTGGGAGCGCTATCGCACGCCGTATTCACTCAACAGCGGCGGGCCTGGCTCGACACTGTGGAAGAGCATGGACGCCGGCGCGACGTGGACGGAGATCAAGGGCAACGGCTACCCCGAGGGCACGAAGGGCCGCATCGGCCTCGCCATTGCGCCGAGTAACCCGGATATCGTGTATGCGTTGACGGAAGCGTATTCGGAGAAGCCGGAAAAGGTCATCATGGGCACACGTCCAAAGGCCAACGGACTCTATCGCTCCGCCGACGGCGGCAAGACGTGGGCGCACATGAACAGCATCGACACGCGTCCGTTCTACTACTCGCAGGTG
Source organism: Gemmatimonadota bacterium (assembly GCA_028287285.1). Lineage (GTDB taxonomy): Bacteria > Gemmatimonadota > Gemmatimonadetes > Gemmatimonadales > Gemmatimonadaceae > AG11. The sequence continues at coordinate 14,487 of JAQBPY010000073.1, forward strand.
CGCGTCGACCCGAAGAATCCGGATCGTGTGTACTTCTCGTCGACCGAGCTGCAGGTGTCGAACGACGGCGGCAAGACGAGCACGAACGCCGCGCAGAGCGTGCACGTGGACGACCACGGCCTCTGGATCGACCCCAACGACCCCGAGCGCTGGGTGCTTGCGAACGACGGCGGCATTGCGATCACGTATGACAAGGGCGGCAACTTCTTCTATCCGATGAGCATTCCCATTGGACAGTTCTACGAGATCAGCTACGACATGCAGGTGCCGTACAACATCTGCGCCGGTGCACAGGACAATGGCGCCTGGTGCGGGCCAAGCCGTCGTCGTGGTGCGCTGAATAATTCGTACTGGTATACCATCTCCGGCGGCGACGGCTTCTACACCGCGCAGGACCCGAGCGGCGACTGGGTGTTTGGCGAGTCGCAGAATGCCGGCATCCAGGGGCGCAACCTCAAGACGGGCCAGACGCTCCGCATCAACAAGCCGGGGTATCAGGAGCAGTATCGCCAGTGGGAGGATTCCGTGGCCGTCTCGCAGGGCGATCCGCTGCTCAAGCCGTCGGCCGACGCGGCCCGCCGTACGGCAACTTTTCGCACGAACCAGAAAAACGATTCGCTCGCGCTGCTCACGCGCTTCAACTGGAACTCGCCGTTTTTCCTGTCGTCGCACAACCCGAGCGTGATGTACCTGGGCGGCAACAAGGTGTTCAAGTCGCTCAGGCGCGGCGAGGAGATGTACACCATCTCGCCGGATCTCTCAAGGCAGATGCGCGCGCGGATGGACACCGCCGAAAAGTTTACAGGCGGCGTAACGCCGGATGTGACTGGTGCGGAGACCTATGGCACCGTGGTCACGCTCGCGGAGTCGTACATCAAGCCCGGCTTCCTGCTGGCCGGCACGGATGACGGCAATGTCTGGCTCACGCACAACGATGGCGGATCGTGGGAAAATCTGAGCGACCGGTTTCCAGGATTGCCTAGCAAGGATGTTTACGTCACACGCGTTGAGCCGTCGCACTTCGACACGCTCACTTTTTACGTGGCGTTCGACAACCATCGCTGGAACGATTTCACGCCCTATCTCTTCATGACGAAGGACGGCGGCAAGACGTTCAGGTCGATCGTGAACAATCTTCCAGGTACCAGCCCGGCCGACTATCTGCACGTGATTCGCGAGGATCCGCGCAATCGCGATCTCCTGTTCGTGGGCTCGTCGCTCGCGGTGTATGCGTCGGTGGATCGCGGTACCACGTGGACGAAGTTCGCGAGCAATTTGCCGAGTGTGCCGGTGTACGACCTGAAGATCCATCCGCGTGACCGGGAGCTCATGGCCGCCACGCATGGCCGCGGTCTCTGGATCGTGGACATTGCCGCGCTGGAGCAGGTGACGCCCAAGACGATTGCTGCGAGTGCAACGCTGTTCACACCGCGCACCGCCTACCAATGGAGCGAAGGCCCGGCGCTCGGCATGCCGGGCAATGGGTGGGGCCAGGCGCCACTCGTGATTCCTGCGCCGCCCTATGGTGCGCAGATATCGTATCGTCTCCGCGATTCGGTTTCGGGTCCGGTGCGCATCACGGTCAGCGACATTGGCGGAGCGCAGCTGTACACCACCACAGGCTCATCGCGCGCCGGATTCTACTCGGTGAACTGGGCGTTTCAAGGCGCGCCTGCTGCGCGTGCGGAGCTTTCTCCGGCCGCTCGGCGCGACAGCATCATCATGCGGGAGCGGGCGCCCAAGGTGCTCGATTCACTGGTCGCGGCAAAGTATGACAGCGCCGCGGTGGCGGCGGTGCGTCGTATCGTGAACCTCGCTAACAATCCGCCCGCGGCCGGTGCCGGATTCGGTGGGCGCGGCGGCGGCGGCGGTGGCGGTGGTGGCCGAGGCGGTGCGCAGGCGGGTTGTGAGCATCCGACCACGCAGTGGGAGGCATTTTGCGCGCGTCCCGCCGAGCCGGCGGCAACGCCAGCACGTGGTGGCCGAGCCGGTGCGCCTGCGACCGCAGCGGATACGTCGGCCGAGGCGATTGCCGCAGCGGTGGCCGGTGGTGGGCGTGGCCCCGTTGATCCGGCGCAGGCGAAGATCTGGGAGACCATCGGCATGCGTGCGCCGGCGGGTGGTCGAGGGGGCGGTGGTGGCGGCGGCGGCGGCGGCGGAAATGTGGTTGAGCCTGGCACGTATCTCGTGACCCTCGCTGCGGGTGGGGAGACCTACAAGCAGACGTTCCGCGTGGAGCGTGTGGCGGGTACGGATGAGAATTCCGTGGGTGTCGCCGAAGATTCCAGCGACGATGAGGACATTAACGGCGGCATCTTCCCGAAGTTCTTCAACCCGATTGCGCGGTGGTGGGAAGAGCTGTTCAATCGGTATCGGTAGGCTGATCCGTAGCGAGTGCGGTATATCTCCCGACAGGCGTTCGCTGCGCTCACGCCTGCGGGATGACATGTTAACGTCCGCCTCGCTCACGCCTGCGGGATGACACGTTACCGTCCGATTCGCCAACGCCTGCGGGATGACACTTTTCAGCCCTGTCATCCCGCAGGAGCGAAGCGAATGTCGGGAGATACTGTACGGTTCTTGCGGCTAATCAAGCGCAACGAACGGTTGAGTATGTCCCGACGGGCTCACGCCTGCGGGATGACAGCGCACTGCGGATAACACCCACAGCATCAGCGCGCTTTCGCCGCCATGCACAGTCCAAGCCTGAACGGCGGCAGCCCCGCGTCCTCGCGGCGCAGATCGGCATGCACCGAATCTTCCATTGGCGCGAGAATCACCCTGCCGTCCGCGCCACTCGGTTTCTGCGTCCCGTAGATCTGCTTCCGCCCCCACGCAAGACGCAGCTGATCCTCGAGCGTCGCCACGTCGGCGGCCGGTGATTCGGACGGCCCGGCCTCCATCATGCGATGCAGCGCAGCCCTGGCCAGGCCAGTGTCGCCGCGCACGAGCAGGTACACCGCGTGTGTCCCGGCCCCGCCCACCACACTCCGGGTAGGCCACACCGAGCCACGCGTCGACGCGAGCTGCTTCAAGCGATCGAGCATTGCCGGCGCATTGATCGCAGGTGCACGCCCTTCCACGAACACACCATGCTGCACGGGCGCCGCGAGCGGTGCAGAGAGCCCGGCGGCCTCGAGCAGCGCCGTGCGCAGAGAATCGTTGGACCACTCGTGCTTCGAGTCATCGAAGAACTCTGCTTGCCGCTTGACCCACGCATCCTTCGCGGTCCACGTGCATTGTGCCTGCGCCGGCGCCGACACCGCGGAGAGCGCACTCAGCGCAACCACATGGAAGAGCCGCATCACTTCACCGCGGGGGTAAAGGTGAAGTCCTTGAACTCGATCATGCTGTCCGTCTTGGACCACACGCCAATCTTGCCCGATACCGGCTCGGGCAACGTGTACTCCACCATCGGCTTTCCGTCGAGCCACGACTGCAGCGCCGTTCCGTGCACGCTCACCTTCAGCGTGTGCCACGTACCCAACTCCAGCGGCACCGCATCCGGTGCACGCTTCACGAACTTCCGCACGCCCTTGTTGAACGTCCACAGCACCACGTTGTCTTCCGTGCCGTTGTAGCGCACGGTGAGGTAGTCGCCGTTGGGCTTCACGTTGAAGAGAATGCCCGCGCACCGGTCGAGCGTGCCGCCAAGCATCTGGAAGCGCACCGTGATGTCACCGTTCTCGAAGGTGTCGAGCCCCTTGTACACGGCGATGGGAAAATACGCGAACGCCTTGATGCTCTCGATGAACTCCTCATTGCGCGCGCCGTACAGTTCGCGCGCCTTGTCGGCCAGGCCGCCAGCGGGCTGGCCACGCTTCCATACACGTCCGTCAACGAACAACACCTTGTCCTTCGCGTCACTGGACATGACCCAGCTGCCCACCATTGGCGCAAAGCTTTTCGGCTCACGTCCAACGACTTCCTTCGCGAAGGAAACGTTCGTCGACGCTTGCGCGGCGGCCACGTACGGCACACATGCGAGTGCCACGAGGAAAAGTCTGAGCGTCATGAAGTAAGAGCGGTTGGAAAGTCGACCTGGCGAACATGCACGCGCCACCAGAGCAGCACGATGCCAAGGGGAATCAGCGCGAAGAACAGCCATGGCGCAATTGCCGATTCAACGTGGGCCGGATACCCGGGATACGCATTTGATTCGGCAGCCGGCGGCACGATGTGCAGCACCTCGTACACCGCGTCCAGTACCACCGGCTCCGCCACGGATCGCGTCACCACACGGCGCCCTGCGGCATCCAGCCAGATTTCGCCGTAGCTCGATCCGGACGATTCGAAGAGTCCACTCCGGCTCTTCGCGGCGTACTCGACGTGGAGCTGGTGGACCGTTCGCCGCAGCTTGAACAGCACACCGTGCTCGAGGTCGGTGAGCCGGGGATCTTCCGCCGCCAGGTGCACCGTGACGGTCAGCGGCTCGCGGATCCGCGTGAGCACACGCTCGTCTGCGCTGCTGAAGGAATTGCGCCGGTCTTCGCTCACGTCCCAACTCTGCTTCCAGACGGCAACACCGGCGCACAGCACCATTGCCAGAGCGAGTGTGCCGGCGGCCGCGCGCAGCCGCCACCTACGCGAGCGTCCGGTCTGCGCAGAAGATCCCCACAGGGTCAAACCGGCCACCACGAGCATTCCGAGCACCAGCACGGCAGAAAGACGGAGCTCGCCCCGCTCAAAGCTGCGGAGCGCCGCGTCCGGCGTATACGTGGACAGAACCGCCACGACACCGCCTTTCGCGGCCGCGATGTAATCCAGCATCCACGTGCCGAGTGTGATGGTGAGCGCAATGATCGCCGCGCTCGATGCGCTGCCCGTGATGCTGCACGCCGCGGCGCCAATGCCAATCGTCAACGCCCCGCGCAGCAGATAGCCGCCCACCACCACCATCGTCTCGGCCTCGTGCAGATGTGCACCGTGCGCCTTCCATATCGCCAGCGCAACGCCTGCGGGAATCAGCGCCGCCATCCAGGCGAGAGAGAGCGCAACGGCCTTCGCCGCCACGAGCAGCCAGAAAGGTACCGGCTGCTGCAGGGACAGCGCGAGCTCGCCCGTCTCGCGCTCGACGGCGAACAGCCGGATCACCACGAACGGAAATACGAGTGTCGCCATGAGATCGAATGCGCCAAATACCGGCACGACGAGACCGTCCAGTGGGCTGAGCGACTGCGACAGCGCCGCCGGACCACCGCCGCTTCCACTCGCTTCGGCATAGAACTGCAGCGCGTCGAGGAACGCATGCCCCACGAGTACGCTGCTGACCACGAACATGAGCCAGAGCGATCGGGATTCGGCGAGCACCTGGAGCTCCTTGCCCACGAGCATCCGCCGCGCAGCCGGCCGGTCAGGTGAGCGCAAGAAACACCTCGTCCAGCGATGCGTGATCGTCCCCGACCCGCGCGCGAAGCTCCGGCAGGGAGCCCTCGCCCACCACCACGCCGTCACTCAACAGCACCAGGTGGTCGCACACCGTGCCCGCATCGTGCAGCTGATGGATGGACAGCAGGAGCGAACGGCCACCCGCCGCCTCGGCCCGGAGCAGTGCCTTCACGTCGCGCGTCTGGCGCAGGTCCAGTCCATCGAACGGCTCGTCGAGCAGAAGCACCGGATGAGAGGTCATCAGCGCCATGGCAAGCAGCACCCGACGGTGTTCACCCTTTGAGAGCTGGTGCATCCGGGAGGGCAGCAGTGACGTCAGGGCAAGCGCGCCGATCAGCCCCGCAACCCGCATTTCCGACGCTGCATGAACTGTCCGGAAATAGGACAGCGCCCAGGCGACCTGCTGCTCCGGCCAGGGACGCACACTCTCGGGCATGAGAAAGAGCTCGTCCTTCCGCCGCGATACCGGCACGGACCGCGCGCCCACCAGCACCTCTCCGGAGGTAGCGTCCAGGATGCCGGCAACGCACTCCAGGAGCGTGGTTTTCCCCGAGCCATTGGGCCCAATCAGACCGGTGACGGCTCGCGGGGCGATTTGAAAATTGACGCCGCGGAGCACATGCTTCTCTCCGAAGCTTTTTCGCAACGCCCGGATTTCCACGCTCGCAGTCTGCACTCCGCACAAAAAACAGACAGCACCGCCCAGACGCTAGACGTACTACTCTGGTCACGCCTGCGCCGACCCCCTCGCCCCCCACGTATGTCCACGTACACAAGCCGTCTTCTTTGTCTCGCCGCCCTTTTTGGCGTTTCCAGCTCCGCGTCTGCGCAGGCCAGCGGCGCCATCGCCGGCGTCGTCACCAATGCCGAAACGCACACCGCCGTCATGGGCGCGAAGGTGGCCCTGAGCGGACGGGACCGGTCGGCCCTCACGGATGATCACGGCCGTTACACCCTGCGCGACGTGCCCGCCGGCGCCCAGCGTGTGCTGGTGACGGCCATCGGCCGCAAATCGGACAGCAGCACGGTCACTGTCCGTTCCGGGGCAACGGCGACGTTCGACGTCGCTCTCCAGCAGGGCTCGCTCCTCTTGTCCGGCATGGTCGTTTCAGCCACGCGAACGCAGGTGGACGCCGGGAAAGTGGCCTCAACGGTCAATGTCCTCACGCCGGAGCAGGTGAGACAGAGCCCCGCCCGCGAGTCGCAGGACATGCTCCGCGAGATTCCATCGGTGGAGCTTCCGCGCACGAGCAGTCTCGTCGGCGGCTCGGCGCAGATCGTCTCCATTCGCGGCGTGGACGAAGGCCGCACCGCGGTGCTGTTCGACGGCATTCCGGTGAATGACGCGTGGGGTGAATGGATCGATTGGGGACGTGTGCCCAAGTCGATGGTGGAGCGTGTGGAAGTCGTCGAAGGCGGCACGTCCAGCCTCTATGGAAACGGGGCGATGGGTGGCGTGATTTCCTTCTTTTCGCATCCCATGGCACCGGGCGACGCCACCGCGCAGATCGACGGCGGCAGCCGGGAGTCGCGCCACGGCTCGTTCGCCATGGGCATTCCCGTCGTCGGCGCGCTTTCCGCGACGGTGATTGGCGACTATCAGGAAAAGGGCGGGTACATCCTCACGGACGCCGCGGTGCGCGGTCCCGTCGACGTCGAATCCAACGTGATCCAGCGCAATGGATATCTCCGGCTGAACTACGCTCCGGGCGGCCAGTGGTCGGGGTTCCTAACGGGCCACCTGTTCGGCGACTCCCGCAACCTTGGTACGCCGCTCACGTTCGCCAACCGCGACCAGCGCAATGTCGACCTCGGCTTCAACTACAACAACCTCGCGAGCGGCGCCCTCTCGGTGCGTGCCTGGGATGGCCGGCAGATCGAGAGCCAGCGGTCGAGCGCCATCCGCTCCGCCGCGCTCCGCAACGTGGAGGATTCCAGCCTCACCGCACAGATCCCCAGTCACGACTGGGGCGCGTCCGCGCAATGGACGCGCTCATCGTGGATGGGCCTGGAATCGTTCAGCCTTGGCGGCGACCTCCGGCATTACCAGGGCGACTTCAATGAAGTGGACTTCAATACCACGTGCCCTGGTGCGAACTGTGGAACCATCGCACGGACCGTTTCGTCGGGCGGCGACCAGACCCTTAGCGGTGCCTTTGCGCAGGCCATTACAAACCCGCTAACACCGTTGCGCGTGGAGTTGAGCGCGCGCGTCGACCAGTGGTCCAACGACAACGGCCATTCCTTCGACGTGGGCGCCGGCAACACCATCTACCCTGACCGCAGCAAGACGTCGTTCTCGCCGCGGCTGGGCATGCGGTATGAAGTCGCTTCCACTTTCTCCCTGCGCGGGGCGGTATACCGCGCCTTCCGTGCCCCGAATCTCGCGGAGCTCTACCGCAAGCAGATCAGCGCGACGTCCATCACGGTGCCCAACCCGGACCTCAGTGCGGAATCGGCGCTTGGGCGTGAAGTTGGGTTCGATTGGCAGCCCATGCCATGGATTCAGACTAAGGGAACGTATTACGTGGCCGATTACAGCGACTTCAACGTACCCGTCACCCTCACGGGCGCCGACAAGCCTGCGGTTTGCGGTACCATCACCACCTGCCGCCAGCGCCTGAACGTCACGAAGGTGCGCAGCACGGGTGCCGAGGGATACGTCGCCATTCGTCCCATCGAGCCGCTGCTGCTCAGTGCCGGCGTGAGCTACGACGACGCCCGCCAGGAGTCCGGCGTGCCCGCGAACACGTCGCACGAAAACAAGCCGCACGTGAACCGCGTGCCCTCGCCGCGGCAGACCATTCGTGCCACGTATACGTCGTCCCTGGCGGGCGAGTGGACGGTGGTCTGGCGCCACGAGGGCCAGACCACCACGCTCGGCGGCCTTCCCCTGGAGGCGTTCACCGTGGTTGACGCACACGCGGAGCACGCGCTCACGCGCGGCCTCTCGCTGTTTGGCGCGATGGACAACATCGGTGACGTGAAGTACCAGATCAACATCGCCGGCTCGGGCACGGCCGCCAGCCCTACCATCATCTCCCGCGGATGGCCGCGCACGGTACGCATTGGCGTGATCGCGAAGCAGATCTGAGCGAGGCAAGCGGAGCGCGCCGCGGCTATTGCGGCTGCGGCACGCTCCGGCCGTGACACCACGGCAAATGTTATTGGACAGTCAGCGAGGCTGCGTTAGCCTTCTGACAGTTCCCTGACGATCTCGAATCACATGCGCATTCTCATCGCCGAGGACGACGAGCGCCTCGGCGACGTCGTGGCCCGCGGTCTTCGGAAACAGTCATACGCCGTCGACGTCGTGACCGACGGCGCGCGCGCGCTCACCGAGGCGGCAGTCACGGAATACGACGTCCTGATCCTGGACGTGATGCTTCCGTCGCGCAACGGCTTCGACGTCGCCCGTGCCTTGCGAGAGCGCGGCAACCGCGTGCCAATCCTGATGCTCACCGCGCGCGACGCCGTTGCCGATCGTGTGCAGGGGCTCGATGCCGGCGCGGATGACTACCTCGTCAAGCCCTTTGCATTCGAGGAGCTGCTGGCTCGCGTTCGTGCGCTGCTGCGCCGTGGTGAAACGCTCAGGCCTACCGTGATTGCCGTTGGCGACCTGGAGATCGACACAGGGAGGCTCGCGGCAACGCGCGCGGGCGAACCGATCGTGCTCACCAGCAAGGAGTACGCGCTGATCGAGTATCTCGCACGCAATGCCGGCCGCACGCTGTCGCGTGAAGACATCACGACACACGTGTGGGACGACAACCATGATCCCTTCAGCAACGCACTCGAAGTGCTGATTGGGCGGGTGCGAAAGAAGATCGACGCGGGCCGCACCGGCACCCTGATTCAGACGCGTCGAGGGCTCGGCTACGTCCTCGTGACACCGGAAGAAGCGCGTGCGTCGGCCGGTGGTGAAGAGCAGGGAGTCGAATAGCATGGCGTCAATTCGCATGCGTCTCACCGCGTGGAATGGCGGTGTGCTCGTATTCGTGCTCTGCCTCCTGGCTGCGAGCGCGTATGCGTTCCTGCGGTATGCGACCCTCGCGCAGGTGGATCGAGCGCTGGAGCAGCAGGTGCGTCTCGTTGTGTTGACCGCCAGGGCGCAGCCGCATGGTGGAGGCAACGACGACATGGCCGCATTGATCAAGGACCTCGAGGATCACGGCATCGTTGCGACCAGGGCCGGCGACATGCCCGACACCTTTCTCACCACTCCCGTTCGGCTCGAGGAGAATGACGAGTTGCATCCGACACCGTGGAAGGAGAGTCCCGGGCTGCCGGACATCGACAGGGCCGATCTGCGTGCAAAGCTCTCCATGCGGCGCGATGACGAAGAGGCATTCTCGGTGCGCGGACGTCACGGAGGCCTGAGGGCACTCGTGGAGCGGGTACCCCTCGGCCCACGTACGCTCACCGTCATCGCAACGCAGCCGCTGCACGCCACGGCAGAGCTGCTCGAGACCGCCCGGGTGGCGGCACTGGTTGCGCTGCCGATCGTCGTGCTGCTCGCGCTCATCACCGGGTATCTGCTTGCGCGCGGAGCCCTGGATCCCATCGCCGCGATGACGTCGGAAGCGCGACGCATTGGCGCGCGCACGTTGCACGAGCGGCTGTCGATAAGGAATCCGCATGATGAGCTGGGGCAGCTCGCCCTGACCTTCAACGAAGTGCTCGAGCGGGTGGACGATGCGATGGAGCAGCAGCGTCGCTTTACCGCCGATGCATCACATGAGCTCCGCACGCCCATCGCGCTCATTCGTGCCGAGGCAGACGTCGCACTTGCGGGAAGTGCGGCGAGTGAGGATGAATATCGCTCGGCGCTGGGTGTCATCCGAGATGGAAGCCAACAGCTGAGCCGCATCGTGAACGACCTGTTCTTGCTCGCGCGCGCGGATGCCGGCCAGACGCTGATCTCGCCGCAGTCCATCGACCTTGCGGAGACGGTGACGTCAGCGGCGTACAGCATGCGTTCGCTGGCGGATGCCGCCGGCGTCACGCTGAATGTGGAGGTGCCGCCTGACGCTCCGTATCACGGCGACGAGGAACTGCTCCGCCGAGCGCTCGTGAATCTGCTCGACAATGCGATCAAGTATTCGGTGGCGCCCGGCAACGTGGACGTCGTGCTCGCGCGTACGGAGACGGAGTACAGGATCAGCGTAACCGACGATGGGCCCGGCATTTCGCCTGACGATCAGTCGCACATCTTCGACCGATTCTACCGGGGCGACAGCTCGCGCACGCACAACGAGACCGCCAACGGAGCGGGCGCAGGGCTCGGGCTGGCTATTGCGCGGGAAATTGCCGAGCTGCATGGTGGGTGCCTGGAGCTGCGAAGGTCCAATTCCTTTGGCAGCTCGTTCGAGCTCCTGTTCCCTGGCCAGCGTCCTGCCGTCACGGCTGGTTCTTTCTCACTCCTCACCATCGAGCGCAAGGCACCATGATCACACATCGCATGTCGTATCGCACGCTGGCCCTGCTCGTGTCGGTCGCATGGCCTGCGGGTGCCCAGCAGCCTTCTACGGACTCGCCGTACAAGGTGATCAAGTCGGCGCGCGTGGGCGGGGAAGGCGGCACCGACTACATCTTTGCGGACGTGGCGGGGCGCAGGCTGTACATCCCTCGCGGCGGTGCGCGTGCCGTAGCCGCAACCGACAGCACGCCCGCGAAGGCAGCCATTCCCGGGCGCATTACCGTATTCGACCTCGAGACCATCGCGCCGCTCGGCGAAATTCCCGGCACGGGGGGCAACGGTGTCGCCGTCGATCCAAAATCCGGTCATGGCTTTTCGAGCAGCAAGCCCGTGTCGATGTTCGATACCAGGGGACTCTCGCTCATCAAGACCATCGACGTCGGCGAAAAGACGCAGCCTGACGGCATCGTGTTCGATGCGTTCAACCAGCGCGTCTACGTCTTCAGTCATCCCACGAAGGATGCCATCGTCATCGATGCGAAGGATGGCACCGTGCTCGGCAACATCGACCTGGGTGGCGTGCCGGAACAGGCGGTGCCAGATGGCAAGGGACTGCTGTACGTCGTCATGCAGGATCCCATGGGCAGCGTTACCGTCGTCGACGTGAAGACCATGAAGGCCACGGCACATTATCCGCTCGGCGATCACGGTGGTTGCAACGGACTTGCGCTGGACGCAAAGAACCACGTGCTGTTTGCTGCCTGTGCACGCGCCGGCGGTGCGACCCCGCAGCCCGCGCCCACGATGGTCATCCTCAGCTCCGACGACGGAAAGATTCTCGCGAACCTTCCGCTCGCCGGCGGCTCCGACGGCGCCGCGTTCAACCCCGCCACGATGGAAGCATTCAGCTCCCACGGTAACGGCACGCTTACGGTGATCAGGGAAAAGAGCCCCACGAACTTCGAGGTCGAGGAGAATCTGTCCACCATGAATGGCGCCCGGACGCTCACGCTCGACACCAACACCAATCGCATCTTCACCATGAGCGTGGAACGTGGGCCGGCACCACCTCCACCCGCTGGCGGCGGACGCGGTGGCCAGGCGCCGGCCATTCCTGGCTCGTTCACGATCGTCGTGGTCGGAAAGCCGACTTCGTCACCCTGAGCGTAGCGACGGACCTGCTTTCATGGCGGAAAGCAGGTCCCCACGTCAACGGTGCGTGATCACGCGCCGGGATCACTCAGGTCGATCTTCTCCGGCTTTTCGGGTTTGCCGAACGACCAGTTCACGCTCAGCAGCAGGCCACGGATGGCGCGCCGCCGGTCGGACACCTGGTAGAATCGCGGATCGATGGTCGTGTTCACTTCGCGCGATGTATTGAACGGATCGATCACACGCATGGTCACGCTCAGCTGATCCTGCATGAGCTTCTGCCGAGCAGCCAGGCTGAATTGCGTGCGGCTTGCGTTGCGGCCTTGTTCGACATTCATCGCTGCCTGGTAGGACAGCAATCCCTGCACGTCGAGCGTGCTGGACGCATGGTACGCGGCATTTGCGCGCGTCCTCCAGCCAAAGGTGCGAATCGAAAGGCCGGGAGCGACGTTGGATCCGTCGCTTACCTGCCGGTACGCGCTCGCACCCGCAAAGCCACTCACCTTTCCTCCGCTGATGGCGAGGTTGGCGTCGCCGCCATACGAGTCGCTCGTGGAGACATTGGCATACGTCCGAGTGGCGACACCCACGCTGTCGATGGAGCGCAGCGAGCGAACGGCGTCGATCGTATGACGCCAGAAAGGCGTGAGCTGGATCGTCATCCTGTCTGCCGTGCGCTGCAGGCCAAGCTCGAACGCACGGATGTATTCCGGCTTCAGGTACGGATTGCCGCGCGACACGTTGAGAGGGTCCTGAAAGTGCAGCGTGGGGTCGAGAACATCGGTGTCGTCGGGGCGCTTGATGCGCGTGGAAAAGCTCAGCTTCGCCTGATACGCCTCATCGATGTTGTAGGCAACGAGCGCACTGGGAAAGATGCTGTTGTAGCTGTTGTCGTACGTCGCGTTCAATGTCTTCAGGTGAAACTGCGTGGACGCATGTTCCACGCGAGCACCACCCTGCAGCTGAAACTTGCCGTGCTGTGCGCTCAGCATTGCGTACGCAGCGTTCACGAGCTGGTCGTACGTGAAGTTGCTGATACGCGTGGAGTCCGGCTTGTACACGGACACGGTGTTGTCGAGCACCTGGGTATCGAGCGTGGTATGGAACTGCTGCACCGAGCCCTTGTATCCGGTTTCCATTCTCACGGAGCTCGAGAGCGGACGCACGTAGTCGGCTTTCAGCGAGCTCTCCCGGGGATGCTCGAGTGCCATTTCATTCTCGAGCGCGTAGGGGCTCTGCGGCACGCCATTCAATGCCAGGGTGCGCGCGACCACGTCCTGTGGGCCGCTCTCCTGGTTGCCGGAGAAGCGTGCTTCGCCCGAGAACTTGTGTCCCTTGTCGGCGAAAGCATGTTTGTAGCCGAGCGTCGACTCCAGATTGAAGCGGTCGTTCGAGCCGGTGGTGAGGCGGTCGCTCAACCCGGTGAGGCTGCGTGCGGCGTTCTCGTCGCTGTAGACGATGCCGTTCGATTCCTTTTCAATGCGCGTGGTGAAGAGCAGGTCGAGATTGAGCTCGTCGTGTTTGCCGATCTGGTAGTTGGTGCTTCCGGTGAGCGTGTGCCCGCGCTGGTACTGCGTGCGGTTTGCCGCTTCTTCCAGGTACGTGATGGGATTGAGATAGAGGTTCTGGCGAAACAGCGTCTCGGTGCGCGGACGCTGGTCGCGAAAGAATCCATAGCTCCCATAGAACGACAACGCGCCGCGCTGCATGGCGACGTTCGCACCAAAGTCCGCTCGGCCGGTCGTCGAGCCGGAAACGGTGACACCACCGCTCGTGCCTGCGTCCGGCTCCTGCTTCATCACGATGTTGATGATGCCTGCCACGCCGGTTGGATCATCGCGCGCCGACGGATTGGGAATCACTTCGACCTTGTCCACGAGATCAGCCGAGAGCTGCGCGAGGTAATCGCCGAGCTGCGCGGCCTTCATGGGGCTGGGCCGGCCGTTGATCTGCACCGTGACCCCCGAGTTGCCGCGCAGGCTCACGACGTTGTCGATGTCGACGTCCACCGCCGGAACATTGCGCAGCACGTCGAGTGCATTGCCTCCCTTGGTGGTGGGCATGTCGCGCACGACATAGCTGTTGCGATCCGGCGCGAGCTGTACATCCTGCCGCTTTTCGGTGACGGCAACGGACTGCAGCTCGAGTGGTGCGGCGACGAGTGCCACGGTTCCCAGGTCGACGGTGGCCGCTGGCACGTCGACGGAGGCAATGTCCGTGGGCTTGTAGCCCAGCGCGCGGACCTGCACGCGATAGCGCCCCGGACGAACGCCCTGCACCCGAAAAGCACCGTCGGCACCGGCGACCGCACGCCCCGCCGAGACAGTCGAACCGGGCGCGGTCACGTCCACCGTGGCCGCGGGAATGGGTGTCTTGCTGGCCGCGTTTACCACACGGCCGCGAATCTCGCCCCTCGTGGCATTCTGTGCTGCGACGGGAAAAGCGGCAGCGAACATTGTCAGGACAGCAGAAGCGATGGAACGGACCAGAACTCTCAAGAGATCTCCCAATCAGGATCGTTGCATGTTGGCTCCATGCAACGTAGACGGGCTACCTGACAGTGAGATAAGCACAATGAGCACGAATCTCGCCGACACTCGCTCGGTGTACGCGCGGCAACTGCAAGGTGTGCCGATTGCCACGCGCGTGGCGAGCCTTGGTGCTGTCGACCAGGGAGCGATCACCGGGCAGCTTGCCAATGGTGGCCATGATGCTCACCTTCGACACCGGCCCACCGCACCCATCGAAGGACATCGGATTCTCCCGTGAGCAACCTCGTGGCAATGGATGCGACGCATCCCGTTCCGCACCTCGCGTCGAGCACGGCGGAAAAGCCCAGGCTCGGTGCCGTTCTCCGCGTTGCGAGCGGCAATTTCCTCGAGATGTACGACTTCATCGTCTACGGCTACTACGCCGTGTACATCGGCAAGACGTTCTTTCCTGCCGGAAGCGAATTTGCATCACTGATGTTGTCGCTCATGACGTTTGGCGCGGGCTATCTCATGCGTCCCATCGGAGCGATCGTCCTCGGTGCCTACATCGATCGCAAGGGGCGACGACAGGGACTCATCGTGACCCTTGGTCTCATGGCGGTCGGTACGCTCACGATTGCCGCCACGCCGGGCTATGCCACGATCGGGCTTGCCGCTCCCATCATCGTGGTGGCTGGACGTTTGCTCCAGGGCCTGTCGGCCGGAGTCGAACTGGGCGGCGTGTCGGTGTATCTCGCCGAAATCGCCACGCCTGGCCGTCGAGGCTTCTTCTGCTCATGGCAATCGGCCAGTCAACAGCTCGCTGTCGTGTTCACCGCGCTCATTGCGCTGGTGCTCACCGGTCTGATCACGACGGAACAGATGGGCGCGTGGGGATGGCGCATTCCGCTGCTCATTGGATGCCTCATCATTCCGGTCATCCTTTTCCTGCGTCGTTCACTCGAGGAGACGGCGGCGTTCCGGAACATGGAACACCGCTCGCGCCGCGCAGGCGACGTCTTCCGTGTGGTGGCCGCCAACTGGCGTCTGGTGTTGAGCGGCATGATGCTCGTGGTATTCACCACCACGTCGTTCTACCTCATTACCGCCTACACCCCGACCTTCGGCAAGCAGGCGCTGCACCTCGAGCCACGCATGACGTTCTTCGTCACGCTCTGCGTGGGACTGTCCAATTTCATCTGGCTCCCCATTGCCGGTGCGATCTCGGACCGCATTGGCCGGCGCCCGCTCGTTACCGCGGTGCCCATTCTCGCGCTGTTCACGGCCTATCCGGCCATGACGTGGCTCGTGAGCGCGCCAAGCTTCGAGCATCTGCTCGCCGTGGAGCTCTGGTTCTCCGCGCTGTTTGGCTTCTATAACGGCGGCATGGTACCGCTGCTGGTGGAGATCATGCCGGCCAATGTGCGAACCGCCGGTTTCTCACTCGCCTACAGCCTCGCGACGGCGATATTCGGCGGCTTTACACCGGCGATTTCCACGTATCTCATCGAGCGGACCGGCAATAAGGCCGCGCCCGCCCTGTGGCTCATGACCGCCGCGGTGGTGAGTCTCGCCGGCGTGTTTCTCTCACGAAACGCGCGCCGCACGACGAGTGGGTGAGCCGGCAGTCAGTGATTGTCCGTGGTGCCGTCCTCGAACCACTGCACGATGCATGCGGACAGAAAGCGATCGAACACCTCCCGCCGCTGCGCTTCACTGCCAAACGACACCGGCGGAAGGCTCGCATAGAGCGCCTTGAGCTCGATTACCATCTGCACCGTCGTCAGCTCTTTCGCATGGGTTTCCGCGCAGGCGTCCGCCACCACGTCGTGGAGCTGGGCATTCACTCCGTGCTCGCGCAGGGCCGCATTGGCAATCAGCACATTCGAGAGTCGCTCCCGAAGCTCCGCCGAATAGGGCGAGCTTCGTTCCTCGAGACGGTCAGGCATCATGCACCGGGTATCGCGGGCAATGGACAAGGTGAGGCGCCGCAGACCCGGTTCGAGCACTGAAAGTGCGGGCCGCGAGTGCGAGACAGGCACTGGAAGTTAGAGGCTCAACCTTACTTCACGATGACATCTGCGGACACGACCCGCGCAAGCTGACAGCCGGATAACAATTTTGGCATGAGCCCATTTCGTGCAATGCGTCGACCAAACGAACCAGTGCACGGAGAACGATGACCATCACGAACGTTCGGCGAGGCATGACGGCGGCCGTCATGCTCTGTCTCACCAGCGTGCAGCTCGCTGCGCAGGTCAAGGACACCACGTCCGACGGACGGACGCTTGTGCCAAGAGACACTGCACAGCCAGGAAAGCACCAGGCGCTGTTCACCGGCACCGACGGCATGCTCGCCGTTGGATTCGGGTTCCTCACCGTCGCCATGTTCCCGGCCGACCGGCACATCGCGCAGAGTCTGCAGGACCCCGAAGTGCAAGCGAACAGGTTCCTGTCCAACACAGGTCATGGCCTCGAGATGATCGCGACGCCGGGCGCATTCGTCATCGGGGGCGCGCTCTATTCCATTGGCAGGTTCGGCGGCCACAAGGACCTCGAGGATCTCGGCTGGCATGGCACCGAGTCCGTGTTGCTTGCCTCAGGCGTTACCACGATCCTCAAGGGCGTCCTCGGCCGCGCGCGTCCATACGTGGCCGGCGACAGCAACGCGCACGACTTCAAGTTCTTCAGGGGCTTCGCCGACGCCGACCGCCAGTCATTTCCCTCCGGCCACACGACGGCGGCATTTGCCGCGGCATCATCGGTGACTGCCGAGCTCCGGCGGGTGTGGCCCAAGAGCACGTGGTTCGCCGCTCCGGCATTGTATGGGGGAGCAACGCTGGTGGGACTCTCCCGCATGTATCACAACAACCACTGGGCAAGCGACGTCGTCCTCGGTGCCGCCATCGGTACCTTCAGCGGATTGAAAGTGGTGCGCTACTCGCACGCACATCCGGACAACCTGCTCGATCGCTGGATCATGGGTGTGTCGGTCATTCCGGACGCGAGCGGCGGTGGATCACTGATGTTCACGTTTCAATAGACGTCAATGACTCCGGACCCGAAGGCGCCCTGGCGCTCTCGTTTTGCGGCCCTGCATCCCAAGGCATATCTCGGCATTCACGGAGTGGGCGGCATCGTGCTCATTGCCCTCTTGCTCTGGGCGTTCGGCTACATCGCGGACGAAATCCCGGAAAAGGGCGTTCTCGTAACGCTCGATACCGGCATCACGAGCTGGCTCCAGACGCACGGTACGGAAACGGGCGAAGCGATCTTCTCCTACGTGAGCTGGCTGGGCGCCCCCGTCCTCACCGCCGTGCTCGTGACTGCGCTGATCGTTTGCGCGCGAAGGCGCGATTGGACGCGCGCATCGACGATTGCACTGTGCGGCGGTGGAGCGGCGCTCCTGAACATCGCACTCAAGGCACTATTTCATCGCGGCCGTCCGGAGTACGCCACGGAGTTCATCACCCACACGTCGTGGAGCTTCCCCAGTGGGCACGCGATGGATTCACTCGCAGGCTACGGCATCATCACGTTTTTCCTGCTCGAGGCACGACGCCTTTCGCGCCCGCGCCGCACGATCATCATCGTGGCGACCTCCCTGCTGGTCGCGATCATCGGCTACAGCAGGGTCTATCTGGGCGTGCACTACTTCAGCGACGTCATCGCCGGGTTCCTGGCAGGCGGCGTGTGGTTGTTCGTGTGCGTCGAGGGATATCGATTTGCGGTGCGCCGCCTCCCCCACGCGAGCACCGCCGGATGAGCGCGTAGCGTCCCGGTTGCCCACGCGCGGCCGATGACTGCGAACCCCACAGGTGCGCAATCGTGTACAATACGGTCGGCCGGCCGGCCGGCAAATGGTGGTAACCTGTAACGTTTATCCTCCGTAGGTTGTCTTACGTTCGGTTCGACATTCCCCCACACCGATCCCCACCCATGCGACCCAGCGCCCGCGCCCTCGCACTCCTCGCTGTCCTGAGCACCACGCTCGGCGCCCAGTCGAGGAAGCCCGGCATCAGCGACCTCAAGATTCCCTTCGAGCGCTATACGCTACCCTCGAACGGCCTCACGGTCATTCTCTCGGAAGACCACAGCACACCCATGGTTACCGTCGACGTCTGGTATCACGTCGGCTCTCACAATGAAGAGACCGGCCGCACCGGCTTCGCGCACCTGTTCGAGCACGTGATGTTCACCGGTTCCGGACACGTGCCGTATGGCGTCCAGGATCGCCTCACCGAAGGCGTTGGCGGCCCCGCCAACAACGGGTCCACGACCAGCGATCGCACGAACTACTACGAGACCGTGCCGTCCAACTATCTCGAGGACCAGTTCTGGATCGAGTCGGACAAGATGGGCTACCTGCTCGACGCACTCGACATCGCGAAGCTCGACGCGCAGCGCGACATCGTGAAGAATGAGCGGCGCCAGAACTATGACAACCAGCCCTACGGCCGCGCCGGCGAAATCCTCGATGCCGCGATGTACCCGGCGGGCCATCCCTATTCATGGTCGGTCATCGGCAGCATGACGGATCTGAGCAATGCCTCCGCCGAGGACGTGAAGAATTTCTTTCGGCTCTACTACGCGCCGAACAATGCGACCATCACGGTCGTGGGCGACTTCGACCCCAAGACGGTGAAGGCGATGATCGCCAAATACTTCGCCGATATTCCGCGCGGCAAGTCCATCACACGTCCCAGCACGCCCCTGATCACGCTGCCAGGCGAAAAGCGGCTGGTCTATGAGGACCGTGTACAGCTGCCGCGTCTCTATCTCTCCTGGCCCACTGTCAACTCGACGCACAAGGACGCTGCCGCCCTTGGCGTATTGAGTGGCGTGCTCTCCGGCTCGCGCACGCGCCGCCTGGACAAGGCGCTCGTGTACGACAAGCAGTCCGCCGCATCCATTTCCGCCTTCCAGTCGTCCAGCGAAGGCGCCGGCCAATTCAGCATCCAGATGGTGCCGCGGCCGGGACATACACTCGCTGAGCTGGAAGCCGCAACGGATTCTGTTATCGATCGCGTAAAAAGAGACGGGCCCACCTCGGCGGAACTGCAGAAGGTGAAAGCAGCACTCGAGCTGAGCTCCACCAGCAATCTCGAGTCATTCTTCGGCAAGGCGGAAACGCTGGCGAGTGGCAGTGTATTCTTCAATGATCCCGGCGCCTATCGAACGCGGCTCAACGCAACACTCGCCGTGACTGCGGATGACGTAAAGCGTGTCGTAAACAAGTACTTCACGCAGGGACGTGTGGTGCTCAGCATCGTGCCCGTCGGCAAGCCGGAGCTCGCATCAAAGCCCGAGGCGAGCACGAAAGTCAGCGCCATTCAGGCGTCCACCACCTCAACCGGGGAGAAGCACTGATGCACACCTCACGCATTCTTGCCGCGCTCCTCATTGCCGCCCCGCTCGCCGCCCAGTCAAAGCTCGATCGCACCATCGAGCCGCCACCAACGGCGCCCAAGTCGCTGCGGGTCCCCACCTGGACGCACACCAGGCTCTCGAACGGCGCCGAGCTCGTCGTGACCCCCAAGCACGACCTTCCGCTCGTGTCGTTCACGATCAGCTTCGTGGGAGGTGCGAATCAGTTCGAGCCCGCTAACAAGAGTGGTCTCGCGAGCTTTACCGCTGCGATGCTGCGCGAAGGCACGACGACAAAGAGCGGTGACCAGCTGTCCGACGCCCTCGAGCTCATCGGCGTTCCCCGAATCAATGCCTCCATTGGCGGTGAGAGCGGAGCGCTCAACTTCACGTCGACGAAGTCGCAGCTCGCACCCATGCTGTCACTCCTCGCAGAAGTGATGCTCCATCCATCGTTTCCGGCCGACGCCCTGGAACGCCTGCGTGGGCAATCGCTCGTGAACCTCACCCAGTCCAGGGATCAACCTGGCGCAATCGCGAGCAATACATTCGTACGTACACTGTACGGCGACGAGCATCCATATGGACGCGTGAACACCGAGGCGAGCATCAAGTCCATCACGCGCGACGATATCGTGGCGTTCCACAGAACGTACTACCAGCCCGGCCGCGCGATCATCAGCGTTGCCGGCGACGTCGAGCCGAACGCCGTGAAGGCAGCGGTGGAAAAGGCCTTCGCCGAGTGGAAGGCGGAGGGCTCACGTCCGGCGTTCACATACCCCGCCGTGCCGCCAAAGGCAGCCACGGCCATCTATCTCGTGGACAAACCCAAGGCCGCACAATCCATTTTCGTCATCGGCCTGGTCGGTCCACCGCGCAACAATCCGGACTACTTTGCGCTTCAGGTGATGAACACCATCCTGGGCGGCATCTTTCAATCGCGCCTCAATCACAACCTGCGCGAAGTGAAGGGATACAGCTATGGCGTGAGCTCACGCTTCGCGTACGGCAAGGGACCCGGTGCGTTCAGCGGCGGCGGCGCCATGACCACCGCCAAAACCGATAGCGCACTCATTGAATTCATGGGAGAGCTGCGTGGCATTCAGGGCGGCAAGCCCGTGACGGACGAGGAGATGGCGTCGGGCAAGGCGGCGCTCGCGCAGAGCCTGCCCAGCACATTCGCATCGGTGGGAGCAACGGGCAACGCCATTGGAAACCTGTACATCCAGGATCTTCCGCAGGACTACTATCAGACCTTCGCTGCCAGGGTGAATGCCGTCACGAAAGACGACCTCGTTCGCGTGGCCCGGAAATACATCGACCTGAACAACCTCGACATCATCATCGTGGGTGACCGCGCGGTCATCGAGGAGCCATTGCGAAAAACCGGAATCGCGCCGATCATCAACCTCGACATCGACGGCAGGCGCATCACCAATACGATCACGCCATGATCACTTGAACAAAGTCATGTTCGCATGTTTCCTCGGCGCCGTCTCTGCGTTTGCGCAGAAGCCGGCGCCGAGTGTGCGTGGGGATCTCGTGTACGAGCGTTCGATCATGGATCTGCAAACGGCGATGACGTCGGGCACGGCGACGTCCGCCGATCTCGTCACGGCGTACCTCGAGCGCATTGCAGCCTATGATCACAACGGCCCCGCGCTCAATGCCGTCATTCGTCTCAATCCCAATGCTCTGAAGGACGCGGCTGTTCTGGACAAGGAGCGCAGGGCGGGTCATGTGCGCGGACCGCTGCATGGCATTCCCGTGATCCTCAAGGACAACTACGGCA
Source organism: Gemmatimonadota bacterium (assembly GCA_028287285.1). Classification (GTDB taxonomy): domain Bacteria; phylum Gemmatimonadota; class Gemmatimonadetes; order Gemmatimonadales; family Gemmatimonadaceae; genus AG11. The sequence continues at coordinate 36,076 of JAQBPY010000073.1, forward strand.
CGCGCGACATGCCGACGTCTGCCGGGTCCATTGCACTTGCCGGCAACCAACCGGCTGCGGATGCGTTCCAGGTGCGCAGGCTGCGTGACGCCGGCGCAGTGATCATCGGCAAAGCCAACATGCACGAGCTCGCGGCCGGTATCACCAGCATCAGCTCACTTGGCGGGCAGACCTGCAACCCGTACGACCCTGATCGCAATCCCGGCGGATCGAGTGGGGGCAGCGGAGCTGCGGCGGCGGCGAGCTTTGCCACGTTCACCATGGGCTCCGATACCTGCGGCTCCATCCGCATCCCGTCCGCAGTACAGAATCTGTTCGGGCTGCGGCCAACAAAGGGGTTGTCGAGCATTGCGGGTATCGTACCGCTCGCGCATACGCAGGATGTGGGCGGCCCGCTCACGCGGACCGTTCGCGATCTGGCCATCGTGCTCGACGCCACAGTGGGGCCGGACCCGGCTGATTCCGCCACGCGCATTCTCGATGGACACTCGCTGCCGCATTTCGTTGAATTGCTGGATACAACATCGCTGCGCGGCGCCCGCTTCGCGGTGATCACGTCCTACCTCGGCAGCGAAGCAGACGACGCAGAGGGTACGCGGATCATTCGCGCCGCGATCGAAAAGATGCGTGCGCGCGGCGCGGACATCGTCGACGTCACCCTTCCAGGGCTCGATACCGTCGTCAATCGTGCGAGCGTCATCGAGTTCGAGTTCAAGTATGACCTCATCGGTTACCTCGCGAATTCGTCCATCCCTTCAAAGTCGCTTGCCGACATCCTGGATCGGGGGCTTTACGCATCGGCGTTGGAGCAGACCTTTCGCCGGCGCGACAGCACCGGTTCGCGCGACAACGAGCCGTACCGCGCAGCGCTCGCGCGCCGCGTGATTGCCCGCGACATGGTCGTTGCGTTTCTCGATGCCAACAAGTTTGACGCTTTGATCTATCCGACACTCACGCGCAAGGCGGCGCTGATTGGTGAGCCGCAGCGCGGCACGACCTGCACGCTCAGCGCGGTCACAGGCCTGCCGGCGCTGACCATGCCGGCGGGCTTTACCCCCGACGGATTGCCCATCGGCGTCGAGCTGCTCGGACGTCCGCTCGCCGATGCACGCCTCGTGGCATTCGCCTACGACTATGAGCAGGCGACGCATCCGCGTCGTGCGCCGAGTACCACGCCGGCGCTCGTGAATGGGCACGCACCGGCACCGATGACGTTTGCGGCCGCAGCACGTGGCAAGACCGGCACGGCACGCGGCACGTTCACCTTCGATCCGGGCCGCCGCGCGCTTGGTTATTCCATCAGGACATCCGGAAACGTGTCCGCGCTGAATCTCGTGCGAGACAGCGCTGGCAAACACGGACCCGTATTGCGCCAGCTCGTGGCGAACGGCACGCATGTGATCACGCTCGGCGAGATCGAGCGGCGTGATCTGTTGTCGGGCTGGCTCGCGCTCGGGCTTTCTACTCGTGACGAGCCGGCGGCCATGATTCGATCTGTGCTGAAGCATTGAGTCGCTTCCCGTCTGGCGAAACGGCGAGGTTATATGGTCAGCGCCCCGTCGTGAGGCGCCGCGTGATGGACCACTTCGCCCGGTCGATCTCGATGATCTCGTCGGCCTTGTTGCAGGCGACGAATACCTTCGTCCCATCGATGGACGGCTGCGCCCAGGTCGGGCTGCAGGAATTGGGTGCCATGTCGTGCTTCATGCCGTTGTAGCCCACGTCGGCAGGGTCGATTTCCACACCGGAGGCAGTTTTCGTGGGACCCATGTGCATGGCCGAATGGTCCTCGAGCGGCAGGGGACCTTCCTTGCCCTTCGCGAGCGAGAAGCGGCGCGACACCTTGAACGCCCGCGCGTCGATCTCCACGAGCTGGTCGTCCATCATGCAGCCGGAATACTGGAACGCGCCAGCCGGATCAATGCGGCTGCCGTGCGGCATCACGCAGGTCACGACGCGCGCGATTTCCGTGTTGGTTGGCGTGTAGACCACCGAGATGGACGACGGCACCATGTCGCCATGCAGGTTGAAGTTCGCCGACATGGTGTACAGTCCATCAGGAGTCACGTCGATGGACGCGGGAAAGTTGCCGAGCAGAATGCCCGCCGACCGTACCCTGAACCTCGTCATCCAGCACCGATTTGTATCCCGTTCGAAGCACCGATTTGTATCCCGCTCGAAGCACCGATTTGTATCCGGCTCAAAGCACCGATTTGTCATCCCGCACGAGCGACAGCGAGTGTCGGGATATTCCCTCCCTTCCCGGGAAATGGTCAAGGAAACAGAATGAACTTCCGACAAGTATTGCCACTGCTCATCGCGGGTGCCTGCAGCGCCCCCGCCGACACGCCCGCGGCATCCATGCTGTCCCTGCCCGTGCCGGCCGAGGCGGTTGCCGCGATCGACACCGCGACGATCATGCGGCACATCCGCGTGCTGTCGCACGACTCGCTAATGGGGCGGCAGCCGGGAACCGCCGGTGAAGACAAGGCGGTCAGATACATCGAGAGTGAATACAAGGCGCTGGGACTCGCACCCGGAAATACCGACGGCACCTACATCCAGAAGGTGCCGCTCGTGGGAATCACCGTGAAGAACTCGCCCACCCTCACTTTCAGAAAGGGCAGCACGTCGAAGGCTCTGAAGTGGCGCGACGACTACGTGGCCTGGACGAAGCGCGTGTCACCCGGTGCCTCCCTGGACAGCTCGGAGCTGGTATTCGTGGGATATGGCGTGGAAGCCCCGGAGTTCAATTGGGATGACTTCAAGGGCGTCGATGTTGCGGGCAAGACGATCGTGGTGCTCGTGAACGATCCGCCGCTCGCGGACACGTCGAAGTTCGGCGGGCCCCGCATGACGTACTATGGCCGATGGACCTACAAGTACGAACAGGGACAGAAGCACAAGGCCGCCGGCGTCCTCATCGTCCACGAGACCGAGCGGGCGGGATATCCCTTTGGCGTGGTACAGGGCAAGACCGCCGAACAGTTCGACCTGATCACGCCAGACAGGAACATCACCCGCAGCAGTGTCGAAGGCTGGATCACACTCGACCAGGCCAGGTCGTTATTCACGATGGCGGGCCAGAATTTCGACTCGCTCAAGGCCCGTGCCGCGACCCCGGAGTTCAAGCCGGTGCCGCTGGGCGTCACCGCACACCTGCGCATCGAGAACACGCTGCGCATGATCGATTCACGCAACGTGGTGGCCAAGCTTGAAGGAAGCGATGCAAAGCTGAAGGACGAATATGTCGTTTACAGTGCACATTGGGATCACTTCGGCGTTGGTGAAAAAATCAACGGCGACTCCATTTACAATGGTGCTTACGACAATGCCAGCGGCGTGGCGGGGTTATTGAATCTCGCCAAGGCGTTCAAGGCCATGAAGACGCCACCAAAGCGCTCCATTCTTTTTGTCGCGCTCACCGCCGAGGAACAGGGGTTGCTGGGCTCGCAGTATTATGCCGTGACGCCCATCTACCCGCTCGCAAAGACCCTGGCGAACATCAACATGGATGAGATCGTCCAGTGGGGGCCCACGAAGGACCTCACCGTGGTGGGGCTCGGAAATTCCGAGCTCGACGACTACGCCAGGGCCGCGGCAGACGAGCAGGGACGGGTCCTCAAACCGGATGCGGAGCCCGAAAAGGGATTCTACTATCGCTCCGACCACTTCAACTTCGCGAAGGTGGGCGTGCCGGCCTTCTACCCCGAAGGCGGCATCGACTTCATTGGAAAACCGGAGGGCTTCGGGCGCAAAAAGCGGGATGAATACACGGAACAGGACTACCACAAGCCGCAGGACGAGATCAAGCCGGATTGGGACATGACGGGCGCGGTGAAGGATCTCGACCTCTTTCTCGCGATGGGCTACCGCATCGCCAATGCGGCGAAATTCCCGGAGTGGCGTGCGGGCAACGAGTTCAAGGCCATTCGCGACAAGTCATTGACGCCATAAGCGAAGCCTTGTCGTCCTGCGTTTCCGTCATGCACATTGGCTGCGTCTCTCCACCAAGAGTTCGCATGCTGATACTTCGTCGTTCACTCATCGCGCTTGTCCTCGCCTCCAGCTCCGCCGCGAGCGCTCAGCGCCACATCACCACCCCGAAGGAATCATTCGGCGCCAACTTCGGCGACGACTACTTCCTCGCCAACTACAAGCAGATCTCCTCCTACTGGCGAACACTCGCCAGGGAGTCGGACCGCATGAAGCTGGTGGAAATCGGCAAGACGGCCGAAGGCCGCCCGCATCTCATGGCGATCGTGACGTCGCCGGAAAATCACAGGACGCTCGCCCGCTACAAGGAAATTTCGGCGCGCCTCGCACACGCCGAGGGGCTCACTGATGAACAGGCGCGCGTGCTGGCGCGAGAAGGCAAGGCCGTGGTGTGGATCGACGGCGGCCTGCACGCAACGGAAACCGTCGGCGCACAGCAACTCGGCGAGATGGTCTACGAAATGGTGAGCCGAAATGACGAGGAGACCAGGCGTGTCCTGAACGACGTCATCATTCTGTTCGTGCACGCGAATCCGGACGGCAACGATCTTGTGGCCGACTGGTACATGCGCAATCCGAATCCGAAGGAACGCACCTTCGCGCAGCTGCCCCGCCTGTACCAGAAGTATATCGGCCACGACGACAACCGCGATTTTTTCGCGTCGACGCAGGCGGAAACGGAGAACGAGAACCGCGTGCTCTACCACGAATGGTTTCCACAGCTGTTGTACAACCACCACCAGAGTGGGCCGGCAGGCACGGTCGTCTATTCGCCACCGCTCCGCGACCCATACAACTACAATCTCGACCCCATGCTGATCCTGGGTCTCCAGTCCGTCGGTGCCGCGATGCACACGCGGTTGGCCGCCGAGAACAAAGGTGGGGCGACGATGCGGTCCGGTGGTCCGTATGATGGGTGGTGGAATGGCGGCATCCGCAACACGGCCACGTTCCACAATACCATCGCGATGCTCACGGAGATCATTGGCGGCCCGACCCCAGTGCGCATTCCACTCGTATTGGCGAGGCAGATTCCAAGCGCCGACATCGCACTGCCCATTGCGCCCCAGGAATGGCACATGAAGCAGTCGATCGACTATTCACTGTCGCTCGATCGCGCGGTACTCGATTACGCGTCGCGCATGCGTGAGAACCTGCTGTTCAACATCTACAAGATGGGCAAGCACTCCATCGAGCGCGGCAGCACCGATACGTGGACCGCGAATCCGCGGCGGGATGGCGACATCGCCGCAAAGAATGCGAGCGCGGATGATTCGGTGAAGTGGGCCGCCATGAAGGCGCCCGCCATTCGCGACCCGCGTGGCTACGTCATCCCGAGCGATCAGTCGGATTTTCCCACGGCCACGAAATTCGTGAATGCGCTGCTGGAAACGGGTATCACGGTGGAGCGCGCGACGAAAGCCTTCAGCGTCGCCGGCAAGCAGTACCCTGCCAATTCATACGTTGTCCATACGGCGCAGGCGTTCCGTCCGCACATCATGGACATGTTCGAGCCACAGGTGCATCCGGACGTCTTTCCCTTTCCCGGCTCGCCGCCCACGCCGCCGTACGACAATGCCGGCTGGACGCTCGCCTACCAGATGGGTGTGCAGTTCGACCGTATTCTCGACGGCTTCACCGGTCCGTTCGAGAAGATCACCGACTGGAACGTCAGGCCGCCTGCCGGCAAGGTTGTCGCGACGAGTGGTGCCACCGGCTACCTGACGAGCAGCAGGGCGAACGACGCCTTCATCGCGCTCAACCGGCTGCTCAAGGCGAATCAGGCCGTGACACGCCTTGCTGCGCCGATGACGGTGAACGGCAATACGTACCCGGCAGGTTCCTTGTACGTACAGGCACCACCGGCGCAGCTGCAGCCCATCGCGTCGCAGCTTGGACTCACGTTCGAAGGGACGACGTCGGCACCACCGGCCGACGCGATGAAGCTGCGCACGCCGCGTGTTGCATTGTGGGACACGTACGGCGGCTCAATGACCGCAGGGTGGACGCGCTGGATTCTCGAGCAGTATGAATTTCCCTTTGAACGCGTATTTGCTCCGGCGCTCGACAAGGGCGGGCTCAACGCGAAGTACGACGTCATCGTTTTCGTGGACGGTGCGATTCCCGGTGGCGCCGGCGGACGTCGCGGCGGCGGTGCCGCGGGCCCCGATGTCGACATTCCATATCTGCCCGCGGAGTACAAGGATCAGGTGGGACGCGTGACGGCCGACAGGACGCTGCCGCAAATTCGCGACTTCATCCAGAAGGGCGGCACCGTGCTCGCCATTGGCGGGTCCGCGTCGAATCTCGCAGCGTTCCTCAAGCTGCCGCTGGAAAGCCAGCTCGTGGAAAACGGTGCGGCGCTGCCGAGGACGAAGATGTATGTACCGGGCTCCGTGCTGTCGTCCAAGGTTGACGTGTCGAGCTTCATCGCGAACGGCATGACGGAGCACACCGATGTGTTCTTCGACGACAGTCCCGTGTGGAAGCTCACGCCGGGTGCTGATGCGAGTGCGCTGAAGACGGTGGCCTGGTATGACAGCAAGACACCGCTGCGCAGTGGTTGGGCGTGGGGGCAGAACTATCTCGAGAATGGCATCGTCGCCGTGGAGGCGAAGGTCGGAAACGGCAAGGTATACTTGTTCAGCCCGGAAATTCTCCAGCGTGCGCAGCCGCATGGAACATTCAAGTTCCTGTTCAACGGCATCTACTCATCCGTTGCGGGTAAGTGAGTCGTCCTGAGCGAAGCGAGAGACCTGCATTCACGCGTTTGGTGGAGCAGGTCCTTTCCTTCGCCTGGCTCGAGGGCAGACGCGCCGCACCGGGCAGCAAGTTGTGGTTGCTCCTTGCCCTGTTTTGTGCACCGGAGCTCTCCGCACAGGACTCGCTGTGCCGCATGTCGCTCGTCCCCCGCGCGTCCGGTCCACCGCAGATTGCCGACACGTCATTCACGCCACACATCGCACACGCTGCGTATCCTGCCGGTACCGGTCCGCGCGTGCTGCTCGACGAAGCCCACTTCAACTTTCACAAGATCGACGGACGCTACGCACCTTTCGTTCGCATGCTTCGCCGCGATGGATATGTCGTCGAGCCATTGCGTGCGAAGTTCACCGATGCCTCCCTCGCGCCCGCGAAGATTCTCGTCATCGCCAATGCGATGAATGCACGCAACAAGGACGGCAACTGGACGCTTCCAACGCCGTCGGCATTCGAGCGTGACGAGATCGACGCGGTGCACCGGTGGGTTCGTGCGGGTGGATCGTTGCTGCTCATCGCCGACCACATGCCGTTTGGTGGTGCGGCCGCTGATCTGGGATCGGTATTTGGTGTGTACATGACGAACGGCTACGCCACCGATCAGTATTGCACGGCAGACGAATACGTCTTTCAGCGCGCCGACAGCTCCTTGCGCGATCATCCCATTGTCCGCGGGCGCAACGAGGCGGAGCGTGTCACGAGCGTCACGACGTTTACGGGCCAGGCGTTTCGGGCCGATCCGTCCGTGCAGCCGTTGTTCGTGCTTGCACGGGGCACGGTGTTGCTCCTGCCGGCCGAAGCATGGAAATTCAGCGAATCCACGCCGCACTTCTCGGCAACTGGCATGCTGCAAGGCGCCGCGCTCGATTTCGGCAAGGGCCGCGTCGCGGTGTTTGGCGAGGCGGCGATGTTCTCGGCACAGGTCTCCGGTCCGGAACGGCGACCGATGGGCATCAATGCGCCCAATGCGCCGCAGAATACCCAGTTTCTCCTGAACGTGATGCATTGGCTGAGTGGGCTGCTCTGAGTATTCCTCTGTCATCGTGCGGGTGTCTCGTGCTTTCGGGAGATGCGGACTCCTGTGCAGGGATGAAATCTCCCGGCACTCGCTCCGCTCGTGCGGGATGACAATGTGTTGTCATCCCTTTTACTTGCGCCTGAGCCACTCCTTGCTGTCATCCCTTGTCGGGATATGCTCTTACGGGATGACAACACATTTGCTGTCATCCCGCAGGCGCAACGCGCCTGTCGGGATATACTGTACCTGCGCTTTGAGCCAACCACGCACGCAACGTATATCTCAAACACTCGCTGCTCGTGCAGGATGATACACTGATGATGCACTAAGGAAATGATCCTGCTCCTCCTGGCCCAACTCGCTGTCACAAACGACTCCGTTTACTCGTCGGCGGCATTGCGCGCGCTCGTCGCACATGCCGCCGTTGAGAACCACGCGCCGCCGACGACACTTCGCGGCTACCGCGCGCACGTGGAGTCCGAACTCTCCTTGATTCTCCGCGATACGCTCGGCCGCGAACGCGCAGGACAGATCGAGCAGCTCGCCTCGTCCGCGGAATGGACGCGCGGCAACGCCTATGACATGCACGTCATCGGCTACCGAACGCAGGGGCTCGGATCCCCGATCTCCACGTTGAGCTTCGTGCGCGGCTGGACGGAGCCCACACTCTACAGCGAGCGCATGCGCCTGGGCATCGACGTCAGCGGGCGTGCGGCACCGCCTACGTCGAACAGGGACACCGTGGTCGCCGTGCATCCGTTCGCCAGTGACCGCGACCGCTACTACAAATATTCGGGCGGCGATACCATCACCGTGCTGCGAACCGCGAATCGCTCCATTGCAATCGTTCGCATTCGTGTCGCGCCACAGCTGCCCGATTCGACTCGCCTCGCGGCCTTCGACGGAGAAATCGACGTCGACGCCGATCGGCACCAGATCGTGCGCATGCGCGGACGCTTCGTGGTGCTCTCGCGCCGCGCGCCCAACATGCCACTCGTCGCACGGCTCGCCGGCCTCACCGGAGTGGCGTACGTGGAATTCGTGAACACGGAGGTGGGTGGAAAATACTGGCTCCCGGCCATACAGCGCACGGAACTCCAGTCCACGATGGCGGTGATGGGACACACGCGCGCAATCATGCGTATCATGTCCACATTCAGCGGCTATGACGTCACCGATGCATCAGGTGCGCTCGCGGTCGACGAGAGCCGGCGACTCGTGCGGCATACGACATGGGCGCCCTCCGATACGGTGAGTCGCTTTGCCGATTGGCGCTCGTCGGTTGGCGAGGCAACAGCGAGCGTCACCGCCAATGACTTCGACGACCTCGCTCCGGACGCATGGAAGTCAACCGGTGGCGTGCGCATCGACCTCGTGCCAACCAATATCGACAATGTCGTTCGCTTCGATCGGATAGAAGGATTGTTCACCGGATATCAGGCCGACGTGCAGATGCGAAGCGTCGTCCCTGGCCTCAGCTTTGGCGCACACGGCGGTTGGGCATGGTCCGAGCAGACGATACGTGGAGGCGCACACGTCTCGCTCAAGCAGAAAGAATGGATTCTTGGTGCCCGCGCCGAGCGGATGCTGGCAACAACCAATGATTTCATCCGCCCTTTCGATCCACAAACAGGCGGACTTGCCGCCATCGTCGGATCGATCGACGACTTCGATTATGTCGATCGCCGGGTTGCACTGCTTTCAGCCACACGAATCGTAGGCTCGGTGGAAAATGCGATCGTCACTGCCCAGCTTGGCGTTGGCGGAGACCGCGCCGAGGTCGCCCGACTGACGCATGGGTGGATTGGCACCGGTGCATTTCGTCCCAACCGCGGCGTACAGAGCGGCAACTACACGCTCGGCATCATCGACGCCGAATGGCATCCGGGTATCTCGGGTGATTTCGTGCAGCCGGGCGTTGGTGCGCGCATCCATCACGAAGTGGGACGCGGCTCGCTCGAATGGCAGCGCACGGAGCTGTCCATCTCGGCGCTGCACTATTGGGGCTCCGTCGCGGTGCTCCTGCAAGGCGACGGCGGCACCGTATCCGGGTCATCCATTCCACCACAGAAACTGTTCGAGTTGGGTGGAAGTGGCGTGTTGCCCGGCTATGCCTACAAGGAGTTCGCCGGTGATCGAGCGGCACTCTTTCGCGGTTTCGGCAGTTACTCGCTCCCTATCTGGAAAGAGCCGCACCGGTTCAGGAACAGCTTTTTCATTCCCGGTGTTTCGCCCGCACTTGCCGTGGGCATCCAGGGCGGATGGACTCAGCTGTCCGGCGACGCGGCACGTGTCGCCGTTTACGGACTTGGCGGCGGGGCACCGCTTTCGCACGCAACAGACGGCGTTCGTGCAACGCTCGGACTCGGCATGACGTTCTTTTCGGGCTCTATCCACGCCGGCGTTGCGCGGCCCATCGATCGCTCGGCACCGTGGCGATTCACGATTGGCGGTGGGCCGGCGTTCTAATCGTGGAGTAGGTTCTTCGCTGCGCTCGGAACGACAAACTACAACTGTAGTCGTGTCGTCCTGAGCATGGAAGGATCGGTTTTTCCTACTTTGTGAAAAGCCTGGCCGCCAAGCGCTCCGCCAACTCCTGCGCATTCATCGTCGCACGATTACTCAGCACGATCACCACCGCCTTGCGCCCGGGAAAACGGATGAAGGCATTCTGCGCGCCCTTTGACGTCCCGAAGGCGCTCATGCGTGGTTGGCCAAGGTACGTGTCGGTCGTCCAGCCGGGGGCTCGACAGACGCGATGTTCTTCGAGAACCCCTGCATGTTCTCCATCACCAGCTCGAGACGATACAGCTCGTCGACATTCGACATGAACGCACCCACGGCATTCACGGTGGTCTTGTGTGCGCCGATCGGTGTATAGATCGCGCGCGTCACCACGGCGGCATACGTGGAATCCGTGCGCATGGCCACGAGCTCGGCGATCAGCTTGTCGCTGCCCGGGATCTCGCGCTCACTCGCGAGATACTGGCCGAGCGTCAGGCCGGAGCTTCCGAGCATCTCGTCGCGCTTGAGCTTTCCGTCGGCGATGAAGAGCTCCGCAACGAGCGCGTTGATGGGATGCGAGAGTCCGCCGAGTGGAAAGTTCGGAACCGTTGTGCCAGGCATGTACTTTGGATGATCGGGCACGCCATACGAGCGGTCCACGAGCACCGTTCCATTGCGCGCCACGAGTACCGTCGTCATGCCACCGGTGCTTGCGCCGAACTCCTGCATCAACCCGTCCACGTATGCACCGGTGAGCGGAGAATCATCACTGCCCCGATGTACGATGCGACGTGCGCCAAGGTCGTACGTGTCGCCCGGGTACAGGGTGGTGAACGGCTTCCGTGGATCAGTGGCGTCCTTGCCCCCGTAGACAAAGGCCTTGTTGCGTCCGATGACGTCGGCCACGTCGCCGCGAATGACCCACGCGGTGCCTTCGTCCTCGGAGATTCCCAGCAGCTCCGGGTGCTTCGGCATGAGTGAGTCGGCAAGATCGCGAAGGCGCTCACGCGCCACGACATGCTGGTCGATGGCAACGCCGCGCAGAAAGCCGAACGCCTTTTCGTATCCCGGCGCCATGACAGCCTCATTGCCCTCGCGTGCGCCGCGGAGCATGTAGCTCGAGAGGATGGATGCACCCGCCGACGAGCCACCCACCACGCCCCCGCGTGCGAGCACGTCGTGGAATCCCTGCTCGGACTTCGTGTCCGCGTAGCTGTCGACCAGGTGCCACTGTCTGCCACCCTCGAACCACACGCCGCCTGCTCGCTTGAGTGGCTCCACGAACTGGTCGCTGTTCGCGACCGCCTTGTCGGTGGTATGCATGACGACCACGTTGCGCGCGCCACCGGCCTTGAGAAAATCGGTGCCGCGCCAGTTGGGCGCATACGTGGCGGCTCCGCCAGCCGTCGGCACATCGACGATGAGCGCATCCGGACCGCCGGCCGCCTCGATGAATTTCGCGACGATCTCCGGCCCCACCACGCCGCCGCCCACGACGATCACCGTGCCCCTGTCAGGCCCAACCCTGGGCGCTCCCGTCGCGGCAGCATTTGGCTGGCTCGCACGCTGTGTGCATGAGAGCGTGGCAAGCGTGACGACAGCGGCAATTCTCTGGAGGCGGGGCATTGGCATTGCGCAGGAAGAGAGTCAGGAGATGCAGTCATTTTACGCACGGCCCTCCAACTCCGTTACCATTCAAGGCACCCATTTCTCAGGCTCATGTCCCGATTTGACGTTTCGGAGCTCGTACCCGGCATCGTTGTCCGCCTCGATACCCGCCGCCTTCGCGCCCTGGGCGGCAGCGAGACGAACGCGCAGCGCACCGACACGGAAGACCGCGCGGTCACGGAGACGCACGATTTTCTCATCGTGGCGCGCGACGCAAAGTCCGACGTCTGCCTCGCCGTGCCGCTCTTTGCCCGCTCGTCTCCGGGCAGCGCCCCACTTGTCGCCACGAAACGTGCGGGCGACGTCGGCAGCTGGCTCACCGAAGACGTCCATTACTCCCGCTGGCAGCATTGGCGGATGCCGGCGTCGGCCATGGTCGACGCTTCGGACAGCGATCCGGGCGACGAGGGCAACCGCCGCAGCTTCGCGCTCGGCGACGCAGACATCCTGCAGGATCTGGCCAACTGGGCAACGCGCAACCGGTGCGCATTTCGCACGGCATGAACAATGGCTGAGCCACAGGCGAACAACCCGATGCACGGACTCACGCTCCAGGCAATCCTGGAGCGCCTCGTCGCACATTATGGCTGGAGCTCACTCGGCAAGATCATCGACATCAAGTGTTTCACGAGTGACCCGAGCATCAATTCGTCACTCAAGTTCCTGCGCAAAACGCCGTGGGCACGCACGAAGGTGGAAAACCTCTATCTGCGTACGCATTTCGATTGACCTGAACCGCGTCCTTCTCGCGGCCTCTGCGATTTTGTCGTTGTGCCCGTTGGTCACGGCAAGGCAAACGCCACCACGGACCCACCAGAGGGTGCATCGTTCTTTCCGCCGCCACAGACGATGACCACATATTCGCGTCCGTTCACCATGTAGAGCGATGGCGTCGCATTTCCGGATGCCGGCAGCGCCGCCTCCCATAGCAGCGTGCCCGTCAGCTTGTCGAAGGCGCGTATCTTCTTGTCATACGTCGTTGCGGCGATGAAGAGCAGTCCGTTGGCTGTCACCACCGGGCCGCCGTAGCTGTCCGTCCCGGTGTTTTTCAGCCCTTTCGCGGCAAGAGTGGGATATTCGCCAAAGGGAATGCGCCACCGGATGGTGCCCGTGTTGAGATCGACAGCGTTCAGCGTGCCCCATGGCGGCTTGATTGCCGGATATCCATCGGGGTCGAGGAAGATGGAAATTCCGTCGTTGCGGTATTTCAGGTAGTTGGGATTCGTCCCCGCCGTTTCCGCAACGTCATGACCGGTCATGAGAAAGTTCACCAGGTCCGTTGTCGCCCCGTTGTCGAGCGAGCCCGCAAAACCCGGCATGCGTCCGCGGCCGAGTCGAATGATCGACGTCAGCTCCTCGCGTGTAAGCCGCTTGCCGATGTCGACGAGGCCTGGAATGGAGCCCGGTGTTCCCGTACGGTCCGTCTTGTGGCAGCTCGCACAGTTGCTCTCGTAAAGCGACTTGTCACTCCGCGGCACCATGCGAATGAGCCACGGCATCTCGTTCACGTTCACATACAGCAGTGACGATTCGGGATCGTACGCAACGCCGCCCCACTCCGCCCCGCCGTCAACACCCGGGTAGATGATCGTGCCGCCCTTCGCGGGCGGTGCAAACAATCCGCGTGACGTGTATTGCCTGAAGATCTTGAGCGCACCCGCATGAGCCGCCGGCGTGCGTGTCGTCAGTATGTCTTCGGTGAGCGTCTGGCGAACGAGCGCCGGTGGCTTCAGCGGAAGATGCTGCGTCGGGCTCGCCTGCTCCCCATCGAGCTCCGACGCCGGTACCTTTCGCTCGGCGACAGGAAACAGTGGTGTGCCCGTGCGGCGGTCGAGCAGCCAGATGTGCCCTGTCTTTGTCACCTGTGCGAGGGCGTCCACGGGCTTTCCACCGTGACGCACCGTGACGAGCGCCGGTGGCGCAGGAAAGTCGAGATCCCACAGGTCGTGCTTGATGCCCTGGAAATGCCAGACACGCTTTCCGGTGCGTGCGTCGAGCGCGAGGATCGTGTTCGCAAAGAGATTATCGCCAATGCGGTTTACACCATAGAAATCGTACGACGCCGAGCCTGTCGCACCGAAAACCATGCCGAGCGTGTGATCGACCGTAAGGCCCGCCCACACGTTGGTGCCGCCATTGATCCTGTACGACTCCGGCGACCACGTCTCATAGCCAAATTCCCCGGGGTGGGGAATGGTGTGAAAGGTCCAGCGCAGCTCGCCGGTCGTCAGGTCATACGCGCGAATGTCACCCGGCGACGACGGCAGACTCTCGGCGACGGTGCTGCCGATGATGAACAGGTCCTCGAACACCACGCCAGGCGTGCTCGCGCTGATCGACACCCCCTCGATTGGCCGCTCGAGTCCTTTTCTGAGGTCGACGCGACCTGAATCGCCGAATGCCTGGATGGGCTGGCCCGTACGGCGATCGAGGCACCACAGCCAGTTGCGGTGCGTGAAGAACAGGCGGTCGCCACTCACCGTCACGCCACGGTGGCGAAAGCGCTGGGTCGATGGCTTTCCGAATGTCGGGTCGAAGCTCCACCGCTCCTTGCCCGTTGCGGCGTCCAGCGCCACCACCCGCAACCTCGGCGACGTGAGATACATCGTTCCGTCGATCACGATGGGATTGGACTGCATCTCCGAGCCCTTGAACTCGTCGTGTGTCTCGTACGACCACGCGAGTTTCAGCTGCTTGACGTTCCTGGGCGATATCTGCGCGAGCGTGGAGTAGCGAGTGTTGTCGGTGGTGCCACCGTACAGCGGCCAGTCGGCCGAGCCCTGTGCGCCGAGCAGCGCGGGCACGAGGAGCAGGAGCGGAGAGATTTTCATGTGGACAATGTTGGTCATCCCGCAGGAGCGAAGCGAGTGTCGGGAGATATCCGAACACCCCGGTAGCCCAACTGGCCCAAAGAACGGATGTCCCGACAGCCGGACGGCTACCAGAACGACAACGGCAACGCGCCCCGTTGACACCGTATCGGTAAGCTGTTACTTACCGTAAATGAACACTAACCATTCGCAGGCCTTCCTCGCACTCGGCGACCCCACCCGACAGCTCCTCATGGAGCGCCTGGCAAAACGGCCCATGCCCGTCGGCAAGCTCGCCGCCGGACTATCCATTAGCCGGCCCGCGGTCTCGCAGCACCTCAAGGTGCTGCACAATGCCGGACTCGTCACCGTGCAGCAGGAAGGCACCCGCAACATCTACCACATCGATCCACGAGGTGTCGAGGCCATGCGCACCTACCTCGACAGGTTCTGGGATCGAGCACTGGCCGCGTTCAAGCGCGCCGCCGAAGAGGACATGGAATGACCACCATCGCACCTGTCAGGAAAGTCATCGAAGTCCAGGCGCCCATTGCACATGCATTCGAGGTGTTCACCGATGGCATCGACCGCTGGTGGCCACGGCAACACCACATTGGCTCGGCACCGCTCGAGCGTGCAGTGCTCCACCCCCACGAGTGCAAAATCCACCAGGGTGGTCATGGAACACCGAAACCTCGACCGCTACGGCGCTGCGGCAGCGTCCACCCGGGCGAGCATCGATTCCCCCGATGGCTGGGGCGCCATCATGGACAGCTTCGCCAGGGTCGCCGGAGAGTACACCGAATAACCAGGATATCTGCTCGGCCGGAGTACGCCGCGGGGATTCGTGAACACATAGGGGCTGGCACATTTTCCCGGGGGCCGTCACCTTTCGCCGCGTCATTCACTACCGGTGACTCTCTTCCGAGGAAATACCGATGTCCCACTCCACGCTCGTTCTTTTCCGGCTCATTCACATTGTCGTCGGTGTGTTCTGGGCCGGCAGCATCATCTTCCTTGCCGCCTTCGTTCTGCCGGCGGTCACCAAAGCAGGTCCGGGCGGCAGCTCGGTCATGCAGCAGCTCATGACCGTGCGAAAGCTCCCCGTCTATCTCATGGCAAGCGTCTTCATCACCATCTTGTCGGGGATTGGGCTTTACTGGTACGACTCCGCCGGCTTTACATCGAAGGTGTGGCTCGCCTCCCCGCAAGCGCGCATCCTTGGCATTGGCGCGATACTCGGCATCATCGTAGCCATTATTGGGGGTACGGTAAACTCGCCAACAGCGGCCAGGCTTGCAAAGCTTGGCGCTCAGGTCCAGGCGGCAGGCGGCCCGCCAACATCGGAGCAGGCCGCGGAATTGCAGCGGCTGCGCAACCGCCTAACGTCCGCCGTCAACATCGCGGCTGTAATGCTCATTGTCATCGTGGCATGCATGGCTGTGGCACGATACATCTGAGCTGATGCACCGGAGTACCTGTACCTTTGTATTTCGGTACAGGCACTCCATACCACGGCTTATGACAGTGACGCGAGATCGATGACGAACCGGTACTTCACGTCGCTCTTGAGCATGCGCTCGTAAGCGCCATTGATCTCCTTCATCTGAATCACCTCGATCTCCGACACGATGCCATGCTCGGCGCAGAAGTCGAGCATCTCCTGCGTTTCCTTGATGCCGCCAATGAGCGAGCCAGCGAGCGAGCGCCGCTTCATGATCAGGTTGAAGACAGTCGGCGACGGATGCGGCGTAGGCGGAGCGCCAACGAGCGTCATCACGCCATCGCGGGCGAGCAGCGAGAGATACACATCGAGATTGTGTGGCGCCGATACCGTATCGATGATGAAGTCGAGGCTGTTGGCCTTCGCCGCCATGGCATCGGGATCGGTGGAGATCACCACTTCATCAGCGCCCAGCTTGAGCCCATCGTCGCGCTTATTGGCCGACGTGGTGAACAGCGTTACGTGCGCACCAAGGGCATGCGCGAGCTTTACGCCCATGTGGCCGAGTCCACCAAGACCGACGATCCCCACGCGCGACCCCTTGCCAACGTTCCAGTGACGAAGCGGTGACCATGTCGTGATGCCGGCGCACAACAGCGGCGCCGCACCGGCGGGATCGAGCTTGTCCGAGATGTGGAGCACGAACTTTTCGTCGACCACGATGGCCTTGGAGTAGCCGCCAAACGTATAGCCGCCCGTGTGCTTGTCGGGAGCGTTGTACGTACCCACCATGCCCGACTCGCAATACTGCTCGAGGCCATCGGCACAGCTCGCGCAGTGCTGGCAGGAATCGACCATGCATCCCACGCCGACCGTTTCGCCCACGACAAAGCCCTTGACGTCACTTCCAACCGCGACGACTCGGCCAACGATTTCATGGCCAGGAACGCACGGATACAGCGTGCCGGGCCATTCGCTTCGTGCCGTGTGGAGATCCGAGTGGCAGACGCCACAAAAGAGGATCTCGATGTGCACGTCACTGGCGGTGGGCTCACGCCGAGCGATGGTGGATGGACCGAGTGGCGCGGTGGCGCTGGGGGCTGCGTAGGCGAGGGTGTTTATCATGGTGCGAAGTTAATCCATGCAACCGCCATTCGTTCCCGAAATTCTGGCGTTTCAGCCGAGCCCGCCCCATACTCACGGTCTTCACTCGGAGATCAACATGCCCCTGCATCGCCTGCTGCTGGCCATCGTTTTATTCGTGGGGCTGAGTGACAAGCTCTGCGCGCAGGACACAGCGCGCACGGCGAACCTCACAGTCACGCCCGTGGGACGCCTAACGCAGCTTTCCCTGCGCGATGGGTCCACGCTCAACGGCCGCGTCCTGGAAGTCACCCCCGGCACAGTGCGCTTCGAGTCTTCCATTGGGGAGACCACCATTTCGCGCGCCAACATCGTGTCCGTCAGGCAGGTGGATCCCGAGTCCGTTCATGAGGGCGAGGTCTGGCCGGAAGATCCCAGCCGAACGCGGCTGTTCTTTGCACCAACGGGCCGCACCATGCGCGCCGGCGAATATTACTTCTCCGACGTCTTCATTTTTCTGCCGAGCGGGCAGGTGGGAGTCACTGATCGCATTACGCTGGGTGGCGGCATGTCGCTCATTCCGGGCCTCGGCGTGGACGAACAGCTGTTCTACCTCACGCCCAAGGTTGGCCTCTATGCGAGCGACAACGTACACGTGGCCATTGGTGCACTCGTCGCGAGCGCCCGGAATCTTCTCGACGTCGGACCGGCGGGCATAGGCTATGGCGTGGCGACATTTGGTGGTGAGAACGCCAGCGTTACCACGGCCGCCGGGGTCGCCTTCGCCAATGGCGAGACGGCATCGTCCACATTGCTGATGATCGGCGGATCCACGCGCGTCTCACGGAGTCTCGCGTTGGTCACCGAGAATTACCTCGTGACCGGCCATTCGGGCAGCGTCATCTCTGGCGGCGTGCGCGTACTGAGCGATCACATCGCCGTGGACATTGCGCTCGGCTCCCAGGCAGACCCCGATCACTTTGGGCTCTTTCCGTATCTGTCATTCATCTACCGCTGGTAGCCAATGGAGCTCACCGCGCCCACGCTCGATGCCGTTCACGCCGCGCGTGCACGGATTACCGGCATTGCGCTTCGCACACCTCTTGTTCGGTTGCAGTACGGCACCGGCGACGTGTGGCTCAAGCTCGAGAATCTCCAGCCCATTGGCTCGTTCAAGCTCCGTGGTGCCGCTAACGCAATGGCACTCGCCGGCGTAGAAGCAATGCGTAGTGGTGTTTACACCGCGAGCGCCGGCAACATGGCGCAAGGCGTCGCGTGGTGCGCCCGTGAGCTGGGCGTCCGCTGCCGCGTCGTCGTCCCCGAACATGCACCCAACGCCAAGACGGACGCCATCGGGCGCCTCGGCAGTGAAGTCATTCGTGTTCCCTTCGACGTCTGGTGGAAGACACTTGTCGACCATGGCTATCCGGGAATGGAGGGCGTGTTCGTCCACCCATTCGCCGACGATGCCGTCATGGCCGGCAATGGCACCATCGCCCTGGAAATCTTCGAGGACATCGGCGACGTCAATACGATCGTGGTGCCCTACGGCGGCGGCGGGCTCGCCTGCGGCATTGCTGCCGCGGCGCGCGCGCTGAGTCCCGCCACAAAGGTGTATGCCGTCGAGGCAGAAACGGCGGCGCCACTCACCGCATCGCTTGGCGCGGGAGCTCCCACTCCGGTCACGCGTACACAAACGTTCATAGACGGCATGGGAAGCGGCGCGGTGTTCGGCGAGATGTGGCCGCTCGTCCAGTCGCTGCTCGCAGGCACGGTTGTCGTCAGCGTGGCGCAGGTCGCGTCGGCCGTAAAGCTGCTTGCGGAACGCGCTCGCGTAGTGGCAGAGGGCGCTGGAGCTGCGGCCGTTGCGGCTGCCCTGGGCGGAGCGCTGGAGGGCCAGCGCGTTGTGTGCATCGTGAGCGGGGGAAACATCGATCTCGATACGCTGTCCCGCATTCTCACGGATCAATTGCCATAGCGCAGTTCGAGCGAGCTCATCACTGGGATGTCGTGCTCGGTACGCGCCTTGCCCGTACCGGTGTCGTGGAAACTGCCGAATGGGAAATCGAGCGCGCACAGCTTTTGGGACGGCGCATCTCGGAGCTTGGGCTCGCGGTTCGGGGCACGCGCGTGGAGCAACTGACCAGGCGCCTCTACGACGAGCTCGAACGTCGCGGCATCGTATTTCGCCCCCCGGTCTACCTCAGCGACGAGTGGGGCTGCCCGGACGGAACGCCCATCATCGGCGTTCCGTTTTACCTCGCTGACGAGCGCCTCGAGCGCATCGAAGCCGAGCATGCAGGTTCCATCGAGAGTAACGACGAAGCGATGCGGTATCTTCGTCACGAAGCCGGCCACGCGCTCAACTACGCCTTTAAAGTTCACGCGCGCAAAGAGTTCGCGTCGCTGTTCGGTGACTATGCGCGTCCGTATCGCGACCACTACCCCGCCAATCCGTTGTCCCGCGCCTATGTGAGACACATTCTGGGATGGTATGCGCAGAAACATCCCGATGAGGATTTCGCCGAGACGTTCGCGGTGTGGATGACTCCCGACCTCGACTGGAAGACGGAGTATGCCGGCTGGCCAGCGCTTGCGAAGCTCCAATGGCTCGATGCGCTCATGCAGGACATCGGCACGCGGCAACTCGACAGTCCGGAAATCACGGAAGACGACATACCCGTGGAAGCAATGACCTGGACGCTCGCCGAACATTACGACGACGATGAGCTACTTGAGGTTGGCGACGGACGACAATTCGATGGTGATCTCCGGAGAATTTTTGCCTCCGCGCTGGTGGCGCCCGACGGTGCGCTCGCCGTTGCCTTTCTTGCCGCGCACGAAGGCGAGCTCGTGGCGCGCATCTCGTACTGGGCCGGTGTAGGTCCGGCCACTGTCCGCTCGCTTCTCCGGGCGCTGCGGTCACGGGCCGGACTGCTCGAGCTTCGTGTGGCCGGTCTCGATGCAACATCGCTCATCGAGCTCACGGCTTTCGGCACGGCGGTCCTGCTCCACTGGCGATACACTCACTCCCTTTCTCAGGATACATGAAGGTCGCAATCCTGCACGGCGCCGAAGATCCGGATGCACTGGATCCTGTGTTTCCGCAAATCGAAGCGGCATTGCGCGTACTCGAGCACGAGCCCACACGGATTGCCGTGGACGCCGATGTAGTTCCGGTCGTCGACGCGCTCCGGACGCTCGATCCCGCCATCGTGTTCAACCTCACCGAATCCTTCGACGGAAAAAGCGCGCTGGACTCCAACCTCGCGGCGCTGCTCAACCTCCTCGGCCTCCGCTACACGGGTTCCAGTCCCGCGGGGTTGATGATGTCGGGCGACAAGAGCCTCACGAAGAAGGTGCTCAGCTTTCACGAGATCCTCACACCGCAGTTCGCCACGATCTTTCGCGGTGCCCTCGATCACGTGGGTGATCTTTCCTTTCCCCTGATCGTCAAGCCGCCGCAGGAAGATGCATCCATCGGCATCACATCCAGGAGCGTCGTCCGCGACATCCGGGAGCTGTTGGGTACCATGGACTCGCTCCAGCGGGAATTTCAATCGCCCGTGCTCGTCGAGGAGTTCATCGAGGGTCGGGAGTTCTACGTCGGCGTGCTGGGCAACGTGGCGCCCATGGCACTTCCCATCATGGAGCTCGACTTTACCGGCTTTCCCGCCGATCGGCCCAGGGTGGCCAGCTGGGAAGCCAAGTGGGGTGAAGGGGGTAGTGGGGGAATGGGCGAAACGGGCGCGGAGTTCACGGGCACGAAATCCGTTTTCCCCACGGATATTCCGCCGGAGCTCGCCGAGCGAATGCAGGCCGTGGCAGTGGAGGCGTTCAATGCGCTCCGGCTCCGCGACTACGGACGCGTGGACTTTCGTGTGACACCCGATGAGAAGATCTACGTGATCGAAGTGAATCCCAACTGCTACCTCGAGCAGTCCGCGGAATTTTCACGCGCTGCCGCCGAGGCCGGAATTCCGCACGACGCATTGATCGCACGCATTCTCGAGTTGGCACAGGGCCGATATACACGCTAGCCCATGTAGCGGTAACTGCCCCGAGAGCGCATCTTCGTCGCATGCGCACTCTTCCTGCCCTGTTCTGCATCGCTGCCTCGGCACTCTCGGCACAGGCTCCTGCCCGCCAGACCGAAGCCGACGCCTACACCCGCTATGAGCTGCTGGCGCCTGGTTCGGCGAAGTTCCGGATCATATATGAGGTTACCGCCACGACAGCCGGCGCGATCCATTACTTCAATCCCATCAGAAAGGGCAGCATCGCCACGGATGAAAGCGTGAGCGACCGCGCCACGGGCAAGCCGCTTGCTTTCGACGTGGTCGGTGCCGCCGAGGCTCGGGCTGGTGGTATCCCGGGTCGGGATACCACCCAGACGTACATCCGTGTGACGCTTTCACGTCCCGTGCCGGTGGATGGCGGCGAAGCACGCGTCCTCATTCTCAAGACGTACGAGGATACGACCAGCTACTTCAGGCGCGGCGACACCATCGTGTTCACCAGGCCACTCGGGATCAAGCGCAATGCCGTGGTGCTGCCAAGGGGATACGAGCTTGTGTCGTCGACATTTCCGGCGCAGGTGCTTCAGGAGCCCGATGGCCGCGTGGGAATCAGCTTCTGGAATGAGACACCTTCGGAAGCGGCGGTGACGATGCGCGCAGTACCCGTACGCGAGATTGCAGCGGCCACGTCGAGCGTCGCGGCGCGACTCGATGAGCGCGCGCACCAGAACAGGAAAATCACGTACTACCTGCGCGCTCCTGAAACAGGCGCGTTCGATCTCTACCACGACTACACCGAGTCACGCCCGGGCACGAGCTTCTATATCAATGAAGTGCGTGCCGGCAGCAGCGTCTCCAACCCTCGCGCCCGCAACCTCGATACGGGCGAGGAGCTGAAGTTCGAGATCCTCAAGGGTGACGCGATCACCAGGGCGAACCTTGGCGTCAGGAATGTCACGCCGCAGAGCGAGATCGTCGTCTTTCGTTTTCCGCCTGTCGTTGCGGGCACGTCCACGCGTCTCCGCATGTACGAGACGTATACGGATACCGCGCGCTACAAGGTCGTGAACGGTGAGTTGATCTGGGACAGGAGCTTTGGCCGGCCGGCGAATTCCGTGGTACTGCCTCCGGGATGGATGTTGACCAACAGCTCGATTCCTGCCACGGTAAGTGCGCAGGCTGATGGGCGCGTTCGTCTCGACTTCATCAATCCCCGGCCCGATGAGATCGCGGTGCTGATCACGGCGCGGCGGCGGGCTTTGTAAGGTCGTTGGGCAACTACGGCTTTCGCAGTGCAAGGGGCTTTCGACCACCACACATTCTCGCTCATGAATCGCACTATCCTGATCTCGGCGCTCGCGGCAATCAGTGGCGTGGCGCGTGCTCAAACCGGCGAGCTGACAGTCGCGGACACCTCGCACTTTCGACGCCTGGATCTTCCAGCGCCCGGCGACGTCCGCAACGGCGCGGGCCGGCCTGGTGCAAAATACTGGCAGCAGCGCGTGGACTACAGGATTACCGCGACGCTCGACTCCGCGAAGAACGAGCTGCGCGCCAGGGAGACGATTCATTACGAGAATCACTCGCCCGATGCGTTGCCGTACCTGTGGCTGTTCGTCGAGCAGAACATCTGCGCCCCCACGAGCATCACGAACGTGCTCAACGCGCCGCCGCTCGTGTTCGGCGAAACGGCATTCGATTTTTCGTGCGGCAATTTTGTCGGCACGCCAACGCTCGAATCGGCGACCGTGAATGGTGTGGATGCGAAGCGTGCGACGTTCGGCACGACCATGCGCATCGACCTGCCCAGGCCACTCGCGCCGGGCGCGGCCGTGGAGCTCGCGTTTGCGTGGCGCTTCACCATTCCCGAGCAGGGTGGTGGACGCATGGGGCGCGATGGTGTCCTCGTGGAGATCGCCCAGTGGTATCCCAGAATGGTCGTATACGACGACGTCCGCGGCTGGAACCACGAGCCGTACATCGGAGCGGGGGAGTTCTATCTCGAGTACGGCAGCTTCGACGTGTCACTCACGGTACCGGCCAGCTACATCATCGCCGCGACGGGTGAATTGCAGAACGCGTCGAGCGTGCTTACCGCCACGCAGTTGAAGCGCTTGAACATTGCGAAGGATTCCACGTGGGCGGTCACGATCATTTCGCGTGAAGAAGCGGGCAGGCCGGCCGTCACACGGCCCGGCAATCATCCTTACACATGGCACTTCACGGCAAAGAACGTTCGTGATTTTGCATGGGCTGCGAGCCCTGACTGGATCTGGGAAGCGAGCAACTATGAGGGCATCCGGATCGAGACGCTGTATCGGCGCGCGGCTGACAAATGGACCGAATCACACAGGATGGCGCGCGGCGCGATCAAGCACTTCAGCGAGCAGTGGTACAGGTACCCATACTCGCACGCCACGACGGTAGAGGGCCCGGTGGGCGGGATGGAATATCCCATGCTCACCTTCGTCTCCAACAATACCACCCGTGAGATCCAGCAGTGGGCGCTCGCGCACGAGTTCGGCCACGAATGGTTTCCCATGATCGTGGGCTCCAACGAGCGTCTCTATCCGTGGATGGATGAGGGCTTCAACACCTTCATCGATCTTGATAACGCGGCGAGCTACTTCAAGGGTACCGCATACGGCGACACGATCAACGCGAATCCGCTGCACATGGCGGCCGAGCATTCACGGCCCGGCCAGGATCAGCCGTTGATCACCAATCCGGTTGAGGTGCGCGACCTGATGTGGGTGGGATACCAGAAGCCGGCGCTCATGCTGCAGACGCTCCGGTATGAAGTGATGGGCAAGGAGCGGTTCGACGCGGCGTTCCGTGAATACATTCGCGCATGGGCGTACAAGCATCCCACACCGGCCGACTTTTTTCGCATCATGCGTGACGCATCGGGGATGGAGCTGGACTGGTTCTGGCGTGATTGGGTCTTCACGACGGCGCGTCTCGATCAGGCCGTGGACGGCATTTCCACGGACAGCACGGGGCATGCGCTGATCGCACTGAGCAATCGCGGCACGATGGTAATGCCGGCCGAATTGCGCATCACGTACGGCGGCGGAGAGAGCGAGACGATCAGGCTCCCGGTGGACATGTGGAACCTCGGCTCGCGGTTCATCTATCACGTGCCGTCCAAACGGACCGTGCTTCGCGTCGAGATGGATCCTCGGCAGGTGTTGCCGGATTTCAATCGGTCGAACAATTCCTGGCCGGCCCGGTAGTGCGGGCTGATTGCTCCGCATTCCTGTATTTCATTTCGCCTGGCGCTGCACCCATGCGGTCATGCGCTTCTCCAGAATGTCCAGGGGAAGTGCGCCAGCACCAAGGAGCTCGTCGTGGAACGAGCGGATGTCGAACTTGGGACCGAGCGCTTTCTTTGCCTGCTCGCGCATCCGGAGCATGGACAACTGCCCGATCTTGTAGCTCAACGCCTGGCCCGGCAGCGCGATGTACCGATCGGTCTCGGCCTGAATGCCCGCTTCGTTGATGCTCGAGTGTGCGCGAAAGAAGTCGAGCACCTGGTCGCGCGTCCAGTGTTTGCCGTGGATACCCGTGTCGACGACGAGCCGGATGGCGCGCAGCATCTCATCGTCGAGCCGGCCGTAATTCTTGTACGGATCGGTATAGAATCCAAGCTCCTTGCCAAGCCGCTCCGAGTAGAGCGCCCATCCTTCCACGTATGCGGTGTAGCCGCCCTGCTGGCGAAACGGCGGCAGCGACGGCAGCTCCTGTGCAATGGAGATCTGCATGTGGTGGCCCGGCACGCCCTCGTGGTACGCCGTTGATTCGTTGTTGATCGTGAGCTGCTTCTCGAACTCGTAGGTGTTGACGAACACGTGGCCAGGGCGCGAGCCGTCCGGTGTACCCTGGTTGTACGATGTGGATGCTTCCTTTTCGCGGAACGGCTCGATGGGAAGAATCTCCAGCCTGGCCTTGGGCAAACGGCCAAAGAGCGACGGCAGCTTTGCAGACATCTGGTCGATGTAGGTTTTGTACTCGTCGAGAATTGCCTGGCGCGACGCGGGATGCAGGAAGGCGAGCCTGGGAATGGAATCGCGGAACGCCTTGATGTTCCTGTAGCCAAGCTTTTTCGCGATGACGGTTTGTTCCGCTTCGATGCGTGCCACTTCCGTCAGTCCGAGTGCATGAATTGCCTCGACGCTCATGGTGGTGGTCGTCATCCGGCGGACGTCGAATGCGTAGCGCTCCTTTCCATTCGGTAGCGCCGAGGTGCCGATCTCGGCACGCCCCTTGGGGGCGTATTCGTCGCGTACGAACGCCGTGAACTTCACATACGCCGGCAGCACACTGTCACGAACGGCGGCGAGTATCGCGTCCGTGAGGCGCGACTTGTCCGCGATGCTGAACTGCGCGGGAATCTGTGTCGTCGGAATGGCAAAGGGTGTGTCCTCGGCCTTTTGGGTGGCGATGTTGCCGGCCTGGGAGGCCACCTGGACCAGCAGGATTCCTGGCGGAATCAATCCGTCGGCCATGCCTTTCCGCATGTTCGCCGTCACCTCGGCAAAAACGCGCGGAATCTGCTTCAGCCGGGCACCGTAGTCCTCGTAATCCTTGACAGTCTCGAACGAAAGGGACGTCACGAGCTGCGGCAGGTTGATGTGCAGGCCGTCGAACTGCGTGATGGGCATCTCCCAGTCGTTGAACGTCGATGCCTCGGCCGACTCGCGCAGTGTGCGCACCATGAGGTCGTGATTGAGCTTGTCCTGCTCGGCGAACCCCCTGGTGTCGATGGCCTCGAACTGCCCAAGAAATTTCCTTGTTTGGGCGACGTCTCTTTCAATAGCCGCCGGCGTATAGTCGCTCAGCCGGTCATTGTAGCGTTTGTCGCCCAGAATGGAGGCGAATTCCGGACTGGTGCGGAGGGTGTACTCCCACTGCTCGGCGATCAAGCGGTTCTGGGTGTCGAGCCGGGATTGAAGCGTGGAGGACTGCGCGAGCATTGGAGCGGAGAGTAATAGGAGGAGGAGGAGCGTCTTCATCGTCGTCGGCCTGGGCTGGTTTGCTACGTAGTGCGGGGGAACGGTGTCGCACTGCGGTGGTCGTCTTAGTCCATTTCCTAGACGGACGGCGTATTCATGCCAGCTTCGTCGTCATTGTTTCCAAAACAGCGCATCACGGCAATCCTTTCTCATAACTCCGAAGACAAATATGACTTCTCTCGGCCACCCTTCGGCGCTTGTGCATGCCGTCATCGGGGCTTTCTTTGACGTCTACAATGAGTTGGGATACGGGCTGCACGAGAGGGTATATTGCGCCGCGTTGGAGATATTGCTGCTCGAGCGTGGATATTCGGTACGGCGGGAGGTCCCCATCGCCATCTTCTTTCATGGAAAGAGGATTGGCCGTCTCAGATCCGACATGATCGTGAATGATACACTCATGATTGAATCAAAGGCCGGCCCGCTACTCCGCACCGGTTCCAAGGCGCAATTGATCAACTACCAGAAGCGGGCAGGGCTAGAGTTCGGTCTATTGCTGTTCTTTGGCCCCGTCCCCGAGTTCACCAAGATCCACTTGCCCTGCGGTACGAGGGATGTGCACTAATGCGCCGTTTTCAGAATTCATCTTTAGGATTTGCTTCAACCTGAAAATTGGACTCGGGAAGCAAAGCCTACTGCAACCTCAGCGCATCCAGCCTGTACTCACTCCGCCTTGGCAACAGCATCGCAAATCCGGACACCCACGACTCGAACGCCAGCTCCGAATGATTCATGGAATCAATGAGCCGCGGAATCAACAACGGATCCGTATCCGGACTCGCTATCTCCGGCACGCACGTGGTCGCATACTTCACCCCGGTCTCGCGCAGCCACGGCAGGAATTCTCCATAATAGTCACCACTGGGGTAACAAAAATGCTCGAGTGGCAGCTCCGCACCTCGGATCTGATGGATGGCCGCAATGTTGTCCACGATCTCGCTCACGAAGAGCGCACGATCGCGCGGTGTACGATGACGATGCGTATGCAGTTGCACGTCCACGATGTCCGACGGCAGTGACCGCACCACCTCCGGCGACATCAACGTCAAGAGCTCCCGGCGCTGGATGTCCTCGTAATCCACACCAAGCGCGGCGGCTACACGAGGGAGCAACGCATTCTTTTCTTCGGCATTCAGGTTTGTTCGCGCAACCACCGCCTGAATGAGCTCGAAGGCATGCTCGTGCTGCTCATCCGTCTTTACCGGCACTGGCTCCGCGACTTCACACACATGGCGCAGATCGCCGCCGCTGTTACGGCCCCGCCACATGACATAGCTGAGCATCGTATCAAAAACCGGCAGCCGAACGAAACAATAGTACGTTGATAGATAGAGTGTGACGGGCACATTGAACTCGCGAAGCACCGGCAGCGCATGCGTCGCAAAGTCGGCGGCGCCATCGTCAAAGGTGATCGCGACGCTGCGCGCCGGCAGCGTGCCATCGTACAACCGACGCGTCGCCTCGGCCAATGGGAGAATGGTGTAACCACCATTCACCAGCATCCGCAGCCGATCCCGCAGGTGGTCCTGCGTAACGTAAAAGGCCGGATCCCACTCATGCTGGTCGTCCACGGACACGCCGTGATAGCAGAGAATCATCAGCCGGCGGCGACGCCAGCGGCTGGCGCGCATGAGCGTGAAGCCGCCAGCGGTCTTGACGACTTTCAGAACGGCGTCCTTGAGTCTCACTGCTTCCGGGTCACGAGATCGAGGAAGTCGTATGTCTGCGACCACTGGACGGCGAGGGAATAGCCGTTGGCATGGGGCGCCTGCGGATTGTCATTGGGTGCCCAGTGATCGGCACGGACACCTGCCTTCAGGAGCGTCGTTGC
The DNA here is from genome assembly GCA_028287285.1 of Gemmatimonadota bacterium. Taxonomy (GTDB): domain Bacteria; phylum Gemmatimonadota; class Gemmatimonadetes; order Gemmatimonadales; family Gemmatimonadaceae; genus AG11. The sequence goes on from JAQBPY010000073.1 coordinate 64,225, forward strand.
GCCCACCCGATAGCCGGCGCCCAGCTCCACGTCCTGAAATACTACCCGGTTCGCGACCCAGAAGTTCGTGTTGACCGGCAGGATGAACGGATAATCGTTGCGCTCGTAGCGGCCGGCAATGAAGAGGCGCGGCGTGAGCGTGTATTTCGGCTCGAGATAGTACAACAGCCCCTTGATGGGCGTGCGCTTCTCGATGTCGTACACACTGTGCGCGAGTTCCGCGTGCCCCTCGAAATACCCCCAGCTCACCTGTGCATCCGCCGCAACGATGCTCTGCCGGTAATCCCGCCAATCCTTGCCGGCAGGCATCGCATATCCCAGCTCGTCATTGAGGTACGCACCCTTGGTGGCGGACATGCCAAAACGCACGCCAACCACCGGCGTGATGCCGAAGCCGACCGCCGGCCGCATGGCCGAGCCGGGGTCGGGCACGTACCCTGGCCGGTACAACGGCAGCGACACGACACCCGCGCGATAGTCGACGATCCCCGCACTGCCGTCGATGCGACCACCGTAGGGGTACGAAGTGGCATACCCATCTGGTGTACCAACCAGCGGGTTCCGAAACGACAACTGGCGCGATGCGAATGTGCCCACGATGGGGCGCAGCTTGCCCGCCTCAATCGTGATGGCATCCGACGGCGAATAGCGCACTGCTGCCTGCTTCACGAACTTTCCGTCGGCACGCTGGTCGCGCAACGGACCAGCCTGCACCGTACCCTCTGCAAAAAACACGAGATTCCGGATCGGCTCGAAGGCCGACCATACGTCTGCCCGCGCAGCAATACCCGGATGCCCGTTGTTGCGCGCCACCAGCCCCGACGCCGAGTCGGTCTTCCAGAGCTCGAGATCGGTCACCCCCTGGAACAACAGGCCACCCTGCGCCTCGGCGCGTGACGACAATGCTGCCCCAAGCAGCAATGCAAGCACCGCACGCACTGGTGTGCTAGGAGACATCTGCCGTGGGGAACGCCGCACGGTGTACATCCAGCGCCGAGCGAACGGTGCGGGCAAGCTCGAGTGCGCTGAATGGCTTGCGCAGGAGCACGACGTCTTCATCCAGCTCCAGTCGCATTGTTGCATCGTCCACGAATCCCGTCATGTAGATGATGACCGGCGGCGAATATTTCGCGAGGTATCGTTCCACCAACTGCGGCCCGCTCAGCTGCGGCATCAGGACGTCCGTCAGCAGCACATCGATGTGCTGTTCTGTGCGAGACTGCGTCAATGCCTCGACTCCGCTGCGCGCGGCGATGACGCGATACCCGCACGCGTCGAGTGTGCGCCGCGCGAAATCGAGCACCGCTTCTTCATCATCGACAAGCAGGATGGTCTCGGTGCCGCGAGGATGCTCCTCGTTCTCGTCCGTCTCCTGTGCCGCCAAGGGCATTTCAATGACGGCCGGAAAGACGACGGTGAACGTGGTACCCACCCCGACTTCGCTCTCGACCTCGATGGCCCCGCCGGACTGGATGACGATTCCATATACCGTGGAAAGTCCAAGCCCCGTTCCCTTGCCTACATCCTTCGTCGTAAAGAAGGGCTCGAATATCCGGTCACGTACATCCGCCGGCATGCCGCATCCCGTATCCGTCACCCGCAGCACCGCACCAGGCGGTCCGGACACATTGGGCCGATGCGTCGTGGTGATGGTCAGCGTTCCGCCGCCGGGCATGGCGTCACGCGCGTTGACGGCAAGGTTGAGCAGCACCTGCTCCAGCTGTCCCGGATCAGCCTTCAACCGCACCGGCTCGCCCACATGGACCACCTCGAGCTTGATGTGCGTGCCGATGAGCCGGCGCAGCATGCTCTCCATGCCCTCCACGACCCCCTCGAGATCGAGCACGCGCAGCTGCATCATCTGCTTGCGGCTGAACGCGAGGAGCTGATGCGTGAGCGCGGCCGCGCTCCTGGATGCGTCGGAGACGTGTCTCAGATCTTCCGAGACAGGATGCTCCTTGCCGAGTGTCGCGATGGCTATCTGCGTAAAGCCGGAGATGACGGTGAGCATGTTGTTGAAGTCGTGCGCAATTCCCCCCGCGAGCGTTCCCACTGCCTCGAGCTTCTGCGACTGCCGCAGCTGTGCCTCGCTCTCGCGAAGCGCCTTTTCTATGCGCTCGCGCTGCTGGATTTCGTCCGTGAGCACCTCGTTCGACGCCGCCAGCTCGGCGCCGCGACGCTCCAACTCCGTGCGCTTTCCACCCAGCGCGGCCATCAGCTGATCGAACGATTCGTTGAGGGCGCGTATTTCGCGCGACGCATCTTCCGCATCGAATGCGTGATCGACACGCTCACGCTCCGCGCCGACGCGCATGAAGCGAATGAACCGGCTGAGGGGACGCAGGACGGAGCGGGACACGAATCCGGCACCGAGCGCGGCCAGAAGCACCGCGAGCGAGCCATACAGCAGGAAGTCGCGGCGCAGCGCGGCCGTGAGTCCGTTCACGGACGGCGACAGCGGCTGTAGCAGCGTGATCTTGAGCGGCGTTCCGCGCTGGGTCTGCCCAATGGGAATCACGGCCACGAGATACTCTTCGCCGCCAAGGGTGAGCGAGCTGCCGGTTGTATCCCTGGATGTCGCGACCGTCTGCGACAGCGCCGCAGGCAACGTGCTGCTGATGATGCGTGGCCCCGCCGAGATGACGACGTCGCCTTCAAACGCACGGCGCAGCGATGCCACGAGCGACGAATCAACACGCTCCCCCACGATGATCGTGCCGATCGTGAATCCGTCATTGATCAGCGGCGCGACTCCCACCCCGTAGAACATGCTGCCCACCTCGAGTCCGGCGAGGTAGGGCTCGTCCGAGATGGTGACGAGTGATGCATCGAGCGCGTGATGCACCGCGGGCAGTGAAGAGAGATCGAGGCCGCGGAGCGACGAATCCGCATTGCGACGATAGGCCGCGATGACACGTCCATTCTCGTCCGTGGTGAGCAGCGCGCCGCCGCGCAGCCCTTCACCAACGCGGGCGAGCGCGCCTTCCACGGTGTTCGTGAGGTCTGCACGCTGGGCGTTCCCGGTCTGCTGCTCCCCACGATAGGTCGAAATGGCCGAGAGCACGATGGGACTCTCGGCGAGCAGCGAGGCGGTGAGCACGAGTTGGCGCCGGTTGTCGCGCTGCAGGGAAACGAGCGTGCGCCCGTTGTGTGCGAGCTCCTCGGAGATCAGGCGTCTCGCGCTGCGGCGGACTTCGACGTTCAGTGCGGCAAAGGTCCCTGCGGTGACGAGTGCGGCGAGCGCACCGCTCAGGACTCCCAGCCGAACGCTGAGGCCCGTGCGATAGAACCACCGTCGCAGTCCGGAGGACCGTCGCGGCGGCGCGAGGACGGTGTCGTCAGAGCCTTGCATCCTCGGCGGGCGGAGGAATGGGAATGTTGAAGTCGAGCTTGGCCGCTTCACCGGCGACAACGTGCACCGTGCCGGTCACAGGCTTGATGCGCTCGTGCCAGCCCACCACAGTGTAGTCGCCCGGCGGCACTCCATCGATGACATACCTGCCATTTTCCATCGGGATGGCAAAAAACGGATTGTCGAGCACGAGCACCACGGCACTCATGTCGGAGTGAATGTGGCAGAAGACCTGGACTGCACCGCTCTTGTCGAAGAGCACGCTCTTGGACTGCCCCTTGGGGTAGCGGCCAAGGTCGAACTGCTTGGCACTGGAGAGGGAGAAGACGTTGTGGTAGACGTCGTCGTCATTGGGAAATTCGACGGTGGCGCCACGAAATACGGGCAGCACGTGCGGCATGAACTGTTCGTCGCGCTGCGGCACGCTCCCATGGGGCGCCGGCGCGCCATCCGGCACCGGAGCGCGCTGCACGTAGAGCACGACATTCCGCATCTCCGTGCCGGCCGTGGCGGGCGGACGTGCGCCCGGGCCCGGATCCGCATAGATGCGGAAGCGTGGACGACGATTGGTGAGTGCGGTGGAGAGAAGGACCTGTCCCTCGATGCGCCCGGTTGCCGGCGCGCGGCGAGCGCCCATCGCGAGCGGTGTGGAAAGAGAAAGCGCACACAGCAGCGCAACGTGAACCGTGGAGCGTGTCATCAGCGGCGCGAGACTCGAGAGTACATGCAACGAGGCAGGCAGCGACATTGCGGCCCGCTTCGACGTGCGGTTGGACCAGGCCCTGCTTCCCCTACTTCCATGGACGCTTGGCCCGTTGGAAGGGCACCGGGCGCAGCCCTATCGCAATGGTGGTGCCGAGCCCGGCGGGCGCCGGTGAGCGGTGGCTTTTTCATAGGAAAATGCGAGCCCTATGAGTGTCGGCTCGGACCATGCCCTTCCCAAGAGCTGGAGGCCGGTGGGCAGCGTGCCGCGTGTATAGCCCATGGGAACCGTGATGGCCGGAAAGCCCGTGCTCGGGGAAAAAAGCTGGCTATTGTCTCCAGCGGGGGTGTTGAGGTCGCCGATGAGGCGCGGCGGGTTGCTCCAGGTCGGGTAGACGAGGGCATCGAGCTTCAGGGAGTCCATGAGCGCGGTGACGTTCGTTCTGAGCCACGCGCGAAACTCGTCTCGGCTCGTGCATCCCGGATTCTTGTCGGGTGGGATCATTTCGGCCTGCGCGCTTTCCAGCCTGGCCTGGATGGTTGGGTGATACCGGCGCGACGAGATCACCTCGGCCAGGGTGTGGACCGGAGCGCGGTCTCCCTGCCGGGCGAGCCAGTCGTTGATCTCCCACTTGAACGGGTTGCAGCCGCCGGCGGTCCGTTGGCGTGCTTCGAGCCCCGCCACGGCGACCGGGTCGATGATCGTGGCGCCTTGGCGCCGCATGTCCTCGAGTGCGACGGCAAAGACCTTGAGGATTTCGGGATCAGCGCTGTCGCGGTCGTAGGCTTGGTGGAGGACACCAATGCGCGCGCCCTTGAGTGCGTCTGATTTGAGCGCAAGCGCGTAATTGGCGCTATGATCGCGTGCTTGTGACGTTACCCTGTCGCTTGAATCGGGCCCTGAAACAACCTGGAAAACTGCAACGGCGTCGGCGACCGTGCGAGCAATTGGCCCGGCAATGTCCGACGCCAAGTTCAATGGCGCGATGCCGTCCCTGCTCGTGAGGCCCATGGTCGACCGAATGCCTACGAGCGACTGATGGGACGATGGGCCACGGATGGAGTTGCCAGTGTCCGTTCCCAAACCCACTTCGCCCAGGTTCGCGGCGATTGCCGCAGCGGTTCCGCCGCTGGATCCCGCGGTGACCCGATCGAGCGCATATGGATTTTTTGTGTAGCCCGGCAGGATGGAACTGACGGTCTCGTACGGCGTGAATGCGAATTCCGCCATGTTGGACTTGGCAAGGACGATGGCGCCGGCCTCGCGAATGCGGCGGACCATGAAGGCGTCCTGCCGGGGAATCATGCCCTGGAGTGACAGCGAGCCGGCGGTGGTCTGAAGGTCCTTCGTCTCGAAGTTGTCCTTCACGATCATGGGGATGCAGTGCAGCGGGCCCACCATGCCGCTGGCCGCCAGCCGTTTGTCCAGCGAATCGGCGACGGCGAGGGCGTTGGGATTGATGGTGATCAGCGAGTTGATGGCGGGGCCGTTCCTGTCGTACGCAGCAATTCGCGCCAGGTAGGCATTCACCAGCTCTCGGCAGGTGAGGGTGCCGGCGCGCATGGCGGCATGGACGCCAGCGATCGTCGTTTCGGTGACGTCGAATGGCTGGCGCGGGCGGGCGGGTGCCTGACCTGTGGCGGCGGTGCTTGCGGCGACGATCAGGAGAGCCGAGAGGAATGGGCGCATCCCCGGATGTATCGATTCGTCCTGCGGTCTGCAACCACCTCCCTATTTCGTCTTTGCCCAGGAATCCCGCAGGGTCACGGTACGATTGAACACCGGGTGGCCGGGCGCGGAGTCGATGACGTCGTTCACGAAGTAGCCTGTGCGTTCAAACTGGTACGCAGATCCGGGCGCGTCCTTCACCACGCTTTCTTCGACGTACGCGCCGCTCACGACCTTGAGTGAATCGGGGTTCAGGTGCGAGGTGAAGTCACCGTCGTCGCCGTCCATTTCCGGATCGGGCACGGAGAAGAGCTTGTCGTAGAGCCGCACCTCGCAATGCACGCCGCGTGCGGCCGACACCCAGTGGATGGTGCCCTGCACTTTCCGGCCATCTGGCGCATCGCCGCCACGCGTGGCCGGATCATACGTGCAATGCAGCTCCACGACCTCGCCAGCGTCGTTCTTGACCACGCTCTGGCACGTGATGAGATAGCCATAGCGCAGACGGACTTCGCGGCCGGGCGCGAGGCGGAAGAACTTCTTGGGCGGCTCCTCCATGAAGTCGTCGCGCTCGATGTAGAGCTCGCGCGAGAATGGAACGCTGCGCGAGCCCGTGAGTGGAACGTCGTGCGGATAGTACGGCGCCTCGAGCTCCTCGACCTGGCCTTCGGGGTAATTCGTGAGCACGATCCTGATCGGGTTGACGACACACATCACGCGCCGCACGCGCATGTTGAGGTCGTCGCGAATGGCATGCTCGAACGTGGCGAGCTCCACGCGGGCCGGCTTGCGTGCGACACCGATGGTATCGGCAAAGGCGCGAATGGCGTCGGGCGTGACCCCTCGGCGGCGGAGTCCGGCGAGGGTGGGCATGCGCGGATCGTCCCAGCCGGTAACGTGGCCTTCGTTTACGAGACGGAGCAGCTTTCGCTTGCTGACAACCGTGTAGTCCAGCTCCAGGCGCGCAAATTCGATCTGCGTGGGCGGGTTCTCGAATCCCGCTTCGCGCACGAGCCATTCGTAGATGTCGCGGTTGTCCTTGAACTCCAGCGTGCAGAGCGAGCGCGTGATGCCCTCGATGGCATCGGACAGGCCATGCGCGAAATCATACAGCGGGTAGATGCACCATTTGTCGCCAAGCCGGTAATGCGAAGCGTGACGAATGCGCAGCAGCAGCGGATCGCGCATGATCATGTTGGGATGCGCCATGTCGATCCGTGCGCGCAGCACGTGGGCGCCGTCCGGGAACTCGCCCGCGCGCATGCGGCGCAGCAGGTCGAGGTTCTCGCTCGCCGTGCGGTTGCGGTTGGGACTCGGGGTTCCGGGGCTCGTGACCGTGCCGCGTCCCGCGCGAATGCCCTCTTCGCTCTGCGAGTCCACGTATGCCTTGCCGTTGCTCACGAGCGTTTCGGCGATCTCGTACAGCTGCTCGAAGTAGTCGCTCGCGTAGCGTTCTTCGTTCCAGGTATAGCCGAGCCACGCGACGTCTTTCCTGATGGCCTCCACGTACTTCATGTCTTCGGTGAACGGATTGGTATCGTCGAAGCGCAGGTTGACGCGTCCGCCGAACTCCACCGCAAGGCCAAAGTTGAGGCAGATCGACTTGGCGTGGCCGATGTGGAGGAATCCGTTGGGCTCGGGAGGAAAGCGCGTAGTGACGGGCCGGCCAAAGCGGCCGGTCTCGACGTCGGCGGCGACGAGCTCGCGGATGAAGTTGTTGCGGGGGGTATCAGCAGACACGGGGCAGGTGCTCGAGGGACTCGAAAGCTATGTCGCGATTGGGGTTATGTGTACCCGGCGCGGAAGCTATTCCGTGGGCGGCGCCCCCGCAGGCAGATTAGGGGCAAAGCGGCTTCCGCCGCCCTCGCGCGCCTGGTGAGTCCGCGTTCAATTCTGCACTTGCCTGCCTCGATGATGCGCCGCGCCGCACAACGGCTGGTGTGCCCGGCATGAAGATTTCACAAGGACACGCATGGCCTCGCTGACGCGCGCACTACAGCATCGCAATTTCCGGTTGTTTTTTGGCGGCCAGAGCGTGTCGCTCGTGGGCACGTGGATCACGCGCGTGGCCACGAGCTGGCTCATTTACCGGCTCACGGGATCACTGCTGCTGCTCGGGGTGGTGAGCTTCTGCGGGCAGATTCCGACCCTGCTGCTGGCGCCCGTTGCGGGTGTGCTGGTGGATCGCTGGAATCGCCACCGCATCCTGGTGATCACGCAGGTGTTGTCGATGCTGCAGTCTGTCGCGCTCGCGGTCATGGTCTTTACCGGCGACGTGAGCGTCGCGCTGGTGCTCGTGCTCCAGATGATCCAGGGCATCATCAATGCGTTCGACACCCCCGCCAGGCAGTCATTCGTGGTGGAGATGATCGAGGACCGCGCCGATCTGCCGAATGCCATCGCGCTGAATTCGTCGATGGTGAATGCGAGCCGCATCGTGGGTCCCAGCATTGGCGGCGCAATCATCGCGGCGATGGGTGAAGGATGGTGTTTCACGATCGACGCGGTGTCGTACGTCGCCGTGCTGGTGTCGTTGTTGGCCATGCAGCTGCCTGAGCGAACGATTCCACCGCGCAAGACACGCATGATGGAGGAGCTGCGTACCGGGTGGGCCTACGTGTCGCAGTTTGCGCCTGTTCGCTCGTCGCTGCTATTGCTGTCGCTCGTGAGCATCCTGGGCATGCCGTACACGGTGCTCATGCCGGCCATCGCCAGGAATCTCCTGCACGGTGGTCCGCACACGCTGGGCTATCTCATGACGGCATCCGGTGTTGGCGCGCTGGCGGGTGCTCTGTTTCTCGCGTCGCGGACGTCGGTGCGAGGGTTGGGACGTGTGATGCTCCTTGCGACGACCACCTTTGGCGCGGGGCTCGTGTTGTTCTCGTTGTCACGGGTCCTGTGGCTGTCGCTGGCGGTGCTGCCGTTGGTGGGTGGCGGCATGATGGTCACGCTGGCGGCAACGAATACGATCATTCAGACCATCGTGACGGAGGAACTGCGCGGCCGCGTGATGGCGTTCTATGCGATGGCGTTTCTTGGCACGGCTCCGATTGGCAGCCTGCTCGCCGGCGTGGTCGCCGATCGTATTGGGCCGAGTCAGACGATCCTGGGCGGCGGGCTCGCGGTGCTGGTGGTTGCGGTGTGGCTGGCGCGTGAGCTGCCTGATCTGAGGTCGGTGGTGCGGCCGATCTATGTCGAGCGCGGCATCATCGCGGCGGCTGACGTAGAGGGTGGGGCCAAGGCACTGTAGGAGCTGTCGAAATGGACAGTCTCTCCCGACACTCGATCGCTCCGCTCACTCGTGCGGGATGACAATCAGCCGGAATGACAATCAGCCGACAGCCAGCCCGGATGACATCAACCCGGATGACATCAACCCGGATGACATCAACCCGAGGCGACGGTCAGTGATGCGCATGCATGTTCATGTGATCGTGGCCATCCGAGCCCCAGATCACCGACGGCGAATCGCCATCGAACGCGTTCACATGCGCCATCCATCCAAAAAGCTGCGGCAGGTACATGCCGCCGGCTTGCGTGCACGCCTCCCGGGTGTCGATCGCGAGCGACCGCGCAAGCATCGCGCTATCGGCCTTGAAGGAGCCCGGCGACGCGGGACGCAGCCCGCAGAAATTCACATGCGCGTGCCAATACGCCACGCCGAGCGGAAGGCGGGCATTCAATTCATCGGGTGTGGATGACGCAGGCGCCGTATACATCGCGCCCGACAGCACCATCGTTCCCGCCGCGTCCTTGCGATAGAGCAGCGACGTCGGCTTCGTCGCATCGAATCGGGTTGCCGCGATGACCGCATTGGCGCTGCTGTTGTAGTGATAGATGCTCTGCTCCTCCAGCCAGGGCAGGAAGCGCACATAACCATCACGTTCGGCGGCGGCGACATCCCTGTACGGAGCAAGCGCGGCGCGCACCTCCCGGACGACGTCGGCCGCACGCGCCGAATCGGCCTTCGTGGCAACACGACGATCGGCCATCTTCATGTGGCCCGCCGTATCGCTGAGCAACGCATTGATGAGCGGAGTCATCGACTTCGCGTTGTCCACTGGCATGTTCTGGAGCAGCCATATGATCTGTGCATCATTGGGCACGCGCGCACCAGGTGCTCGGGCTGCCTGGGCCGAGGCGACGCTTGCGGTCATGACGAGAACGGCAACACAACGATATGGTGACATGATCCTTATACCCCAGAGGAACACCAACGACTCATTCGCGATGCTCTCGGGCGATGATCGTGTCGCGCCCACCTCACGGTCGCTTCATCGACGCCATCAGCGACTGCATTTCAAGCTTCGGAAGACGCGCCAGCTGTTCCGGTGTGAGCACCGCGCCCACCGCGTGCCGGTCGCTCAGGAGACCGATCGTGGAGTCGACGCTGAGCGCCGCTTGCGCGCAGGCCTGTTCCCGAAGCGCCGCTTCGTCGATGGTCCCTGTCCACGAAAAGGAAGGCACGGCCGCTGCCATCGTCCTGTCCTTGGACTGCTCCCGCATGCGCATCACCATGCGCGCCTGCCGTACGGCCTGCGAATCCTTCTGCGCGATCACGAGCGTCTCGAGGTACGACACCTGTTCGGGTGTCAGCGCCAACTCGTTCCTGTAGCCGAGCACCACGACAGCGGGTTGCAGTTGCCGCATCGATCTGGCCAATGCCGACGCCATCTGGGTGGAGTCCATGACCGGCATGACCATCCGGGTCTGGGTTCCGTCCTGTGCATGGGCGGAAACGGCGCCAACAACAATGCATGCGGTGGCGAGAAGAACAATGCTGGTGCGCTTCATGGGCGACCTCGGTAAGGGACCCCATTGTATGCGTGAAAGACTGACATTACGCCAGCTATCAATTTGTAAAAAATCTTTTCATCAGTAGCCAGCATACAGGCGGAGCGACGATCCCGCGCTCCTGAAGCCCGCGTCCTTGAACGCGTCCACCCACCGTGTCCCCGCCGCGCGCTCACCATCGATGGTCTCCACAACCACGTCCTTCCGGCGCGCGGCGCCATACCGCCGCACCAACCGCTGCCCGAGTGCGGCCGCCGCTTCCGTCACTTCCTCATTCGACACACCACTCCCCACCCGCACCCGTTTGCCGCGCCCCTCAGCCGTCAGAATGATCCGGCCGCCGCGCGTGACGATGAGCGCACCCGGACCGCGAGGCCGAGCCAGTGGATCCGCCTCCACTCCCGGAGCCAGCGGTAACGAATAAACGTTTGCCGGATCCGACGTGGTCATTACCACGAGCTCCGTTTCATCCTGCGCACGCAGCATCTCGACCGCCTCAGGGAGGGCGAACTGTGCCCCCGCCAACCCCGAAACGAAATAGCCGCGCTGCACTTCGCCCCGATACTCCAGCCGCTTGAGCTCGTGGTATATCTCCCGCCATTCAACAGCAGGATGCTCTCTTTTCCACCAATCACGCGACACAATACCATACCTTGCAAGCCATTGACGCGCCACAAGCTCAGCGTCGTCTGCGGGCGGACCCAACGTACCTGGTTTGTGCAACAGCACCCATCTGCCACCCCAACGGCCAGTGGACGCGTCCTCATTCTCGGGCCGGCGCCATTTTGGAAGCCGGCGCAAATTCACCCTGCGCTGCACCACCGGCCTGAACTCCGACGGCTTGTAGTCGGCGGGCAACCAGCGCGTGGGATCGGGCTCATCGCCACGCTTCACAGGCAGCACGGACTTCCACCGCACCACGTCACGCAGCGCCTCCACGGTGTCATTCGTGACGAGCCCTGCCGCGACGAGCTCACGAATGGCATCCTTGGTCGCATGGGGCCCGAGCGACGCCGACGCCGAAATATCGGACGTGAACGAAGCACCCTGCGTCCTGAGCACATCGAGCGCGCGGCCGGCATTCTCGCTCAAGGTTGTTTCGTCGACGGAAGGACCAAGCCATAACCGGCCCGTGCCGCGCTCGAAGAACCGCACCTTCCCGATGGTCGTGCCAGTGGCCTCAACCCTGGGCTCGACCGCCCACACAATTGACCCGGACGCCGCAAGCGACGCCAGCGCACTCGGCTCGAACCGCTCCACGCGCTCGGGCAAATAATCGCGCTCCCAGCCGTCGGCGGGCCGCGCAAGACCATACATCTGGGTCATGGCCTGGCCAACAGCATCGTTGCCGGTGAGCCGAGTGCCGGGCGTGAGATGCTGCCAGCGCTGGAGGTAGCGCTGAAAGCGATCCAGCGGAACAGCCTCGATTGCCTTTCGCGCCTGTGCAAGCTCCCGACGTCTCGCCTGCTCGAGCAGCCGGCGCGAGCACCAGCGCGTGACCGTGCGGTCGCCCCCGAACACACCGCGCACGAGGATGGTCTTCCGCTCCCAATCCTCGAATCGGCGCTCGATCCATTTTGAGTCGAAGGCATAGCGCGCCTGCGCGTCAGCCACGCTGGATGGGCCGGCAAGCGACAACCAGCGCGACAGCACTTCGCGGCGCGCGGCCTTGTCGGTGAGCGCCGGCTCGCGAAGTCCCTCGGGCACGACGTCGCGCGCCTTTCGCTCGACGAGCTCCACACCCCAGCGAACGGTTTCCAGCACGGCGGCGCCGAACGCCGCGCAGTACCGCGCGTACGAATCCACCAGAATGAATCGCTCTTCGTTGCCCGCCAACGTGGGCAGCGTTACGCCGATGAGACGTCCGCTCGCCAGCAGCGTGCTCACCGGCTCGCCACGATGCCACTCACCGGGCGGCGCCACGCGTGCGTGGAGCTCGTCACGCGTGATGTCACCCGCGCGATCCACGAGTACCGCCAGCTCGTCCGCATCGCGTGCCTGCCGCCCCGCGGCCGTTCCACGACGCCGCTGCAACAGCTCCTCGAGCACACCGAGCGTTGCGTCGTCGGCCCCTTCGCCGCCCATCAGCTCATCGAGCAGCACTCTATCGAGCGAGAGCAGCGCTGCACGCGCCTCGGCGCGGGGCACATCGTCGTCATAGAGATGATCGATCACGAACCCGAACTGCAGCGATGCCGCAAACGGCGACGCCAGCTGCGTCTCGACGGTGCGAATGGTGATGGCGCCAGTGGCAATGCGGCCGAGTATCTCGCGGAGGGACGCGATGTCGAATGCGTCCTGCAGCACGTCGCGGTACGTCTCCACGAGAATGGGGAACGACGGAAATTCGCTCACGGCCGCGAGCAGGTCTCCGGCTTTCATGCGCTGCAGCCACAGAGGCATCCGTCGACGTGGATTTCCTCGTGGCAGCAGGAGCGCACGCGCGGCGTTCATCCGGAAGCGCGCACCGAACAGCGATGACGAGCCGACTTCTTCCAGCACGAGCCGCTCGGCCTCGTCGCCGGAGAGCGCACGAATGGTCTCGAGCGGCGGCACGGCACCCATGTCCGGCAGGCGGAGCATGATGCCGTCGTCGCTCGTTTGCACATTGACTTCCACCCCGAGCCGCTCGCTGACACGGCGGCCAAGGGCCATGCCCCATGGTGCGTTCACCCGTCCGCCAAATGGCGCGTGCAACACCACGCGAATCGCGCCCACTTCATCGCGGAAATGCTCGAGCACGAGGTGGAGGTCGTCGGGAACGATCTCCGTGAGCGAACGCTGCGACTGCACATATTCGGCGAGCGAGCGCACGGTAGGCTCGTCGGCATGATAGCGTTTCTGGATGACGGCGAGCTGCTCGAGGGTACTCGCTTCGTCGAGTGAGCGACGCAGCTCGCCCACGCGTTTCGACAGGTGACTCGACCGCGCCATGAACTCGCCGTGCCAGAACGGCATTCGTGCCGGTGCACCCGGTGCGGGAATGACCACCACGCGATCGTGCTCGATGGCGCGGATGCGCCACGTGGAGCTGCCGAGCTGGAAGACATCACCCACGCGGGACTCATGCACGAATTCTTCGTCGAGCTCCCCGAGCCGGGTCTTGTCCGCGAGGTTGACGGTGTAGAGGCCGCGGTCGGGGATCGTGCCGCCGGAGATCGTGGCGACCATGCGTGATGCGCGGGCGGGCGTGAGCAGGTCGGTGATGCGATCCCACGAGACGCGCGCGTCCAGCTCGGCGGCGACGTCGCTGGGATATTTGCCGGCGAGCATCGCGAGGGTTTCGTCGAATGCCGCGCGCGTGAGGGAGTGATAGGGATACGCGCGGCGGACGAACGCAAAGAGCGCCGCGCTCGTCCAATCCGGCTCGCTCGCGATGATGGCGACGATGATCTGCGCGAGCACGTCAAGCGCGTTCTGCACCACGCGCGTGGGCTCGACGTCGCCGGAACGCATCGCGTCGAGGATGGCCATCTGCTCGAGTGCGTCGTCGCGAAAGGTCGGGATGAAGATGCCCTTGCTCACCGCGGCCAATGAATGTCCCGCGCGGCCCACGCGCTGCAATGCGGACGATACGCGCTTGGGGCTTTGGATCATGAGCACCAGGTCGACGGAGCCGACGTCGATACCGAGCTCCAGGGAGCTGGTGGTGATGAGTGCGCGAAGCTCACCGGCTTTCAGGCGCTGCTCGAGAAGCAGCCGTCGCTCGCGTGAAAGCGAGCCGTGGTATGGAAGGGCAATTTCTTCGCCGGCGAGAGCGTTCACCTTGCCGGCAATGCGCTCGGACTGACCGCGGTTGTTGACGAAGACGAGCGTCGTGCTCGCGCCGCGAATTCTGTCGAGCACCATGGGGACGACGGACTGCCAGATGGATCCGTCCACATGCGCGAGGTCGTCCACAGGCGAGACGACGCTCGTCTCCATCTTTTTCACGAGTCCGCAATCGACGATCTCCACCGGACGAAAACGAGGCCCGTCATCGGCGGGCTCGGTGCCGGCAAGGAAGCGGGCGATTTCGTCGAGCGGCTTTTGCGTGGCGGACAGTCCGATGCGTTGCGGGGCATTCGGTGCGACGCGGGCGAGGCGCTCGAGCGTGAGCGCCATGTGTGCGCCGCGCTTGCTGCCCGCGATGGCGTGGATCTCGTCGACGATGACGGCGCGGAGGGCACTGAACATCGTGCGTCCACGCACGCTGGTAAGGAGGATGTGGAGTGATTCGGGGGTGGTGATGAGGATGTGCGGCGTCTTGCGCAGCATCTTTGCGCGTGCCGAGGCGGTGGTGTCGCCTGTTCTCACGGCTACGCGGATTTCAGGAAAAGCAGGTCCTTCGTTCCGTTCTTGGAACCGTGCCTTCAGTTGCGCGAGGGGAAGCTCGAGGTTGCGCTGGACATCGTTGTTGAGTGCCTTGAGCGGCGAGATGTACAGGAGATGGACGGCGTTCGCGAGCGGTGCGTGGAGCCCTTCGGTGATGAGGGCGTTGAGCTCGTAGAGAAACGCCGTGAGCGTTTTCCCGGTGCCGGTGGGAGCAAGGATGAGCGTATCCGCGCCGCTCGCGATTGCCGGCCAGCCGGCGCGTTGCGGCGGTGAGGGCTCACCGAGTGTCTCGGTGAACCACTGTTTGACAATTGGGTGGAAGGCGTCGAGTGGGTTGTCAGGCATTGTTCACCGCGCCGATATCCGCTCCGCTGAAATGATGGACGTCAGATCCGCTGGACTACCTGCGGATGATACGAAGGATGGATACCGGCGTTTCCAGCGATTGGCCCTTTGCGGGCTGCGACTGGATCTTCCGCACGATGTCCATGCCCGCGGTCACATGGCCGAATGCCGCAAAGCCCTGACCGTCGCTGTTACGCCTGCCGCCAAAGTCGAGCTCGGGCTGGTCGTTGATGACAACGAAGAACTGATCGGTGCCGCTGTCGGGGCCGCCGCGGGCGACGGAGAGCGTGCCATCGCCGTGGTGGAGATGCGTGACACTCGTGCGCTCGAGAGGAATGGCGGGAAATCCCTTTGCCCGATTCGTTACGGGCGCACCGCCCTGGATGACTTCGATCTTCACCGCATCGGCGGGCTGGTTGGCCATGGTGACCGTGCGAAAGAACGTTCCGTCGTCGTAGAGATGTGCGTCCACATAGCGAAGAAAGTTCGTCACGGTCACGGGAGCGCGCACGGAATCGAGCTCGGCGTCGATGTTGCCGAGTTGCGTCTCGATGCGAATGCGGATGGGTTTGGTGCTTTGCTGGGCGCCCGCCGTGGTGGCCGCCATGACGAGTAGCATGAGGAGTCGTCGCATGCTGCAATCTATGTGGACACGCTATTCTTTACTCATGCGAAAACTCTTCATGGGCTTGCTGGCCGCGTCGCTGGGCTGCTCATCGCCTGGCACGGAAACGAACGCGGCGTTGTTGAAGCCGGATGACGCAAGACTTGCTGCGCCGGCACCGGACAGTTTCGTGGTGCATTTCGAGACTTCGCGCGGGGACTTCGACATGAAGGTCCGCCGCAGCTGGGCGCCGCTCGGTGCTGGCCGCCTCTATTACCTGGTGAGCAATGGGTTCTACAACGGCGCGCGCTTTTTCCGGGTGCTGGAGGGGTTCATGGTGCAGTTCGGCGTGAATGGGGATCCCGCGGTATCCAACGTATGGAAGGACCGCCGGCTCGGGGATGATCCATTCGCGAAGCACAGCAACCGGCGTGGAACGGTGAGCTTTGCGAATGAGGGGCCGAATACGCGCAACACACAGCTCTTCGTGAACTACAAGGACAATCCGGCGCTCGACAAGGATGGCTTTGTGCCGGTTGGCGAGGTAGTGGCCGGGATGACCACAGTCGATTCGTTGTATGACGGGTACGGTGAAGGCCCGCCGGGCGGTATCGGGCCGAATCAGACGCGCATCGTCAGGCAAGGAAATGCATATCTCGTGAAGTTCTTTCCCTTCATGGATTATGTGAAGACGGCTCGTGTTTCGTCTGAGTGGCGTGCGCCGTGACAAGAACCGGAACGGATCAGAATCTCCCTGATCCGTTCACGGCAGCGCCGAACGAACGGGCTGCGCGCCTTCTTTCAGCAGCTTCTGACGCGTGAGATAGGACTCGCCGTTGGTGATCCAGTCGGGGGCGGGCTCGCCCTTGAGGTAATGGCCAAACCACTCCAGCTGGCGACGCGCATAGTCGGCCTGACTTTCCGGACGCGCGACACCGTGGTTCTCGTCGTTGTAAATGAGATAGACGACCTCTTTTCCGAGGCGCCGGCCAAAATTGTAAAGCTCCGTGCTCTGCCAGTAGTTCACGTTGCCGTCCGAATCGCCTTCCTCGAGGAGCAGCGGAATCTTGAGCTTGTCCACGGCGAACACGGTGGAGTTCCGGATGTAGGCCTGCGGATCTTCCCACAGCGAGACTTCCATGCGCTCCTGGCCGGTCTCGAAGTGGCCGGTTTCCGGCGAACCGGTGTTGAATGAGGTATATCCGTAAAAGCTCACCAGATCCGTGAGCGGCGCGCCGGCAATTGACGCGGCAAAGATGCCCGGGTTGTGCACGGCATAGAACGCCGACTGGTACCCGCCCCATGAGTGCCCGAAGTTGCCCACCTTTTTCGGGTCGATCATGCCGGTGGCGAGCACGGTCTTTACCGCAGACGTCACGCAATCAAGCCCCGAGAAGCCGGCGTCGCGCGGCTGGAAGACAACGTCGGGCCTGAGAACGAAGTATCCGTTCTGGCTGAAGACGGTGGTGTTGTAGGTCGCGCGCTCGCTGGGCACGATGTACTGATGCATGCCCTGCGAGAGCTTCTCGTAGTAGTACACCACCATCGGATACTTCCTGGACGGATCGTAGTTCGCGGGGTATGTGAGCATCATCTGCAGCTTCTCGCCACGCGTGTTCGTATACGGCAGGAGCACCTGCCTGCCCCACGCGTAATCGGACTGGAACGCGTTCGTGTGCGACACCTGCCTGCCGTCACCCAAGGCGGCGGAGCTCACGAAGAAGTCCGGCGAATCCTGATACGACTGCTGCTCGAAGAGGTAGACGTCGGCGTTCTTTGCCTTCTCGAGATTGGAGACCGCCTTGTCCACGAAGAGCACACGCTGCGCGGGCTGGCCCAGTGTCATGCGCGCGTAGCCGCTCTTTTTGGTGTATTCACCGGTCGCCGACAGCATGACCGGCTTCGCGGGGTCGATCCAGCGATCTTCGATATCGACGTCAGCTGCACCACCGCCACGCCCACCGCGACCACCGCCTGCAGTCTCGCGCGCGATACGATACACGGTGGAGTCTTCCTTGCCGCGCGTGAGCCGCACGGGCTTCGTGCCGTCGATGTTCACCTGCCAGACATCGAAGCGATCGTAGAGAAGGACCGACTGCTCGCCCTTCGTCCAACCGGCCACGCCATAGGGACGACGCTCGGGCACCGGATGGTCGTCTTCCATGTTGACCCACGTCGTCCTGGTGCCGGCGGTGAGATTCGCGCGCGCTTTCGACGCGAGATCATAGGACCACCACTGCCCGCCCTGCGAATAGACGAGATACCGGGCGTCGGGGCTCATGGTCGGTGCGAAGGCGGTCTTCGTGAGTATCTTCTCGCGCGCGCCGGTCGCAACGTTCACCACATACACATCACGAACAGGCCGCCCCGAGATACTCTCCTTGAAGTACGGCGTCTCGTCCGACGCGAGTCCGATCGTGCGATTCTCCGACAGCTGAATGGTCTCCAGCGCATCATCCGCGAGGCGCACCAGCTTGCTCGGCGACAGATGCCATGCCACGAGGTGCGTCCTGGTGCGGTCCTGCGCCGCCTGGCGATCCTGCTGGTGGTATTCGCGAAGATCCTTCCAGTGCCAGATCTCCACGCGCGCCGGCCCTGTTCCCGTGGCACCGCCGCGGGCCGCCGTGGCAGGCTTCGGCTCACGCGGCGCGATGCCGAAGAACAGTGTGCTGCCGTCGTCGGACCACTGCGGACGACGATACGATGCGACGCGTGCGCCCGTGGGGAAGCTGGTGTCGGCGGTGAAATCATAGGTGAGCTTCGTGGCGTTCGGCGTCGCGGCATTGCGCCATGCGAGCACCGTGAAGCTCGTGTCGGCGAACATGCTGTCGGCCTTGCTGCGGAACACCGCGAGGTCGTTGCTGCGGGCGCGCCATTGCAGGTTCGCGTACTGCGCATCGCCCGCGTCCAGGGAGCGAATGGTTCCGGTCGCGGAATTCAGGAGCTGGACGCCATTCCCCGTTTTTCCGTCGACGTCGATCGTCATCGCGAGCACCGAGCCGTCGTCGCTCCAGGAATATTCCGCCACATTGCCGAGCGTGATGTCACTCCCCTGCTCGAGATCGCGGACGACGAGATCAGCCCCTCGGCTCGTGCGGCCGGTGGCCGGATAACGACGCATGGCGACATGCGCGCCGTCCTTGCTCGCCACGAATGATTGAATGTCCTCGAGTACCGTCGTGGTACCGGTGCGCAGATCGACGATGCCGATCCTGTTGCGTGGTATCGCTGTGCCGGCGGCGGCTGCGCCTGGGGCACCTGCGCCTCTTCCACCTCCGCGGCCTGCGCGGCCAGCAGCACCCGCGGTGTCGGGCATGATGGTGTAGAGCAGCCAGTGGCTGTTGCTGCTGAAGGTCGGGCCGGTGCCGTTCCTGACGGTCTGTTCCGCCTCCGACGCAACCGTGCGGTACCGCAGCTCACCGGGGCCGGTCGTGCGACGAAAGTCGTACGCGACCCAGCGTCCGTCGGGCGACAATGCACCGCTGCCGAGGGTCTCCCATTTCGCCCAATCGGCGGGGGTGGTGGCGGGCTTTTGCTGCGCCACGAGCGGCGCGGCGACGAGGGCAAGGAGCGAGGTGAGCGTGAGCGTCCGAGACATGCGCATTCCGGCGAGGGGAGGGACTGCCACAAGAATACGTCGCGATAGTGGCCTTGACGAGGTCGCCGGCTTCGTGCAGGGATATGCGAAGGTCTGCGATTCCTTCAGAACTATCACAGAACGCACGGGCGGTGCATACTGAGACATGCGCTCAACTTCCTTGCGATTTCTCGTGTTGTTCGTGGCGTTCGGTGTCATCGCGTGCCAGCCACGTGCGGTTCGGACGGAGCCCGACAACGGGCTTCCGGAAACAGGCACGTTCTCCATCATCGCCTACGATACGGCCACGGGTGAATGGGGCGGCGCGGTGCAATCGCGCGTGTTCTCGGTGGGCAACGGTGTGTTGTGGGCCGAGGCGGGCGCCGGCATCGCGGCGACCCAGGCGGTCGTCGACGTGGGCTACGGCCCGCAGGCGCTGGCATTGCTGCGTCAGGGAAAGTCGGCGTCCGAGGTGGTGAAGTACGTGTGGGAACACGATCCCGATCCGGACACGGCGCGATGGGCGAAGACCGGGCGGCAGTTTGCCGTGGTCGACGCGAAGGGAAATGTGGCCGCGTATACCGGGCCGACGGCACCGGATTCGGCAGGCGACAAGCAGGGACTGCATGTAACGGCGCAGGGAAATACCCTTGCCAGCAAGGCGGTGCCGGATTCCATGGTGGCGGCGTTCAACCGGACACCGGGGCATCTCGCGTTCCGGTTGCTGGCGGCGATCGAAGCCGGGCAGGCGGCGGGAGGGGACAGGCGCGGCATGCAGTCCGCGGCGATGCTGATCGTCAAGAAGTGCGGTGGGGTATGGCTGCACAATGACGTGGTGCTTCGTCTGCAGGTTGATGATTCGCCGGCGCCCATTGCGGAGCTGCGGCGGCTGGTAATGAAAGCGCCCTTGCCGCCGCGTGGTGTGACGAGCGCCAGGAATGACGCGGCGTGCCGGTAGAAACAGGCCCGTCGCTGCGCTCAGCACGACAACCGCTCACGACCTGCGGCGCATGACGAAGCCGGAGACACCGCGCTCGCAACCGGTTCGATCAAAGAACGGTCCTGTTCCGGCGCGCGCAGTGATCTGCAGCGCTCCGCGCGGCGTGCTGTCGAAGGCACGGTTCAGCAGCTCTCGGCCCAGCCCACGGCGCTGATAGCCGGGGTCGACGACGATGTCCGCGAGCGCGGCAAAGAGGTATCCGTCGGTTACGATACGCGCGGCACCCACCAGCCTGGTCCCGTCCCACGCACCAAGGTTGATGGATTTCCCGAACGCCTGTGCGGTGAGGACGGGATCAAATTGCTCGGTGGACACACGCTTGGAGAGCGCGAGATATTCAGTGGCGCCGACGGCTTCATATTGAAGCGGCGGCAGTGGAATTCGGGGCTTGCTGTTGCGGTC
>JAQBPY010000078.1 GCA_028287285.1 Gemmatimonadota bacterium
GTTCTCATCGACGACATTGAGCGAGAGCTGCGATCGCTATGAACATCAATACCAGCCAATCGCTTGCCGACCTCTGGGCGCCGCTGGCTTCGGAGTGTGCGTGGGACGAGCGCGCAGAACTCGCGCAAATGGGCGTGGACGTTCTTGTCGTCGACAGCCTGATGGCTGCGCGAGCCGACTCGGACTTGATGACTCGCTTAGCTGGCCGGCGGATGCGCCAAGAGCTCGCGCGTCCGACACGCGATCGGTTCGTCGCGGCAGGACTCGCCAGCCGTTTGCGAATGGCCGAGCTCCGCGAGGCGGCCGCCCAATGAGCATCGACTCCGCGCCACCGCTGCACGAACTGTGGGCACGCTCGGCGGAGAAGCCCGCCCAGGCGTTCGAGTATCCGCGATTCTTCGCCCCGCTCTTGGGCATCACCGATGAGCAATTGTCCGCGTTGCCAAAGCCTGATCGCCACTGGACGCTCGAGGCGCTCCTCGCGGGATCGTTCAACCTCGACCGAGGCAGAAAATGACCAACCCGTCCGTGCCGTTGCACGAGCTCTGGGCAACATCGCACACGTGCTCCCCGACGCACTTCGAGTACTACGCCCTCCCTGTGCTGATCAGAGAGGCGTACGAACACAGGACCATCCCGAGAGAGGAAGTCGCGCTGTGGCCCACGCCCAACGCGAAGATCACACTCTCGACACTCTGCGCGCTGGCGTTTCCACCGCAGTCCCACACCCACAACTAGGACACATCATGAAGAACGCTACCGACAAGGCCGACCGGCTGAAGCATCTGGCTCACCAATTCCGCGCCATCAGTGAAGTCGCGGAAGACTTGGCGGCGATCGGCTCGCTTGAGCAGGCGACGCAAGAAGCCACACGAGCGCGCGCAGTCGCCGTGAACGCACTCACCGAAGCGCAGGACGAACTCACGACGGTCCGCGCCACGATCATCGCAGAGAGGGAACAGGCCCTTGTTGCCAGCGAGCGCGCCCGCGCAGAGCTGGTCGACACAAGGGCGACGATTCAGCGCGAAACCGAGGGATTGCAGCGCACGCTCGTAGACCTCAACGGCGCCATCGCATCGCGTCGTGCTGAACTGGATGCAGTCGAGACCCAAATCGCCCAGGCCCGCAAGCGAGTGGCGGACTTCATGGGGCAGGCGGCCTGAGTATGCCCACACTTCCTCTCACTCCGTTGAACCACCGAGGTCATCATGGGTAGCACCGCAGGCATTGCCCTTCAGGCTGGGGGTATCTTCGCGAGCGTCTCGTCGCAGCGCCAACAGGCCGCCAGCGCCCGTGTGCAAGGCGAGTACGCGGGCCAGATTGCGGATCGGAACGCGACGCTCGCTGATGCACAAAGCGTTGACGCGATCGCGCGGGGCAATGAGTCGGTGAGTCGCCTCCGCATGGGAACGCGCCAGCTCGTCGGTGCGCAGCGCACGGCCGCCGCAGCGCAAGGCATCGATGTGAACTCGGGAACCTCGGCGGATTTGCAGGAGGACAGCCGCATCCTCAGTCATTTCGATGAACTCACGCTGCGCAACAACGCAGCGCGTGAGGCGTGGGGCTATTCGATGGACGCGGCGAACCAACGCACCGCAGGTGTCAACGACCGCCTCGCTGGGGAGAACACGGCCAAGGCTCTGACAGCGCAGTCGTATTCAACGCTGCTGACGGGTGGGGCGAATCTCGCGAACCAGTGGCGCCAGAATCCGCCCACGTTCGGGGGCGGGTATCGATCTCGCGCCGTAGAGGGAAGCGACGGAGGCGAGGGCGGCGCGCCACCGACACCGGGCAGTAGTGGCGTCCATCTCCCCGGTTGGTTGACGTTGGGCTGGCTCACCGAGCACCTAAGGCGCCTTCCCGGCATTCAGCAAACCGTCAATGCTGCCAACAACATCGCGAGCAACAACTACTCCGGCATTTCGATCTACCAGCCCAAAGAGCCCGGGAAATGACGACACCATCTGCGAATGATCAGCGGCTGTTGCTTGCCTTCGAGCTGGGAATGTGCGTCATATTGGACGCCACCGGCCAAAAAGATCCACCGCTGGCTGCGGTGGTTGAACGGGTTGGGCGTATTGCCCGTGGAGAGGTGACCCTCATCAAGAGTCCGGAGGGGACCATGGCCGACGCGGAAGACGTCGTTGACAAAGAGGCGGCCCTCCGCGACCTCCGCGACACCCACAACCTGCGCGTTGCCCGGTCCCGGGTGATGGCCGCTCGAATCCTGCCGCTCATGCCCCGTCCGCAAAGGTCGCCGGGATAACGTGGGGGTGTCCGATTGCCGCGCGAGGAATAGAACCGCACCGCGAAGTGCCCAGCACGCAACGTGTTGGAGTATGGCCTAGGTACCGAGTGCGGAATATACCCCCAATGGTACCCTCTTCCGCTCGTTGGCGAACCCCGCTATAACCACCCGGGTAGATTGTTTGTCCGAAGGCGGCACGAGCATGGAAATGGATTTTGGCCGAAGTGACAAGGGGGGTGAATGCGATACACGGTGGCACTTGGGGATGCGATAACGGAGGTCCCATTGTTCGGCGCCACTGTCCGCGATGTGTGCGCAGCGCTCGAGGGTGGCGCGAAGCGCGCGCTACGGCTCGCGGCCGAGGGCACCAGCGACATTATGGGGCACTACCCCAAGGGGCTGGAGCAGGGCGCGCGATGGACGCTTCAGGGCGTGGAACACCGTCCAACGACGCTCGTGCTTGACGCTGTTCCGGTGCATCAGGTGATTCACGATCACACGATTGTTGCTGACGTACCTGCATCCGCGACGGCCATCAGCCTCTTCGCCGATGGCCTGCACGACGCACTCACGGGGGATACGAACAGTGAGCTTGTCGACCAGGGGATGATTAAATCGTTCCTTGGCCTTGAGTCCATTGTTGAGCGGGTTGGTGCTGTTGCGATCAGGAATTCGAGAGAGGACGCGCCAACGCTTCGGTTGACGAAGGACGACTTCGACATCATTCGCACATTCGATGTCTCAAAGCCGGTCGCGCGACGTGTTCGCGTCGCAGGCGTACTGGACGTCATCAAGCATAGCGATGGGGCGTTTTTGATTGAGCTCGCAAGCGGGCGTACTCTACGCGGACAGTTCGCGGAGCGCGATGCCGCTCCCCTAACCGAGTATTGGGGGAAAGTCGTCGT
>JAQBPY010000134.1 GCA_028287285.1 Gemmatimonadota bacterium
TGCGGTACGGTCTCGTGCCACGCATTGGGACAGTGGCGCCGTGGCAAAAGGTTGACGGCATGATCGGGCATGGCGGGCGTCCAACATACAAGACATCGCCGTAGCTGGGCGGTATCGTGGTTGCTGACACTCGTATCCACAACCGTTTCCAACGCCATGTGCACTATCTCCGTGCGAACGCTGCTGCTGTTCGCGAGCCTCACCTCGAGCATCCCCTCCATCGCCTCGTGCCAGGGGCTGACCGCCCAGGTCGCGTACGACAGCGCCAACGCGATGCGCGACAAGGCGGATCCGCTGTGGCGCGCCGGCGACGCGAGAGGACTGGCTATCCTGTTCGGAACGGTGCGTTTCCTGGAGATGCAGTCGCAAAAGGATCTCGCTGGCGGCTGGGTCTATCTTCGGGGCAGGCTTTCGAACACATGGAAGGACATTGCCCTCGCCGAAACGGTCCGGGGTGACTCTGCCAATGCGCTTCATGCATTCGAGATGATCGTGCTGAGCGGCGGTGCGGGACTGTACGCCGACGTATTGCGCAAAGACAGCATTGCGGAGCGATGGAAGGGCAACGCGCGCTATGAGCGTGTAATCACGCAGTTGCGGCGACAGCGTGCAATGTGGCGCGACTCGGCCTTCGTCACGCCTTTTCGCGATACGCTCCCCGAGCGCGAACGTCTGGCGGGCCTGTCGCTCCTGTGGGCCGAGGTCCGGTACGGCTATCCTGATTTTCAACAACGGCCGGACGTGAGCTGGGACTCCCTGTACATCGCCTACATCCCGCGTGTCCAGGCCGCACGCAGAACACGCGACTACTACCAGGTCTTGCGCCGTTTCACTGCGGAGCTCGGCGATGGGCACACCGACGTGGGTCTTCCTGCCGGTGTTGCCAACGCGTTGGGCAGCCCACCCTTGACCATGCGGCGCGTGGAGGGACAGACACTGATCACGGCCATTCGCAGTCCCACGCTCGAGGCCATGGGCCTTCGCGTGGGCGACCAGATCGAAACCGTTGACGGAATGGCGGTCGAGACGTTCGCGCGCACGCAGGTGGCACCCTATCTCAGTGTTGCCACATCGCAGGACCTGGAATGGCGCGCGTTCGGCACGCAGCTCCTTTACGGTCCCCTCGACTCGGCCGTGATGCTCGGCATTCGCCATGCCGGCGGACAGCAGATCACGGTGCGTGTGCCGCGCGGTGGCTACGCAGAGCTCAGCCGACCGAGCTCCCGTCCCGTCGTCGACTCCATGCTTCCCGGAAACGTCGGCTATCTGCGCATCGATGCATTTACCGGAGACAGCCTGCTGGTCGAGATGCGCCGTGCCATGACACGCTTCGCCCGCACGAGTGCGCTCATCATCGATGTCCGGTACAACGTCGGCGGAAATACGTACTTCGGTGACGCGCTTCTGGCCACGTTGCTCGACACGGCGGTAACGACGGAGACGGCGTGGGCACGGAGTCACTCTGCGTACGAGCGGGCAAGAAACTTCGAGCCACAGGTCTACGATCACGGAGAAGTCCGCATCCTGCCCGATACGTCGCTCCACTACGGCGCACCGGTAACGCTGCTCGTTGGCCCCCGGACCTTTTCTGCCGCCGAGAACTTCGCCGCCGGGTTCGTGATGGCGCATCGTGGTATGCTGGTCGGCGAGCCCACCAGTGGCAATACCGGACAGCCCATGTCATTTCCACTGCCCGGAGGCGGTGCGGCGCGTGTACGTACCCGGCACCACGTGATGGCAGATGGTACGGAATATCTGTTTACGGGCATTCAACCGAACAAGCTGGTGACGCCTACCGTCGACGGCATCCGTGCCGGCCGCGACGAGGTGCTCGCCGCAGCGCTCGCGCTCCGTGGCGGTACTCGGCAAGGCCCCTGAAATCTGTGTCCCGGGCAAAGCGAAAACCTGCCCCTTAGTTCGCCAGGCCCAACCAGCGCTCCACCGCTTCGCGGCGCGTGCGGCTCACGCGCAGGCGATTGCCTCCCTTGAGTACCAGCACACCGTCCCCACCCGCTTCACGCTCGAGCGCCTCCACGAGGTCCAGGCGTACGATGATTGACCGGTGCACACGCATGAACTGCCTGGGGTCCAGCTTCTCCTCGAGCGCCTGCATTGTTTCACGAATGACGGACGTCCGCCCTGCCACGTGCAGCTCCGCATACGGGCCAGCAGCGGTAATGTAATCCACCTGCTTCGCGAGCACGGGACGCACTATACCACGCACTTCAACGGCAAATCGTTCCAGGTATGGCGACGCGGTCGTCGATGCCTCAGCCGCCCGCTGCGGCGAATCGCCATGCTGAAGGACCACAAGGAGACGCTCGCGCAGCCGGCCCATATCATGGGCCGCGATGGCCTTGCGCGCACGGCGAAACGCCTCCTCGAAGCGCTCGTCGTCGAACGGCTTGACGAGATAGTCAATCGCCGCCACCGCGAATGCCTCGACGGCATACGTATCATACGCCGTGACGAAGATCGTCGTGGGCATGGACTCGGCCCCGATCTCGCGCACGACATCGAGGCCGGTCTTGCCAGGCATCTGCACGTCGAGAAATACGAGGTCGGGCCGCTCCGTGCGAATGGCCTCGATGGCCGCCACGCCGTCATTTGCGGTGCGAACCGATCCAATTCCCGTTTCACGCTGCAACAGATCCTGCAGCCGCAGCCGATTCAGCGGCTCGTCATCGACGACGAGCACGGAGAGCGGCGCAGGAGGGGACATCGAAAGATCAGACATCGCTGACAGAATGAAACGGAAGACGCACTTCGGCAACGGCACCGCGCTCGCTGCCTGCTGAAAGTACGAACTGTTGACGGCTGCCGTAGAGCTGGCTCAACCGCGCCCGCGTATTGCGAAGTCCAACCCCGCCGTCGGCCGGAGCATCCTGCGCGAGAACGCCGGGCCCGTCATCCGACACCCGCAGTACGACCGTATCCCCGCGCAACTGCGTTTCAATGGTGATACGGCCGCCATCACGCTGTGGCTCTATTCCATGCTTGATGGCATTCTCGACAAGCGGCTGTAGAATGAGTGTCGGCACAAGGGCGCGCAATGCGAGCGGATCCGAGATCATCGTTACTTCCAGGCGTCCCTGGAAACGGACCTGCATGATGTCGAGGTACTGTTGCAGCAATGCAAGCTCGCGCTCGAGGGGAATCTCGGGTGTGTTCGCGCCCTCCAGGCTGAAGCGGAGCAAAGCTCCGAGCCGCGAGATCATCTTGCGAACGCCGCGCGGATCGCGCTCCACGAGCGACGCCACCGCGTTCAGGGTATTGAAAAGAAAATGCGGATCAAGCTGGCGCTGCAACGCATCCAATCGCGCCTCGGCCAGCTGGCGCTCGAGCACCACGTTGTGCGCTTGCCGCGCCTGGTATCGCAGTGAGTAGGCGCGCGCAAAACCTGCAGCCAGCACACCAAGGTAGATGACCAGGACGTTGAAGACCACGAACCAGAAAGGCGATGGCCCCTTGGGGCGAAATGGCCCCCTGTGTGGCGGCTCATGCATGTAGTGCATGCGTACGAGCGTTCCCGCGAGTCCCACCAGTGCAATGGTCACCACCCCCACGCCCGCGAAAAGCACGAACTTCCTGCCTGGAGAAACGCGCTCGGTGCCATGCTGCGCAACCAGCCAGAAAATCGGACCGGTGAGCAGTGCCCAGCACAATGAATCCGCCAACGGCACGATCAGCCAGCTGATCTGGAATGTCGCCTCGCCGTTGCTGCGGGTCATCGCCTCGAACACCCGGTTGGCGAACGGCAGGATCGCATACATCACCCAGAATGCGCCGATGAGGGCGAACTCACGCTTCGTCAGCGAAAGATCATCCGGGGTGCGTGATGCGGATGCCGAGTGCGGTTCCATGGATGGAGCTTACCTGCCCGCTGGGCATGCGCGGTAGAGGCAATATCACGAGCGGCGACATGGCGGCACGAACTGCGAATTCGCGACACGAAATGTCCTGGCGCAGCATGAGCCGTTAGTGACGTGCGGATGACGGTTCGTGACGTCGGTGACGGGCTGCAACGCGATCCAGCCGCGTGCGGTTCTTATGCAGGATTCTGCGTTGAGGGTAGGAGCAAGTCGTTCGCTAGTCTCTCCTTGCGTCGCGTTCGAGAACAAGGCGGTCGGTTGAAGTCCAGACCTCACGCACCGGACTGGCAAAAAGGATGCGATCATCGACGCACGGCTGGCGACGTACCCGGAGCTGAGCGCCGTGCGCTTGCTCGTCGAGGTCCGCGCGGCGGGGTATGCCGGCGGCCTGAGCCAGTTGCAGGCCTACGTGCGTCGCGTGCGCCCACGGCCACCCGTCGAGCCGGTCGTCCGGTTCGAGACGCCGCCGGGCCATCAGGCCCAAGTTGACTTCGCGGAGTTCCGTTTCCCATGGGGGAAGCGGTACGCCTTGCTTGTCGTGTTAGGCTATTCGCGACTGCTGTGGGTGCAGTTCTATCCACGCCAGACGATGGCGACCGTGATGCGCGGACTGGAGGCTGCCTTCGCCTATTTCGGCGGCGTGCCGCACGAGCTGCTCTTCGACCAGCTCAAGGCCGTGATCCAGGACGACGCGCGTCCGAGCGGCGGCAAGGTGCTCGAGAATCCCGAGTTCCTGCGCTTCGCGGCGCACTGGGGCTTCACAATTCGCGCGTGCCGCCCGTATCGCGCGAAGACGAAAGGAAAGGTCGAGCGCCCGGTGCACTACCTCCGCCACAACTTTGTCTACGGGCGGGAGTTTCTCGGCGACGCCGATCTGAATGCGCAGGCGCTCGACTGGCTCGACGGCACGGCGAACACGCGCGTCCACGGGACGACGCATGAGGTGCCGCGCGTGCGCTTCGAGCGCGATGAGCGCGCTGTCCTGCATCCACTTGTGATCCGTCTCTATCGCTCGCTCATCCTCGCGCCGGAGCGCGCGGCGCGGAGCACGCCGCTGCTCGTGTCACTCGCCCCGCCCGCCATCGCGGTCGAGCGACGCCCACTGGCCGCGTATGCACGACTCGCGGAGAGCGTCCGATGAAGCACACCACGCCCTCCCTCCGGGACCGTGTGCGCGCGCAGCTCGCCGATCTCAAGCTGCCCGGGGCCCTCGAAGCACTCGATGAGGTCCTCGCCGCCCTCGACGGCGGGCAGCTCCAGGGGCCAGCCGCTATCGAGCGGCTCCTGGGCGCGCAGATCGGGCTGCGCAACAATCGACGGCTCGTCGCGGCCATGCGCTCCTCGCGCCTGCCGGCGGTGAAGACGCTCGCCGATTTCGACTTCACCTTTCAGCCGTCGCTCAAGCGTGAGCAGGTCGAGAGCCTGCATACGCTCGGCTTCATCGAGCGGCGCGAGAACGTGATCCTGTTAGGACTGCCTGGCGTCGGCAAGAGTCATCTCGCCATCAGCCTCGCCATCGCTGCCGCGCAGAGTGGACGTCGCGTCTACTACGGCACGCTCGCGGATCTGATCACGTCGCTCGAGGAAGCGAGCCTCGGCGGACGACTCAGTCATCGCTTGAACACCCTGATCTTCCCGAGCGTGCTGGTGGTCGACGAGATCGGCTATCTGCCGATCAGCCGCACGGGCGCGATGCTCTTCTTCCAGCTGATGAGCCGGCGCTATGAACGGGCGAGCACCGTGCCCACGTCCAACAAGAGCTTCGAGGAGTGGGGCGAGATCTTCGGGGACGAAGTGATGGCCAGCGCCCTCATCGACCGTCTCGTGCATCACTGCCACATCGTGAACATCCGCGGCAACAGCTACCGCATGAAGAACCATGCGGCCCTGGCCGCCGCCCTCCGCCACGACACGGAGCCGTCCAGCCGTCCCCCCGCACCACGACGCTCAGCCCGTCGGGAGGCCGCCGCGCGCTAGGCTCGCCCCCACCACCGTGTACAATTTCGATCACCGAAAGTGTTCAATT
>JAQBPY010000136.1 GCA_028287285.1 Gemmatimonadota bacterium
CCGGCCGCCGATCGCGGAAGAACTGCCAGGTGTTGCGCACGTCGCGAATCTTGTCGAGATCGAGATCAGCCACGATCAACTCGTCCTTGTCGCGCGAACCGACGGCGAGCATCTGTCCGCGCGGATCGCAGAAGTAGCTCTGCCCATAGAACTCGCCGATGTTCCACGGCGCCTCCGTTCCGACGCGATTGATCGCGCCCACGAAGTAGCCGTTCGCCACGGCATGCGCCGGCTGTTCGAGCTTCCAGAGATACTCCGACAGTCCAGCGACTGTCGCCGACGGATTGAACACGATCTCCGCGCCATTCAATCCGAGCTCACGCGCGCCCTCGGGGAAATGCCGGTCGTAGCAGATGTATACGCCGACCTTCGCATAGCGCGTCTGAAATACCGGATACCCGAGATTGCCGGGCTTGAAGTAGTACTTCTCCCAGAATCCAGGCGCGACCTGCGGAATGTGGTTCTTGCGATACTTGCCCAGGTATGTGCCGTCCGCGTCGATGACGGCGGCAGTGTTGTAGTACACGCCCGTCGACTCCACTTCGTAGAGTGGCACGACGATCACCATCTCATACTTCTTCGCGACGTCCTGCATCAGCCTCGTCGTCGGCCCATCCGGAATCCGTTCGGTGGCCTCGTACCACCGCGGTACCTGCTCGGCGCAGAAGTACGGCCCGGTAAAGATCTCCTGCATGCAGAGCATCTGCACACCGGCGGCGCCGGCCTGGTCGATGAGCGCCATGTGCTTGTCGATGTTGGCCTGCCGAATCTTCTCGATGCTTTCGGTGGTGTCGAGCGCATTCGCGGCCTGGATCAGGCCGACCTTGACGATGTGTGGCATCTGCCTCTCCCCGAATGGAATTGACGTCCGGACGGACCCAATATTCGCCCTCGGCGCGTGCCAAGTCGATGGCTGGTGGCGAACGCCGCGTTTTCGCGTGGCCCGCGCCTGCTGCGCACCGGCGCACGTTCAGATCGCCGCGCGGAAAAAGTGCGAGCGTCGCCAGAGAACCCGCGGCGAAGACTCGTGTGATAACACATAAGCGTCAGCGAAGCGTTCGACCGACTCCGAGCCGTTTTTGAGGACCCCGCGGAACGTGCCCCAGCACGCGGCGGCGGAATCGGTTATGACGAGCCCTTCCATCTCATGGCGACCCGCATCGATCTGCCGGATGTCGGAGTAGAAAAGGCGAACTGCGGCGATCCCGGTGAATGGCGGATAGCCGGGGCGCTCGTACACGATGTCCGGATGAAAGACCTCATCGAGTCGCTGCCAATCTGCGCTGTCGACGATCTCGAAGAGCGTTGCAATCGGTGGAGTCATGATACCTTCTTTGCGATTCGCGCTCGCGGTGTGGGGGGTATGCCAAAGGGTGCGTCGCCGACCGGACGCGGCCGCCAGGGCGGAGGCGTCAATGCGGTGCGCATCCACTGCAGAAAATGCGTGGTGCGCGCAGGGCGCACGCCACGCGGGCCGACGAACGCGACGATGTCCGCGTCCGGCAGGTCATACGCGGGCAGCAGCCGCACCAACCGGCCCGCGGCGAGATCACGGGCGACGGACCACTCCGAGCGCATGATGATCCCGTGTCCATCGAGGGCCCACCGCCTCACGACCTCGCCATCGTTGCTCGAAAGGCGTGGCTCGATACGCACATGCATGGCGGAGCCGTCGGGCGTGGTGAAGTGCCAGAGCGTCACATCCTCTTCATTCTCACGCAGGGCAATGCACGCGTGGGCCTTGAGCTCCGCAGGACTCTCCGGCGTGCCATGCCGGCCCAAGTATTCCGGTGATGCGCATACAAAACGCTGGTTGGGCGCCAATCGCTGGATGGCGAGCGACGAATCGCGAAGGACGCCGATGTGGATGGCCAAATCCCACCCGCCGTCGTGAAGATGGCCCAGCCGGTCCGACAGCATGAGGTCGAGCGTGACGCCGACGTGTCGCGCCGCGAAGGCACCCGCGGCGCGCGCGACGTACCGTCGGCCAAAACCCAGCGGCGCCAGCACGCGGAGATGTCCGGTCACGACACCACGACGCGACGCGAGTGATTCCGTCAGGTCGACGAGATCGTTGAGAATGGCGCGCCCGCGGACGAGCAGCACCTCGCCTTCGTCGGTGAGACGGAGCTGACGTCCCGACCGCTCGACCAGGCGCACACCCAGGCGTTGCTCGATCAGCGAGAGCCGCTGGCTCACCGCGGACACCGAAATGGAGAGCGCACGCGCTGCGGCACCCAGGGTGTTGGACACCGCGACCTCGGAGAAGAACTGGAGGTCAGCATTGGACAATTTTAAGCTGGAGCTTAACATACGCGTCAGATGTGACAGGTTGCACCTAAAGATGAATAGCGCAATTTCCGGATGGACGCCAGCACCCCCTGACCCAGTCACTGCATGCCAGCCCCGACGCTCCCGCCGGACCCATACGACGGCGTTCGCAACCTCGACGACCTCGAGACTCCGGCCGCCCTGATCGACCTGGCGCGGACGCGACGCAACATCGAGCGCGTCGCCGCCTACTGTGCCACGTCGGGACTCCGCTGGCGGCCGCACGTGAAGACGCACAAGACGCCCGCGCTTGCCGCGCAACAGGTCGGGTCGGGCGCGAGCGGTGTCACCGTCGCGACACTCCGCGAGCTCGAGGTGATGGCGCCCGTGGTCAGCGACATCGTCCTCGCGTATCCCGTGATCGGTGCCGCTAAGCTGCGGCGGCTCGAGTCGCTGCAAGGCGTGACGGATCTCGCCGTCGCCGTCGACTCCCTGGCCGCCCTCGATGCCATTGGTGGAGCGGCGGCACGCATGCGCCGGAGGATCGGTGTGCTCATCGAGATCGACGTCGGAGCGAAGCGCATGGGCGTCCGGCAGCCCGAGCACGTCGTGCAGTTGGCGCGGCACGCCGGCCGCTGCCCGTGGCTGACCTTCGACGGCATCCTCTTCTATCCCGGCCACATACGCTCCGCGATGGCTGCGCAGGATGCGGAGCTCGAGACACTGGCCGCCGCCCTCGCACAGCACATCGAAGCGCTCGGGGCGGCAGGCCTTCCGCCCCGGGTGGTCAGCGGCGGCTCCACGCCCACCATCTGGAGATCGCACGAGTTGCCGGGACTCACGGAAGTCAGGGCGGGGACATTCATTTTCAACGACCGCACGACCATGGCACTCGGGGTGTGCCAGCCGCACGAGCGTGCCTACACGGTTCTCGCCACGGTGGTGAGTACGGAGGTCGCAGGACAGGCCACCATTGATGCGGGCTCGAAGGCGCTCAGCAGCGATGTGCTTCGCGGTCATGGCACCGGATACGGCGAGCTGCTCGACCGCCCGGACGTGGTGGTGCGCGCGCTGTCCGAGGAGCACGGAATGCTCGACCTCTCCGCGACTGACTGGCGGCCGCGCGTGGGCGATCGCGTTCGCGTGGTACCGAATCACGTCTGCACGTCGGTGAATCTCCAGGAGGTGCTGCACTGCCTCGACGGTGATCGTATCGTGAATACGCTGACGGTGGCGGGACGTGGAAGACGTCCTGCATCGTGATGCGCATGCGAGCGTCGATGCGGTGCGCACTTCCGCTGGCGTTGATCGCGTGGACACCGACGGCTCCGCCGCTCGACGACGCGTTGCTCACCACGGCGCGCGTTGCATGGGAAGCAGGCCAATATCCCGATGCGCTTCGCGCCATGCTTCACCTGCTCGACGGGAACACAGCGGAGCGAAACCGGCGGGACATCGCTCTGATCACCGGTGAGCTCTACCGCTCGGACTCGCTCGCCGCAGATGGTGCGGGTCTGCGCCAGAGTGCGGACGGGCGATGGGTGGCCTGGCAGAGTGGAGCAGGCAATGCTCTCGTCACCACCATCGCATCGCAGGCAGGCGTGGCCCGGAGGCGATTCTCCATTCGCGGGCGTGATCTCGCATTCGCGCCGGATGGGCGAACCGCCGTGCAGCTGCGCGTACCGCCGTCGGCGGAGGCGGACTCCCTGCGCCGGCTCATCGCGCACCGTGACTCCCTCGACGATGGCCCCGGCATGGCGGCCGCGGAGGCCGCTCTGTCGGTGCACGAAGGTCGCCGCGCACACGTCGTGCGCGTCGATCTCGAGAGCGGAAAGGAGCAGGAGATCATTCGCGACGATCTCGAGAAGAGCTCACCGATTCTCGTGGGCACCACCAATCGAATTCTCTGCCTCGGGCGGACATCGAGCGATCGGGCACTGGCCATTTACGAGCTGCTCGGTGATGGTTCAGTAACCAGGCGCAGCTCCGGTGCGGTCGAGGGCACGCGACTCGTGCCGACCGGCAATCCACGATACGTCCTGGTTACCGGCGCCGACACGATCTTCTCGGTCTTCGACGCCACCAGCGGACGTGTGCGCGCACTGGCGGGGCGACAGCCCGCCCTCTCACGGGACGGCAGCAGCGTCGCATACATCGCGCGCGCGAATGCCATGTCTCAGGTATCGCTTCTCTCACTGCACGGCGAAACGGTGATGCAGGATAGCGCGCGCATTGTCTACACATCGCGCGATAGCATCGAGCGTCCCGTTCCCTCGCCTGATGGAACGCGCGTGGTGATTGGCCGCATGCCGGCACATGATTGGGAGCTCTACGTCGTTGAGGTAGCTACCGGCGCGAGCACGCGGATCACCCGTGATCTTCAGCACGACCGGCTCCCGCAATGGCTGGACGAGAACAGCATACTCGCCACGAAGGGCGAGACTCGCCACCGGCGATCCTACCTCTACGAGCTCACGCCACAGGGTGCCACGTCGGTTCGGGTCTTCCACAACAACACCGTCCGCACGATCGCTCCCGAGTACGAATGGCTGGCGTCGCCCGACGGAACGCGCATCTATGTGGTAGCGGACCGTGATGGAGACACTGTCTCCCCGGAACAAAGTGTCTACGTCGTGGACCGACGCCGCGAAGTCTCGATCGCGGAACTGCGTGCGCGCGTCGTGAGTCAGCTCGCGAGCGAGCTCGCGCTTCGCGACAGGAGCCGGCGCATGTTCGCTCCGATTGCAGGGCACGTCCGGGACCTGACCCGTCGGGCCTCCATCGAACGTCTGTACGGATACCAGAAAGCGCTTTTCGATTTCGACTCGAAGCACGTGACGCAGCCGGGCAATCTGAAGGCGCAACGATACCTGGCTGACACCTACCGGTCATTCGGGTACAGCCCCGTGCTCCAGGAGTTCACGGTGCCCGCAGGCTCCAGAACCGCGAACGTGATTGCCACCCTTCGCGGCACCGAGCGTCCCGATGTCATTTATGTCCTTGCGAGTCATTACGACAGCCGGGCGGAGGGGCCTGGCGCGGACGACAACACGAGCGGCACGGCCGTCCTGCTCGAGACGGCACGGCTGCTTGCCGGCCATCCGCTACCCGCCACGGTGGTCTTCGCATCGCTGAGCGCCGAAGAGGGTGGATTGTATGGGAGTGCGGAATTCACGAGACGCGCCCAAGCCGCGGGATGGAACGTCGCGGGCGCGATCAACAACGACATGCTCGGCTGGAGCGGCGACGAGCGGCTCGACAATACGATTCGCTATACCAATGCACGGATCCGCGACGTGCAGCATGCCGCGGCGCTCTCGTTCAGCCGGCTGATCACGTACGACGCGCGGTATTACAAGAACACTGACGCGCAGGCGATGTTCGATGCCTGGGGCAATGTCATCGGAGGCATGGGCTCGTACCCGGTGCTCGCGAACCCACACTACCACAAGTCGCACGACGTGCTCGAAACGGTGAACCAGCAGCTCGTGCTGGAGACGACTCGCGCGACGGTGGCCACGATGATGCAGCTCGCCTCCACGCCTCCCAGGAGGGGGCGGCGTGACGCCGGCCCGAGGAATGCCAACAACCGCCGAGCCGTCAAGGAATGACGCGCCGCTCGAGCGGTGGCTCGGCGCCATTGCACATGATTCGATGGAAGGTCGCGGAACGGGCACGCGAGGTCTGCTCCGTGCAGAGCGATGCACTGCCGGCGAAGCACGCAAGCTCGGAACCGGCGCCCGCGCGCGCTAAGGGCTACTCGCCGCCGGCCTGCCTTTGGTGAGGGCAGTGTAGATCGCGAAGCTCAGGCCGAACGTCACGAACCACGCGTACTGGTAGAGGTGGTCGAGAAACCCGGGATCTGCAACGTTGCCGCCCGGCGTGGTTGCCGCGCGAACGAAGCCTGGTACCACCGGCAATACCGCCACGACGAGCGCAATCAGCGCGGCGGGATTCCAGCCGTTGCGGTACGAGTACAGGCCATGCTCCCTGAAGAGATCGGGCAGCGAAAGCTGCTGCTTGCGGAGCAGCCAATAGTCGGCAATGAGAACGCCGCCAATCGCACCCATGAGGCTCGAGTAACCCACGAGCCAGGTAAAGATGTACGCGCCCGCATCGGAGTAGAGCTTCCACGGCATCATCAACACGCCGATGATGGCCGT
>JAQBPY010000154.1 GCA_028287285.1 Gemmatimonadota bacterium
GTGGCGTGGGACGCGCGCGTGAAGGATCAGCTCCCCATGGTGAGCCAGTCGTTGCTGCAAGCTGCATCAGGCCAGTTGCGCAACATGGCGACCATGGGCGGCAACATCCTGCAGCGCACCCGCTGTCCGTACTTTCGCGATACGGCGACGGCATGCAACAAGCGCGAGCCTGGCACCGGCTGCAGCGCAATCGGGGGCTTCAACCGCACGCACGCCATCCTCGGCGTCAGCGACCACTGCATCGCAACACATCCGTCGGACTTTGCCATCGCGCTTGCAGCACTCGACGCCGTGGTACAGGTGCAGGGACTGAAGGGCGCGCGGGCAATACGCTTTGCCGACTTTCATCTCCTGCCTGGCGCGCATCCGGAGCGCGAGACGAGTCTCGTGCATGGAGAGCTCATCACCAGCATCGACATCCCGCCGCTCGCATACGGCCGGAGGTCGATGTACCTCAAGGTGCGCGATCGTGCCAGCTACGCCTTTGCCCTCGCCTCGGCCGCAGTTGCGGTGGACATCCAGGGCGGCACGATTCGCAATGCACGCGTTGCACTGGGCGGCGTTGGAACAAAGCCATGGCGCTCGCACGAGGCGGAAAATGTTCTCGTGGGCAAGCCGGCGAATGACGCGACATTCCGTGCGGCGGCAGACGTCGCGCTCAAGGACGCGAAGCCCCACAAGGACAACGCCTTCAAGATCGAGCTCGCGAAGCGAACGCTGGTTCGCGCACTTGTGGAGGTGTCTGCATGAGCAGCCTGGGAACGCCACTCAATCGTGTGGACGGACGTCTCAAGGTCACCGGTGGTGCAAAGTACGCCGCGGAATATCCGCTGCCCAACGTGGCGCATGCGGTGATGATCACGAGCACCATCGCAAAGGGTCGTGTCATTCACATCGATACGGTGTCACTGGAAAAAATGCCGGGGGTGCTGGCCGTGCTCACTCCGCAAAATGCCGAGCGACTGCCCGGTGCGCAGTCGGGTGCGGATCATCCCAACCCGGCGAGCGACGGACGCGGGCAGGTGCAGGGAGGCGGAGGAGCGCAGGGTGGTGGAGCGCAGGGAGCGGCACGCCCTGCAATGAGAATTCCCACGGTGCTTCAGGACGACAAGGTGCATTACAACGGGCAACCCATTGGCGTCGTCGTCGCGGACACGTTCGAGCATGCGATGGCGGCCATGCAGGCGGCCGCGGTAAAGTATGACGAAGAGAAGCCCGTACTCGATTTTCGCAACTCGCCGAAGAACGCGCCTGACACCGTGAAGCCGCTTGGCGGAGAGCGCTCGTTCAGGAAGGGCGACGTCGCATCTGGCCTCGCCGCCGCCGACGTCAAACATGATCAGCTCTATACCACGCCCATCGAGAATCACAACCCGATGGAGGTGCATAACACCGTGGCGCACTGGGACGGCGATTCGCTCACGCTCTACGAGTCGACGCAGGGCATCACGAGTGTGCGCCAGACGGTCGCCCGCCACTTCGGCATCGATCAGTCCAAGGTGAAGGTCATCGCATACTTTACCGGCGGCGGATTCGGCAGCAAGGGCGGACCGTGGTCGCACGAGACGCTCGCGGCCATGGCGGCGAAGAAGGTTGGCCGCCCGGTAAAGCTCTCGCTCACCCGCCGCCAGCAGTTCGGGCCGGTGGGCGGACGTCCACTCACGCTGCAGCGCGTTACACTCGGCGCAACGAACGAGGGCGTGCTCACGGCGATTCGGCATGAGAACACGTCCAACACGTCGACACTGGAAAACTGGGTCGAGCCGGCCACCACGCAGACGCGATTGCTCTATGCGAGCCCCAACATCGAGACGCAGTATGACCTCGTGACGCTCAACGTGGGCTCGCCGACATTCATGCGTGCACCCGGCGAATCGAGCGGCACGTTCGCGCTCGAAAGTGCAATGGACGAGCTGGCGTATGCGTTGAAGATGGACCCCGTTGCGTTGCGGTTGAAGAACTACGCGGACAGCGATCCCGAAACCGGAAAGCCGTGGTCGAGCAAGTCGCTTCGCGAATGTTATGCGCTCGGCGCGGAGAAATTCGGGTGGAGCCGCAGGACTCCTGCGCCGAGGTCCATGCGGGATGGCCGGTGGCTCGTTGGGTATGGGATGGCGTCGGCAACATATCCCGCACGGCAGTCACCGGCGGGTGCGACGGCGCGGTTGATGGCGGATGGAACGATCGTGGTACGTGCGGGCACGCAGGAGATCGGCTGCGGAACGTACACGGCAATGAGCCAGATCGCAGCCGATGCGCTCGGCGTGCCCGTGGAACGCATCCGATTCGAGTTGGGGAATACGGAGATGCCGGAGAATCCTGCGTCGACGGGATCCGTTACGGCATCCTCCACGGGAAGTGCGGTGAACCAGGCCGCGCTCACGTTGAAGGCGAACATCGAACAGATCGCGCCGGGCGGACTTGCGTCCAATTCGGCCGCGCAGGTCGTGGCGGCGAATGGCGGGCGTCCGGTGGAAGTGACGATCAAGTCACAGCCAAGCCCGGAACAGCAGCAGTATTCC
Source organism: Gemmatimonadota bacterium (assembly GCA_028287285.1). Classification (GTDB taxonomy): domain Bacteria; phylum Gemmatimonadota; class Gemmatimonadetes; order Gemmatimonadales; family Gemmatimonadaceae; genus AG11. The sequence goes on from JAQBPY010000154.1 coordinate 2,523, forward strand.
ATGCATTCGTTTGGCGCGGTGTTCACCGAAGTGCATGTCGATCCCGACCTGTGCACCGTGCGTGTTCCCCGAGTCGTTACCGCGCATGGTGTTGGCCGCATCCTCAATGAGAAGACCGCGCGGAGCCAGATTCACGGCGGCGTGGTGTGGGGCATCGGCATGGCGCTGCTCGAGGAGACGCACATCGATCAGCGCACTGGCCGTTACGTCAACGCCGACCTCGGTGAATATCATGTGCCAGTGAATGCGGACGTCGGCACCATCGACGTGCATTTCGTGGATGAGCACGATATGCACGTGAATCCCATTGGTGCAAAGGGAGTCGGCGAAATTGGCATTACCGGTGTTGCGGCGTCCATCGCAAATGCCGTGTACCACGCCACGGGCAGGCGCGTGCGGGATTTGCCCATCAGACTGGAGCGAATCATGGGCTGACGTGCTACGGAATCAGCGTCGCGGTCTTGATATAGTCGAGCTTCGGGAACATCCGGTTCGCGTACGAATTCCCGAGCGTCTCGAGCAGGTGGTAGTTCGGCTTCTCGCGATACCCGCTGTAAATCGAATCCACGACACTCATGCCTTCGACGACATGCCCCACGGGTGTGAAGCCTTGCCTGTCGAGATTTGGATTGTCGGAGATATTCACGAACACACCGTGCGCGCGTGTGTTCGCCGTATCGCTCGCAAAGACAATCGTCCCGCGCGCGTTCGTCTGTAATCGCGGGTCATCGCGAATGGGCTTGGACTCCCACGACGTGTTCAGCTTGGGATCGTTGTTCACGCCGAACTGCGCGATGTAGCCGGGAATGACGCGGAAGAAACGGTTCTCGTCGAAGAAGTGCTGTGCCACCAGGTCGTGAAACCGGTCCACGCCGCGCGGTGACCAGTCACGATTGAGCTGCACGACGAACGTTCCGCGGCTCGTCTCGAACTTCACCTTGAACGAGTTTGGCGCAGGTGTGCTCGATTCGACGGCGACATGACGTTCCGGCGTGTCGGCACAGGCGAGGCAGATGCTTGCCAGCAGTACAGCGATGAGGGTACGCATACTTCGACAAACGGTTTCAGATGAATCGCACCCAGCTCTGTCTGTGCTCGGAACGATACACTGCAAACCACCGGCAGGGCCAGTAGAGAATGCAGACGTCCACAACAAACACGAGATAGAGAAGACCGAGACTCCAGCGATACTCGGGTGGTACGTTCACGAACGGAGCCGTTGCGAAGTGCTCGGGGTGTATGGCGCCGTCGCGGATGAGGCGGACGACGAGCGCCGAGGCATGGATGAGCGGAATGTGGAGCAGGTAGTAGAACAGCGGCACGCGTCCAAAAGTCGCGAAGACATTCGCGACCATTCCCCTGGCCCGCTCGATCACTGGCATGAGCGCAATCACGGGGCCGAGCGTCATGCAGAGGAACAATGCGGAGGGTGGATACTTGCTCTGGCTGAGCATCCGGAACAGCGCCGGCGGTGCATCCGTCGACGTCGGCGCACGCAGGGCAGTCACACCACCGAATATCAGGAACGCGGCGATCATCGACATGCCGGCGGTGATGCAGAAGCGTCGCCGGGCGTTGGCATCGCGCGTCATGATGCTGCCGAACGCGTATCCT
>JAQBPY010000158.1 GCA_028287285.1 Gemmatimonadota bacterium
GCTGTTCGCGGCCAACGGATACGCAGTGATCGGCGTGAATTACCGGGGCTCGAGCGGGCGTGGCGCGGCGTACCAGCGCGCGATCTTTGCCGACTGGGGCAACAAGGAGGTGCAGGATCTCCTTGGCGCCGTGGACGAAGTCGTGCGCATGGGGGTGGCCGATCCACAGCGGCTCGGCATCGGCGGCTGGAGCTACGGCGGCATCCTCACGGACTACACCATTGCCACGACGACACGATTCAAGGCCGCGGTGAGTGGTGCAGGCAGTGCATTGCAGCTCTCGATGTACGGAACGGACCAGTACATCTCGCAGTACGAGCTCGAGCTTGGCGTGCCATGGAAGGCGCAGGAGAAGTGGATCAATCTGTCATATCCGTTCTTCCACGCGGACCGCATCAAGACGCCGACATTGTTCATGGGCGGCCAGAGCGATTTCAACGTGCCCATCATTGGCGGCGAACAGATGTACCAGGCGCTGCGCACGATTGGCGTGGAAACGCAGCTCGTGATCTATCCCGGGCAGTTTCATGGAATCACTACGCCGTCGTATCGCCTCGACCGGTACAGGCGGTACCTGGAGTGGTATGACCGGTATCTGAAAAGCCCGACGCCCTGATGAGGGGATACGAGCGGGTGCCTAGCTCTCGCGCGCCGCGCGCCGCGCAGGCGCATTCACTCGGCCGGCAAGCACTCGCCGCGCATAGGGAGCGATGCCCACCTCGCGGCATTTTTTCCGGAACGTGCCGCCATGATCAATGGGTCCGCCGGTTTCGTCCTGCCACTGGTGGACCATCTCGTGCAGCAGTGTGTGCAGCGCCTCCGTCCACCCGTGCCGCTTGATGTGCGAGCGGCTGATCGCGATCTCGGCAGCGATGCCACCGGTTGCTGCGCTGTAGTGACCGAGCCTGCTCTTCATGCGGCGTGAGACACGCATCTCCACGTCGCGGAGCTGACTGCCAAAATGCCGGGCATTGTACCGCGCATGCCATTGGGACAACTGGGCGGCGAGCTCTCGATCGTCGTCGTGCATCTTTTCGCGGCGAGGCGGCGCCTTGGACGTGACCTGAATGGGAAAGCCGACAATCACGTCACGGCCGGCATGGCGATCCGCACGCGTACGTCCTTCGACGAATGCCACGATGCCGCGGAGCACGGGCTCCGGCGCCGTGAGATAGCCTTCGTTGGCCCGCAGCACTCCCTCGCCGAAGCTCACCATCACATTGCGGTTTCTCGTGAGCCGGACCTTCGAGATGCTCTTGAGACCGAGCTGACGGAGCCGTGCGAGGAGCTCATCTGCGTTCGCTGGCGTTGCGGCATGCAGCACCAGCTCCAGCTGCGCCTCATCGACGCGCCGGCGAAAGAAGCGAGTCAGCGCTTGAAGCACTTGCTCGGTCCGGGAACAAAGTTCCGTTCGGGATCGGACCACACGAGCGTGGATACCTCGATCTGCTCCGGCGAGATGCGAATGCTGTTGACCGATGAGGGACGTCCGCCCCGCATCCGGTTGGACACCGTGCCGGCGGTGGAGATTACCGTGCCCTTTTTCGTGTGCTCGATGTAGTGAATGGCATCCTGATGGTCGTGCCCACAGAGCACGAGGTCTACCGACATGTCGGCGAAGGCGCCCAGCACGCGTGCGGTGTGCTTGAGACCGTGGCGCTGGGAGAGCTCGCCCTTGACGGGGTTGTGGTGCATCATCACCACACGAATGTCACCCACCGGCGACTCGGAAAATTCCGTGCGCAGCCGCTCGATCTGCGCGCGACGCACGATGCCGATGATGGAGATGTCGCGCAGGCGCCATGTGAGCGTCTCCGAGGTCACGCCATGCGACGTGTTCAGGCTGACGAAGGTCACGCCTGGCACGCGCAACACGGGCTCGATGTCGTCGGAGATGAAGCGGCGATAGTTCGCAAAGATCTTCGACTCGTCACCGATGTTCAGCGGGGCCTTCCACCACGTCACGTCGTGGTTTCCGGGAATGCAGATGACCTTGCTCGTCTCCTCCGCACGCCGGATGAATGCGCGCGCGCGCTGGAATTCTCCGCTGCGCGCACGCTGTGAGACGTCTCCCGAGATGGCGACGACGTTGAAATTGAATTCGGAGATCAGCGCTTCCATCGCCTCATACTGCTCCGGCACGGCGGGGTGGCCGAAATGCAGGTCGGAGCAGTGAAAGACGGTGGTGGTGGTCACAGACGCGCGATGATGGCGTCGGTAAACTCATCGGTGCCTGCCGTGCCGCCAAGGTCGCGCGTGATCGTCTTGCCTTCGCGGACGGTCGTCTCGAATGCATTGCGAATACGCGATGCCTTTTCGCCTTCATTCATGTAATCGAGCATCATGCACGCCGCGAGGATGAGTGCCCCAGGGTTTGCAACTCCCTTGCCAGCCAGGTCGGGCGCCGTGCCATGGACCGCCTCGAAGATCGCGCCGCCCAGTCCGATGTTCGCGCCGGGAGCGAGCCCGAGACCGCCAACCAAGCCCGAGATGAGATCGGATAGAATGTCGCCGAACAGGTTCGTCGTGACGATGACGTCGAACTTCTCGGGATGCAGCACGAG
>JAQBPY010000171.1 GCA_028287285.1 Gemmatimonadota bacterium
ACGTCGCGGGCATCGACTCGGTTCAACGACTTGGCCGCTTTGTCTATCAGGCTACGACTCCCGACTACTTCGCGGTGCTGGGCACGCGAATCGTTCGCGGTCGCCCGTTCACCACATGGGACCGCGAAGATTCTCCTCCGGTGGTGGTCGTGAGCGAGTCGATGGGTCGCGCGCTGTGGCCCGGCAAGGATCCCATCGGGCAGTGCCTTCAGATCGGTACCGAAGGCGCGCCGTGTACGACGGTCGTCGGGATTGCCGAGGATGCGGTGCAGAACAGCATGACGGAGAGTGAGCGGTTCATGTACTACCTCTCGGACGAGCAGCCGATGCTCGATCCGGTCAAGAAGCGCAGCATGGGCCTTTCGCTCGGAAACCGACTGTTCCTTCGCATGTCCGGTTCAAATGCGCAGGCTTCGGTCGAGCGCGTTCGGCTCGAGTTGCAACGCGTCATGCCCGGAACGGCGTATGTCACGGTGTCGCCGCTCGAAGACTTGGTTGACGTGCAGCGCCGCTCATGGCAACTGGGCGCGACGATGTTCGTCGCATTTGGCGTGTTGGCGCTGATCGTCGCCGCCGTGGGACTCTACGGAGTGATCGGCTACAACGTCGCGCAGCGGATGCACGAGATCGGCGTACGCATCGCACTCGGCGCCCAATCACGCGACGTGGTGAAGCTGGTCGTGGGACAGGGCGTTTCGTTCGCCGTCGCGGGCGTGCTGCTCGGATTCGTCATCGCGCTCCTGTCCGGACGGTGGATTCAGCCGCTTCTTTTCAAGCAGTCGGCAACCGACCCAGCGATTTACGCCGCCGTGGGGGTACTTCTGGTTTTCGTCGCGCTGGTGGCCAGCGCCGTGCCCGCCGTGCGGGCCACGCGCGCCGATCCGAATGCGGCGCTGAGGAGCGACTAGCGAGCTGCGGAAACGTAGTGTTGTCGTCCTGAGCAGAGCGAAGGACGACACGGGTGCTGTCACTTTCGCTGTGCGTTTGTATTTTGGACGCATGGACGCGTTCAACTATCTCGCCGTACTGCTGTCCATCATCATCGGCCTCGGACTCACGCAGGTGCTCAGTGCGACCGGACGGCTGATTCGCGGGCGAGAGCACGTGCGCCCCTATTGGCCACCATTGTTGTGGGCCGCGATCCTGATCGTGATCTACGTGCAGGTGTGGTGGTCCATGTTCGGACTCCGTGCGCACCAAGGCTGGACCTTCCTCGCCTTTCTGCTGGTGCTGCTGCAGACCGTGACACTGTACATGATGGCTGCGCTCGTGCTGCCCGAGCAGGTGGACGAACGCGGTGTGGATCTACACGAGCACTACGCTCGCCACGCCCCGTGGTTCTTCGGCTTCTTCGCAGCGACGCTCGTCGTGAGCGTTGTGAAGGAAGTCGTGCTCGAGGGCCGGTTGCCGGAGCGCGCCAACCTGGCCTTCCACGCAGTCCTCTTCTCAGCCGCACTCGCCGGCGCGCTCGTGCGCCGTCCGAGCGTGCATCGCGCGATCGCAATGGTGTGCGCGCTCGGCATCAGCGCGTACATCGCACTGCTGTTCGCTCGCCTCCGCTAAGCTGGCCTTGGCGCCTGGGCAAAGTAGTCGGGCAGCGTGAAGCTGGGCGTTCCGGCGAGATACGCGGTCAGGTTGGCGATCGCGAGACGCCAATGATCCTCGATCAGTTCCTTTTGCCGAGGCACGAGGAGGTCGCCAGACACTCGGTGGGTGAGCGTGAGCGTGGTCCCTGCTTCGTTCGGCGCGAGGTCCAATATGACGTTCGTGTCCACCTCGTTCAGCGGCCAATTGAAGCCGAGCCTCGTCACCGGCTGGTAATGCGAGATGGTCTGTCGCGCCGCATCCTCGGGTGGCGTGAACAGCGTATGTCGCCCCCAGAAGCGGTACACGCCGCCCACCTTCGGCTCCACCATGGCGCCCTCGGCAAACCAGTTCATGAGGTCAGCGGGGTTGGTGAGTGCCGTGAAGACACGTTCTGGTGTGGCGGGGAGTGGCCAGGAGTGCGCGAAGGTGAGCGTCATGACGGGGTTCAACGAAAGAGCCGGGCCATGAACTGGCCCGGCTCTCCGAATTCAACTCTACCCTGCGGAACTACGCGCTGGCCGAGACCCGGCGGCGGCGAACGACACCAGCGATGCCGAGGAGGCCGGTGCCGAGGAGGGCGAGCGACGCGGGCTCCGGCGTGGCGACCACGGCGGCCCCGATCTGGAGGTTGTCGAGGACCATCGCCCCGTCTGCACCGGTGGCAATTCGAATTCGATCGAGCTGGACTGATTGATCGAAACCGTAAAACCACGTGGCGCCTGGATTGTAGCTCGTGGCGCTGCTGAACGACGACACCGCAACGTTGTTCAGATACGCCGTGAAGGTTGTCGTATTCGGATTCGTGTAGAACTGGAACGCTGAGCCGTTCACGGCCCACGCGAACATCACATCGAACGGGGCGACTATCCCGCTGTTGCCGCAGAAGTTGCACGCGGCATTCTGGCCACCGCCGACAGCGCTGAACCAGCCAACGTTACCGAATACGATCCCGGGGGTGAGCGAGACACCCTGCCCCGCGTACGTTGCGCCAATGTCTCCGCCTACGGGAACATTGCCTTCAAACGTCACCGTCGAGGCGGGGGACGCGAGGCCGGTAGCGGCTGCATTGATCGTTTGTGCGCCGGCGAGTGACGGCGCGCTCAGGGCCACGACGGTGGCGGCAACGGCAAGGAGACGAGACACTATTTTCCTTTTGGTTCACGCCCACGACGCGTGCGCGACGTCGGCAACATAGTTGATCACGTTCGATCGAGGAGCCACGCACGCACTCCGCAAACCTGAGCGTGCTGAGCATTGTCGGTGCCACGATCGATAAATGTCATATGTGATTGCTGTACAACAACTTGCAAACGACACGTGAGCATCACTCTCCTGGTTTGTGCTGTGGCTGCGCAACACACGTGCGCTACGGATCCCGCAGGCACAGATGCATCCCTCGCCAAACGGACACCAAACCGCTGCCCTGAAGCGTGGCGTTAGGCGCACTCCTACGTAGCCGTTTTCACACAGTCTCGCCCCTCAGGACGACAGTGCTTGCACCGTCACGACCTGATACTGCTCTCGATACGTGTCGCGAAGCGCCAGCTTCATCACCTTCCCCGTCCCTGTCTTCGGCAGCGACTCCGCGAATACGATCGCGTCCGGCACCCACCACTTGGCGAACTGCGCACCGACGAACGCGCGCAGCTCGTCGACATCGGGCAGTTGGCCCGCACGCGGCACCACGACCGCAAGTGGCCGCTCCAGCCACTGCGGATGCGGAACGGCGATCACCGCGGCCTCCGCGACCTGCGGATGCCCCATCAGATACGTCTCGAGCAGCACGGAGCTGATCCACTCGCCACCCGATTTCACGAGATCCTTGCACCGGTCCTGAATCACCAACTCGGCGTTCGGTCCGATGGTCACGATGTCGCCGGTGCGGAACCATCCGTCGGCAGTGAATGACTCCTCGCCGGCACCACCGTGATACGCGCCGGCCACCCACGGCCCGCGCACTTCGAGCTCGCCCATCGTCTGTCCGTCCCATGGCACGAGCCCATCGTCGCTACGCGCACGGACGTCGACGAATGGCAGCGGCTGACCCGCCGTCGCGCGATAGCGCTGACGCTCGACGGATGTGGACGTCGCCGTCTGCGGACGATCGGACGTGAACGATCCCACGGGCGACAGCTCGGTCATTCCCCAGCCCTGCATGATCCGCAGGCCGTGCCGCTCCTCGAACGCGCGGATCATCGACTCCGGCGCGGCGGATCCCCCGACCGTCATGTAGCGCAGTGCCGAGAGGTCGTATTCACCCTTATGCGCGTCGAGGTAGTCGAGTATCGCCAGCCAGATCGTTGGC
>JAQBPY010000189.1 GCA_028287285.1 Gemmatimonadota bacterium
GCGAAAATCGAGACTATACTGACGCGCCGCGCCAACTGTTGTTGTTGTATGCAAACTACATCTTTGGCGCACTGAGCAGTGCCCCTCCCCGAGTCCCCGATGCCGGGTCCCGAAATGTCCAATCAAAGTAGCGGTCTGTCTTCTTTTGATACTGGTGATTCCGACCCAGTGTCCCGATTGACCGATTCCGCTATCTCGCTTCGGCCCCCCGTTGGCGAAACGCCGGTACCGGACAGCGCCATGGTGCCCATGGAAGCCCGTGCCTCCATCCGGGTGCTTGTCATTGACGACGACCGCATCCTGCGCGAGGGATGCGCGAGCGTGTTGCAGGTGGAAGGCTACAACGTGGCGTCCAGCGGGCGCGGTGACGAAGCCATCGAGCTGTTCCGCCGCTCGCGGTTCGACATCGTGCTGGTCGACCTGTACATGACGCCGGTGCCCGGCATCGAGATCCTCAAGGCCGTGCTCGAAGCGCAGCCCAATACCATCGTCATCGTGATGACGGGAAATCCCAGCGTCGCCTCGAGTCTCGAGGCCATGCGCATTGGGGCATGGGACTACCTGCCCAAGCCGTTTTCCGGGACGCACCTCCACCTCATGTTCGGCCGGGCTGCCCACGCGGTCCTCACCAACCGTGAGCGCACGGAAACGGCGTCGGATCTCGTGCTGCAGCATGGCAACAGCGACCAGATCACGCTCCTGGGCATATCACCGGCATTCCGCACGGCCGTCGAGCTGGCCCGCAAGGTGGCCGCCACGAATGCGTCGGTGATGCTCGTGGGAGAGAGCGGCACGGGCAAGGAGATGTTCGCGCAGTTCATCCACCGGCATAGCCGGCGCTCCGGCGAAGCACTCGTGCCCATCAACTGCGCGGCCATGCCGGAGCATCTGCTCGAGTCCGAGATGTTCGGCCACCGGAAAGGCGCATTCACCGGCGCCGACCGGGAAAAGACCGGCCTGCTCGAGGCGGCGCATGGCGGAACGTTCTTCCTGGACGAGCTCACCGAAATGGCGCTGCCGCTCCAGGCAAAGCTCCTTCGCGTGGTGCAGGATGGCGTGGTGCGCCGCGTTGGCAGCGAGCAGCAGGATGCCCAAGTGGACATTCGCTTCATCTCGGCCACCAATCGCGACCCTCGCCTGGCGATCCAGAGCAAGCACCTGCGCGAAGACCTCTACTATCGCCTGAACGTGGTGTCGATCGCCTTGCCGCCGCTGCGCTCGCGCGTCGAGGACATTCCCCTCCTTGCCAAACATTTCCTCGCGCACTTCTGGAAGCGTCATCACACGTCGCGCGACGAGCTGCCGGCGTTCACCGACGGAGCGCTCGAGTTCCTGCAGAGCAGAGGGTGGCGGGGCAATGTCCGCGAGCTCCAGAATGTGGTGGAGCATCTCGTGGTGCTCACATCGCCCGGCGCCACCATCACCGCCGAGGACATTCCGTTGCACAAGCAGGACGATTCCTTCGCGGACAACAGTGTGACCGTTGGCGTACCAATGCATGACGCCTATCACGTTGCCAAGGAGCAGGTGCTGGCGTCCTTCGAGAAGGAATACGTTACCCGGCTCGTGTCCCGGGCGTCCGGCAACATGTCGCGCGCCGCGCGGCTGGCGAGTGTGGACCGCACCACGCTGTATCGCCTGCTGGAGCGCCACGGATTCCGCCGAGACGCAAACGAGACGCTCACGCTCTAGCCTGCCGCGATATATCTTGTAGCGTTCGACAAGTCTGGGGTCTCGAGCCCGTCGGGATGGTGCTGTTCCGACGGGTGCGCTGATGTCCACTCCCCATCGTCCAACAGCCCACGAGCGGTTGACTTCATCGCATGTCGCGGCCGACATGGTGAGTTCGACGCTGCAACGCCTGCTCCCTCTCGCCGCCGATCAGGCGGCAACAGAGCTTGTCCGCAGCGAACGAACCCCTGAGGCGGAAATCCGGGAGCAGCTGAGCCGATTGGTTCGGCTCGGCCTCGGCGCATCCGCACCCGATGCCAATGGCCAGTGGGACGCGGATCGCGACCCCTCGAGACGCACGGTGCCGAGGCACTATTCCGATGCGCTGCGGTCGGCGCTGCTCACGCTCGTGACGCAGGACGCCGGCCCCATTTCCGGGGTGGAGCTCGCGGCGCTGCTGTCGGCCATGGATGCCACGCACGAGGCCTCTGCGTCGCCCGAAAGCCACAACGAGTTCACCCGTCATCTCGCCAATGCCGATGCGGTGAACGCGATCGTCGAGATCGCGCACGACATGCGGTCGCCGCTCACGTCCATCCTCTTTCTCGTGGAAACGCTGCGCCGTGGGCGAAGCGGTCCGGTGACGTCCGTGCAGGAGCGGCAGCTCGGCCTCATTTATGGTGCGGCGCTGGGGCTCAACACCCTGGCCTGCGACGTGATCGATGCCGTGCGGGGCGGGCAGCGTCTGGTCGACGGCCGGCCCGTGCCCTTCTCCGTGGCGGAAGTGATCCTTGGCGTGTGCGACACCGTGCTGCCCATCAGCGAGGAGAAGGCGCTTCCCATCACGCGCGTCCTGCCCGCGGTGGATGGGCGCGTGGGCTATCCTGGCGCGCTGGGGCGAGTGCTGCTGAACCTGATGACGAATGCACTCAAGTACACCAACGAGGGATCGGTCACCATCGGGGCAACGGAGCTGGACGACACTCGGCTTTCGTTCTGGGTGTCCGATACTGGACAGGGGATTCCCGAACAGGTGATGTCGATGCTGTTCGATGGGTTCCGTCCAAGTGCGTCGGGCGTGCGTTTCTCGAATGCCGGACTGGGGCTGGCCATCTGCCAGGACTTTCTGCGGTCGATGGGGACGTCGCTGCAAGTTGAATCGTCTCCGGAAACCGGCACCCGCTTTTCCTTCGACATCGATCTGCGGCGGGCGTGATGCCAGCGTTCGGGGCCGGCCGCCACCTTCAGCATCTCACCCGTGATTGTGCAATCGCATGAATAAGCTCTCGAAGGTCGTACCGGCCATGTATTTCGTCGCGGCGGTGCTCATCGTGATACCGGTGTTCGATGCGATCACGTCGGTGTATCCGTTCTATCCAGGCAACGCGCAATGGCGGTTCGCGATTGTGGGGCTGTTGAGCAATGCGCTGCTGCTTCCAACGATCGGCCTGCTCATGGCCGTCGTGATCGCGGTGTCGCAGGAACACGAGCGGATGGTGCGCTGGCTGCGCTTTCTCTGCTGGGGGCTGACGGGCGTGATGGCCGTGATCCTGTTGATGTTCATGCTGGATACTGCCCAGTCCAAGTCAGCCATTCAGCCGCAGATGCTCATGGGGTATTACGTGGCCACCGCCACGGCGATGTGCAAGCTCCTGGTGGCCGGGATCGCGCTGGTGCTGTTTGCGCGGGGCTGTTCGATGGGTGAAGTGACTGGCCGCGCCGTTCCTTTCCGGAGATAGGAGGGTCCTTCCGGGCTCATCCGGGAATGTGGAAAGGAAACAGCGAAGTCAGCAATGTGTTGCACGGATGAGACAGTTTGTGGTGTGTGTGCTGGTCCTGGCGCACTGGATAGACGCGGATACAGATATCGCCTGTTTCGTAACACGTTATACTGCAACTGATTATGTGTCGGCACGAAGTAAGCAGATGTTTTTGTGGGCCGGAATGATTTATGCCTTTGAACGGGATTGATAGCGGGGCCACGACGCCAGTGATCTCGCGAATCCCAAATCACGTTTACAGTAAGAGACCAGGTTCCCATGCGTTCTCGGATAGCTGCTCTGGTGGTTGCATCATTTTGTGCCGTGGCTCCGCTGCAGGCACAATCGACGGTGCATTTCACCTTTAAAGACGGCGGAAGCTTTGCCAATACGACGGGCGCCGGCAATGGCGGGTCTGCGTGGGGGTTCTACGTTGGCAACTACAATGCGTACGAGGGTCCGCACGGCTCAACGAGCAACCCGGTCGTGATCGACTGCGTCGACTATTTCCACTCCATCTCGGTGGGTCAGGAATGGGACGCGCATCTCACGAGCCTGGCGGGTACGGGAGCCAGCGGTGGCACGGGCACCTACACGCGCTTTGCCAGCCTCAACCTGTATCGTGAGGCCGCATATCTCACCATGCAGTACAACAATGCCAGCTACCAGTCGGTGGCCGATCAGAGCATGATCCAGCAGACCATCTGGCACCTGTTCAATTCCAGCTCCCCGAACCTGAATCAGGCGGGCGTCTGGGGCGCGGATCACTCCGAGTCCTGGTTCCGTGCTGATGCCGATGCACACTATGCGGCCATGGATTACAGCGGCTTCTACGTCGTGACCGACGTGAATGCGAGCGGCCAGAGCGGCGGCGTGCAGGAGTTCCTCATGTACAATCCGGGCCAGGGCGGCCAGACGGTGACCAGCACGCCAGAGCCGGCGTCGCTCGTTCTTCTGGGCACGGGTCTCCTTGGCATGGTTGCGGTTCACCGCCGCAAACGCAACAAGTCGAAATAGCCACATCGTGGTTGTAATGACGCAAAAGGTCCCGGGCTTCGGCCCGGGACCTTTTGCGTTCCTGCATGCGGGGAGGGAGGGTGGGTGGCCCGCAGTGTTCGCCGCTGGTACACCCTGGACGTGGCTATCGGGGCTCGTTGTCCGGCTGGCCCATGCCGCTGCGGCGAACGAAGATGATCGCACCGGCAAGCAGCAGCGCCCAGAGGCAGATGGATAGCTCGCTTTGCACCAGGGCCCTGAGCGACATGCTTGGCCAATCGTGGAAGTCCGCGCGCGCCGTGCCCTCCGGCTCGCGGCGCATGGCGATGAGGAGCAGGCTGGTGGCCATTTCTCCGGCCACTTCGACGAGGGCGAACAGCGGTGCGCGCCAGACCCACGATTTGACCGTGAAATTCGCGAGGTGCGCCGTCGTCATGCCCAGCAGCACGAACGTGCCCCCCACGAGCGCCAGGCCGTAATACACCCAGCCTACGCGTCCATAGGTGAACGTGAACGCGCGCAGCACGCGAAGCACGATGCCCGCGAGAATCGCCATCTCCACGAGCGAGAGGGACAATTTCCGAAACGCCGGCGGCTCCTCGAGGCGCCACTCGACCGTCTTTCGCGGAAAAATTGGGGGCATTGAATTCAAGGTCGCACGCGAAAGCGGACGCGGCAAGGCAAACGTATGCCTATCGCCGGTTACCCTGATCTGCCGGTGTGTACGGCGAGCCACGCATCACCGCGATGAGCGCCTCCTCGATCTTGTCGAAGGAGAAGGGCTTGTTGATCACCGGCTGCCGCGCCACGCTGCCGCGCCCCGCGGTCGTCACCACGTCGCCGGTAATGAAAACGGTGCGTGTTGCGAGCCCAGGGCGCTCCAGGCGCAGATGTTCGTGAAAGGCATATCCATCCATGCCCGGCATGCGAAGATCGCACACAACGGCATCCACGCCGCCTGAGCGGGCAGCCTCCAGGGCCGCCGTCCCGTCCGCGGCCACGACGACACTGAATCCGCGCATTGTGCCGAATGCTTCCATTCCACTCCGGAGCGCTGGCTCATCGTCCACGAACAGGAGTCGAATGCCTGCAAGAGGCGACCGAAGCGTGAACGGGACCACGTCGCGAATGCCTTCGGCGTCGGCTGCGGGCTCCGTGACCGAGGGAAGCGTGACGCAGAAGGTGGTGCCTGCGGCGCTCGTCTCGGTGACGTCGATGGTGCCGCCGTGCGCGGACACGATGCCATAGCTCACGCTGAGACCGAGCCCAGTGCCCTCTCCCTCTTTCTTGGTCGTGAAGAAGGGCTCGAAGATGTGCGCACGGACCTCGGCGGTCATTCCCGCGCCGCTGTCGCTCACCTCGAGGCAAACCGCGCTCTCGCAGACATAGGTCCTGAGCCGGAGGACCCCGCCCCCCCTGGGTGCCATCGCCTGCACCGCATTCGTCAGCAGGTTGAGGCAGACCTGCTGAAGCTGTCGCGCATCCCCCATGACCGACGGCAGATCATCCGCGAGCTCCGTTTCCACGCGCACCAGTGCTTCCACGAACTGGTATTGACGCATGCGGATGGTACGCGACACCACGCCGTTGAGATCGATGGGCGCGCGCATCGGCTCGCTGCGGCGTGCGAAGGCAAGCAGGTCCTTCACGACCTGGCTGGCGCGCATCGTCTCGGCGCGAATCACCTCGATGGAGTCGCGCTGTGACGGGGACAGCGTGGTTTCCCGAAGGAGCAGCTGGGAGAAGGCGCTGATGCTGCTGAGCGGGTTGTTGACCTCGTGCGCCACACCAGCCACGAGCTCTCCAACGGCGGCGAGCCGGTCTGATTCCATGAGCCGCACGCGGAGGTCGCGCTCGTGCGTCATGTCGCGGCCAATGAGCAGCACCGTTGGCGGATCGGCCTCGGGCAGACGGCTGGCGGCGAGGGCCACGACACGCGTGGTTCCGCCCTCCATCATGACCTGGACTTCGGCGCGCGCGGGAGTGCCGGAGGATGCCGCCTGGAGTGCGGCGCCGAGTGTCAGCCGGTCCGATGGCACGAGCAGCTCCACGAGCGTGCGTCCGATGATCTGATGGGCGGCGAGTCCGAACACGTCGCGCACCGCATCATTGGCTTCCCGAATGCGCCCGGAGCCGTGCAGCACGGTAAGCACCGCATCCGGCGCAGCGCGAAACAGCGTTCGGAAACGCCACTCCGCCTGCTTCATGGTCTGGAACAGCTCCGCGTTGGCGAGCGCGACGGACAGCAGGTCGGCCATTGCCTCGACGCGCTCGAGCTCGAGCGGCGAAAACGTCTGCACGAGCTTCGACACGATGATCACGGCGCCAATTCGTTCGCCGCGCCGTTGTGCCGGTACGATGGCCATGCCGCAGATGGGCTCCACGAGATCCTCGAGCCATGCGGAGTGCACCTGATCCTGGTGCGCGTGGATGTCGGCGACGCTCCAGCTTCCGCCTGACCGAATCACGCGCCGAAGCGCGGAACTGGAGGCGGGGATGCGTCTTCCGGTGAACGACGAGAGCGATCCACTCGCTGCGGTCAGCTCGATCATCTCGTCGTCGGCGAGGAGTGCGAGGGCGGCACCGTCGGCCTGTGCCACGTCTGCCGCCGCTTCGAGAAAACGATCGAGTACCCGCCGAGGGTCGAGCTCGAGCGTGATCTGCTGCCCGAGCCACCACATGCGATGTAGCACGCGCTGCGCGTCATCCAGCTCCAGCGTGCGCTCCACGACGCGCTGCTCGAGTGTCTGCTTCAGGGTCTGCTCTTCGGAGATGCGCGCGCGCAACGCCCGTGTGGACGTACGCTCGGTGGCAAGCACGCGAAGGCCAAAGAGCGCCAGCAGGGCGCCAATGACAGCGAGCGCGATGCTCAGCTGAAGCACGGGGGACGGGTCAGTGGATGAACGTTCCGATGCGTCCCCACCGGATATCGGTGATGAACGACAGTGGACGGTCCGTCTCGTCGCCGCTGCGATAGGAGTAGTACACGAAGCTGGGACGCCCCCGGATGTTCTCGCGCGGCACGACACCCCAGTACCTGCTGTCCTTGGACTCGTAGCGCGCGTCGCCCATCATGAAATAGTGCGAGGACGGAATGAGCAGCGGCCCCCAGTTGTCGAGCTGTGGTTGGATGGGCGGAGGTCCGAAGCGCGACTGCTTGAGCTCGATGGTGTGCTGCCAATCGAAGTTGGGCGCGATGTCGGTGGGCTGCGAGCCGCCGGAACGGGGCGTGCTCACGATGCCGAAGCCCTGGCGCTGGGCGACGCCGTTCACGTACAGCAGGCCCGCGCGCATGTAGAGCGTGTCGCCGGGCATGCCGACGAGGCGCTTCACGAGCGTGGGGGTGTAGTCGGGCGCATTGTCCGCCTGGTACGGAGATTCGAAAACCACGACGTCGCCGCGCTTCGGTTCGCTGAAGGACGGCAGGTGCGTATGCGTGAAGGGAATGTGCGGCCCGTACACGGCCTTGTTCACGAAGAGCCAGTCACCAATGAGCAACGTGGGCATCATGGAGCCGGACGGAATGCGGTACGCGGCGATGAGGAAGGTGTTGATGACGAGATAGATGAGCACCGCGCCCGCGAGAGACTTGATGTTCTCCCAGAGCGAGACGACGGGAGACGACTTGGGGGCTTTCTTGCCGCGAGCATTCGCGACGACGTTTGCGGCCATGGACGGCGAGGGGAGGAGAGAGAAGTGACTGCGTGAAATCTCCCTACGTACCGCACAGGGGCAAGGGTTTCCACGACTGAAACGCCGAGGGGGCGTGCCGATGAATCGGCACGCCCCCTCGCTCGAGCAGAAACGGGATCGAGTCTACTTGAGGTGCTTGTTGACGAGCTTCGTCATCTCGAACATCGACACCTGGGCCTTTCCGCCGAACACCGGCTTCAGGTTTTCGTCGGAGTTGATGTTGCGGCGGTTCTTGGCATCCTGGAGGCCCTTCTTCTTGATGTAGCCCCAGAGCTTCTTGGTGACTTCCGTGCGCGGCAGGGGCGCGGCGCCGACAACCGTCGCGAGCTGTGCGCTCGGCGTCATTGCTTTCATGAATGCAGCGTTTGGCGTGCGCTTGGCGCCGGACTTCTTGGCGACCTTCTTCGCAGCCTTCTTTGCAGGTGCCTTCTTCGCCGCGGCCTTCTTTGCGGGTGCCTTCTTTGCAGGTGCCTTCTTTGCAGGCGCCTTCTTCGCTGCCTTCTTCGCTTTCTTCGCGGCCATGCTCGTCTCCCGGAAAAAGAACTGGTTCTCGCTATGAGCGAACTACGGTGCAACGTGGCGGAAGATACAATGCCTCATAGTGCGCGCAATAGGGAATACGCGATTTCTCCCAGTGAAAACACGATATTTCCCTATGAAAACACGATTTCCCCCCCGAGCCGCGCGCGATTCAGCTCACAGCGTGCTCGCGAGCCAGTCGGCGAGCACACCGAGAAAGTCGCGCCGGACCGCATACGACGGCAGCTTGTCGTAGCCCTTGGGGTTGCCTGATGCGTCCTCGAGCATGAGGTGATTCATGCGTGGAAAGAGATGCGTGGTGACCTTTCGATTTCCGCCAGCGCGTATCGCCGCGGCGAGCGTGGCCGCCTGCTCCGGAGTGACCTGCTGATCTGTTTCTCCCTGGAGAATGAGCGTTGGCACGCGGATGCGACGCGCGGCAGGCAGTGGATCGTAGTCGGCCCAGAAGTGAAGCCAACCCGGCGCCGCGAATATTTTCTCCACTTCGCGAGTCGATTCTTCGAGTGCGGCGGCGCGCCGGCCCGCCGCGATGGATGGCTCGTGATCGATCTGATATTTGCGCTGGAACGCCGAGATCTCCCGGCCTGTCCTGGCCTGGCCGGCGATCAGCACGAGTGCGCGGAGCGTGGAATCCTTGGCCGCAATCATCGGCGCGATGATGCCGCCTTCGCTATGGCCCACGAGTCCGAGCCGCGCTGCATCGACGTCGGCACGCGTGCGCAGCCAGGCAAGGCCGGCACGGATGTCGTCGGCGAAATCGGCGGAGGTGGCGGCGGCCGGCCCGGCATCAGAGCCGCCCACGCCGCGATCGTCGAGACGCAGCACCGCGATACCGCGCCGCGAAAGCGTGTCGGCGATTTCGCGAAATGGACGATAATTGCCGAGCGCCGGTACGGCTTCGTCGCGATCCTGTGCGCCCGAGCCTGTGATGAGCACCACGGCTGGAACACGCGCACCCGCCCTGTGCTTTGGCATCGTGAGTGTTCCCGCGATGCCGATGCCGGACGACGTCTTGAAATGCACGTCTTCGGCAGTGTAGGGTGCGCCGGCAGGTGCGTTGTAGCTCAGCGCCGCCGGCGACCAGCGGGCCGCTGGGGAGTCTCCGGCGAGACGGTCGAAGCGTGCGTTCTGACTCGGAATGATGGCGCCGAGGAGCCGGCCCACATTGTCCGTGTGGGCGCGAATGTCGACGTTGTTGAGCGAGAGCACCGCGGAGTCCTTGCCCACCCGCATCACGCGAACAGGAAGCCACTGGCCGGCACCGAGCAACAACGGCACGCTCACGGAATCACCACCAATTGCCCGCGCCCGACGCAGCACGAGCTCGAGTGTCTGCCCGGAGAGGTTGGCGAACGGGATGGCGCCGCGCGGCACAGCCATACGCCGGATCTGCGTGGGATTCTTTCCGGCCGGATCGACGCTGCTGACCACGGCGGAATCGCCCGTGATCGCCAAGAGGGTGTGTGTCGTCGCGCTGTCGCCCTGCGGCCCAGTGCCCGTTGTCATGTCCGCGCTGAGCACTTCGCCCGCGGGCGAAATGGTCATGACACGATGCAGTGTCAGCACCGGCGTACGCAGGCGCAGCGTGGCCTCGGCGCGGCCTTTCTCGTAGGTCGCTGTCTCTACGGCCAGCGTATCCTTGGATTGGCGAACGAGAAATACTGCCCGTTCAACTGCCTGTGCCTGGACGGATGTGGAAAGCGCGGAGAGCGCACACCCGAGGATCGTCATGCCGCGACGAGCCATTGTCATTTTTTCATCTCCTGCTTCCATGTGAGATATGAATAGATCATCGGTCCGAGCAGCGCGATCAGGGCTGCTCCGATGACAACTGGAATGCCGGAGCCGGAGGGCAGCAGCAGCGCGGCCGCGATCATGACGAGGCCCGCCGTGACCATGGCATACCCGCCCACGCGATGCGTTCGCATCCAGACGCGGTCGCTCGACAGGGTCCACGGCGTGCGGATGCCGTAGACGAAGTTCGGTCGGGCACGAGGAAGCAGGTTGCCCATGATGACGAAGAGTGCTCCAGCGAGAATTGGCCCCACGACGGCAACGCTGACATGGTGGCCGAGCCCCACCGCAAGGAGGGTGAGGTGCATGGCGAACAGGAGCGTGCTCGTGGCGGCGATGACGATGTCGTAGGATTTGTAGAACTTCTGGAAGTTGTCACCGCGTGGGTCGATGGACGGCGCGGCACGGAGTACGAGCCACATGACGAGCATCATCGCGGGTGAGAAGAAGGCGCCCACGATTCGCGGCATCCAGCCGTTGGGATTTCCGTCCATGTCCCAGTGGACGACCATGCGCTCGGGCAGGCGTGTGAGGACTGCGGCCGAAATGATGGTGGCGAGCAGTGCAAGTGCGAGCGGGTACCACCGTTTGACGAAACTAGGCATCACGCCCTCCTGGGCGCATCCATGACCAGAGATGCTCGACGACGTCCTGAAAGACACTGGTGTTGAGCTCGTAGACGACCTGTTGGCCGACGCGGGTGGAGAGCACGAGTTCGGCGTCACGGAGCACGGCGAGGTGGCGCGACACGGTCGGCCATGCAGCATCGAAGTGGTGGGCGATCTCGCCGGACGTGAGGGGACCTTCCTTCAGCAGGCGAAGGATGTCGCGCCGGGTGGCGTCGGAGAGGGCCTTGAAGGCGGCGTCCATGACGCTTGCATAGTAAGCTAATTAGCTAATTATGCAAGTATCATGAACGTATCTCCCTCCGAATGACACCGCACGGCCCTTTTGCAAGTCCGAGCGCGATCTACAGCAAGGAACGGAGGAGCGCCATCATCTGGAGGTCGTACGGATCCGCGGAGTCATCGTCGTCCGCGATCTCGTAGTTCAGTTGCGGCGTTTCCAGGATCAACGGGATATTCCGGGCACGCTTGTCGGCCAGGATCCAGCGGAACGCCTCGGTGCCAATCAAACCCTCCCCGAGCAGCCGGTGGCGATCCTTGTTGGAGCCGAGCGCGCCCTCGCTGTCGTTCAGGTGGAAGAATCCGGGCGCTTCACCCGTCGCCTCCTCGAATGCGTCCAGAATACGAGCTGTCGCGACGGCGGATTCAGTGAGGTCGAACCCACTGGCGAAGAGGTGGCAGGTGTCTAGACCATACCCGGTGCGCGAGCGCAGGCGCTGCGGGATGTGCGCGAGAATGGCGCCCACTTCCTCCGGCGTGCGACCCATCGTTCGCCCCGCCCCGGCGGTGTTCTCCACAAGGAGTCGTGTGTCGCCGGACACTTCCTTGAGCGCGTGAATGATGGTCGACGCGATACGTTCGGCCGCACCGTCGCGGTCGTCGTCGGTGGCCGCGCCCGGATGAAAGCACACGGCACCCACGCCGAGCGCGGTGGAGCGTGCGAGCTCCCTGGTGAGGCCGTCGCGTGCACGCACCCATTTCGCTTCGTCGGGGGTGGCGGTGTTCAGGACATAGGCCGCATGAACCACCACGTGCTCCGGCGAAATCGAAGTGGATGCGAGCGTCTCGCGGAAACGTGTGACACGCTCCGCCTTGATGGACACCTTGTCGTTGTAGTACTTGGGAATGGCGGTGAAGATCTGGAGCGCGCGCATGCCCGCGCTCGATGCGCGGCGGGCGGCCATGTGAATGCCGCCCGCGTCGACGGTGTGTGCGCCGAAATAATGGGTCATACGATCCCCTAGTCTGACCGGCTCGTGCGGGACGAGAGGTCGATCATCATGGAGCCGGCGAGATATTCCACCGACTGCGGATTCTTGAGCTTGGCGAGGCGGCGCACGACCTGCGCAATGCGTGCCGCCTGCTCCTGGATGATGTGCAGCTGCTCGTACTGGTCTTCCGTGAGTCCCTTGTCCATCATCAGCAGCTCGGCGTGGCCGAGCAATGCGGAGAGCGGATTGTTGATTTCGTGCTCGAGGGCGATGGTCGTCTCACCGATGCCGGCGAGCCACCGCGAGCGTGCGAGCTCCGCTTCGGCGGCGCGCCTGGCGGTATCCTGTGCGATACGCCGCTTCGCGATCTCGAGGCGTGCGCGGAGATTCTCCGGCGAGCTTGGCTTGGTGACGTAGTCGTCCGCACCGGCTTCGAGCACGCTCACGAGATCATCACGCCCATCGCGCGCCGTGACGATGAGCACGAACGTTTCGCGACCTGCGTCATGACCGCGAATGCGCCGGCAGACCTCGAGTCCATCGAGACCGGGCATGTTGATGTCGAGCACGACGAGCGGTGCGGGATCGCGTTGGAAGGACTCCCACGCGGCCTCGCCATTGTCGGCGATGGTCACGTCGTGGTCGAGGTCGGCAAGGACCGCGGCCAGAAGGGTCCGGGCGATTACGTCGTCGTCAGCGAAAAGTACGCGCATGAGTGGCGCGGCCTGGTTGGTCAGTGGATGGTACCGTCGCGAACGTGCAGCACGGCGCCTCTGGTTGACGTCGAGCCGTCACGCCAGGCGACGGTGACGCGATGGCCCCGGACGGCGACAAGTGGCTGCGTCGCCGATCCATTGTCGTCCGAAACCGGCAGCATGCGATCCTCGAAAATGTGGCCCATTGTTCGCGACAACGCGAGACCAATGCGCGGCGTCCGGCTGTTGGGATCCTCAAACGCGACAACGACATGGCCGCCTGAGGCTGCCACACTCGTGTTTCCCAGTCGCTCGCCGTAAATGATGGGAACCGGCGAGTGGAAGGTAATGCCGCCGTCCATGGAGTGCGCGAAAAAGAGGCCCGGACCTTCCTCCGCCAAGAGGGCGTAGGTCACGTGCACATATCCGCTGGCCGAGTCCGCCGCGATGGCGGGCGCGGTGTGGTGGCATCCCATGGCGGAACGGTCGGTCGTATCGACAGGCGCAACATCGCTCCAATCGCGGCCCCCATTGGTGGTTCTGGCGGAGAGCAGACGTACGCTGCTGTCGGCGCGCGGAGACCACCAGACGGCAACGACGGTGTTGCCTGCGCGCGCAGCCCGCATGGAGCCCACACATGCGAGTGCGGGGGGCGTCAACTGCTCGGCGAGAATGCGGAGGCTGTCGTCGAGCAGGGCTCCGCCGGGACCGAGGGCCATGACGTCGGACCGGGATGTGACGGTACGGGCCGCGGTCCATTCGACCGGTGGGGTGGTGCATCCTGCCGCCGCGAGAATCCCGACGGCAGCGACGAGGGACAAGAGCCCGCGGACGAATGACATGGCGCAGAATAGTCCACCGCGCCTGCCCCGTGAAGCGAGCGCGCCCAGATTCACCCTCCCGGATTATCTTTCTCGCGCGTCGAACACACTGCCACCCGAGCCACAGACCCGAATGTCCGCTCCGCTGTCATCGCCCCTTGCCGGTTTTTCCGGCACGCGCCGCGTTCCGCCGCCGGTCAACGAGCCGGTCAAGAGCTACGCGCCAGGCTCTCCGGAAAAGATCGCGCTCAAGACGCGTCTCGCGGCCATGGCGGCCGAACGGATCGACATCCCGATCATCATCGGGGGAGAGGACGTGCGCACGGGGGACCTCGCACAGAGCGTGATGCCGCATGACCACAAGCACGTGCTCGCGGACTGGCATCGCGCCACGCCGGCGCACGTGGAACAGGCCATCGCCGCCGCGAATCGTGCAGGCAAGGACTGGGCGAACTGGGCGTGGGAAGATCGCGCGGCGGTATTTCTTCGCGCAGCCGAGCTGCTGACGACAACCTGGCGGCAGACCATCAACGCCGCCACGATGCTCGGCCAATCCAAGACGGCGTTCCAGGCGGAAATCGACTCGGCGTGCGAGCTGATCGACTTCTGGCGCTTCAATCCGGCATACGCGCAGGAGTTGTATGCGGAGCAGCCGCTCAGCAGCAACATCATGTGGAACCAGCTGGACTACCGGCCGCTGGAGGGCTTCGTGTACGCGGTCACGCCGTTCAACTTCACGTCGATCGCGGGCAACCTGCCAACGGCGCCGGCGCTCATGGGCAACACCGTCATCTGGAAGCCTGCCGGCTCCGCGATGGTGTCGGCATACTATCTCATGCGCCTCCTCGAGGCGGCCGGACTGCCGCCCGGTGTAATCAACCTCGTCCCGGGCGATGCTACTGCCATTTCGAAGGTGGCGTTAGGTCATCGCGATCTGGCCGGCGTGCACTTCACGGGGAGCACCGGCGTGTTCAACACCATGTGGCAGACCATCGGGCGCGACATGTCGACGTATGCGAGCTATCCGCGAATCGTGGGCGAAACGGGTGGCAAGGATTTCATCATCGCGCACGCGTCGGCCGATCCGCAGGCACTCGCCGTGGCCATCGCGCGCGGCGGGTTCGAGTATCAGGGACAGAAGTGCTCGGCCGCAAGCAGGGTGTATGTGCCACGCTCGCTGTGGAAGGACGTGAAGGAGCGGACGATCGCCATCATGGAAGAGCTGAAGATGGGTGACGTCACCGACTTCAGGAATTTCATGGGTGCGGTGATCGACGAGCGCTCGTTCAACAAGATCTCCGACTATCTCGCCGACGCGAAGAAGAATGCGGTGGTACTCGCGGGCGGAAAGGCGGAGGGCAAGGATGGCTACTTCATCCAGCCGACGTTGATCGAGACGAAGGATCCAGGCTACCGGTTGATGTGCGAAGAGATCTTCGGGCCGGTGGTCACGGCGTACGTCTACGATGATGCAAAGTGGGCAGAGACGCTGAAGATCGTGGATTCGTCGTCGCCCTATGCGCTCACGGGTGCAGTGTTCGCCACCGATCGCCATGCGGTGCGGGAAGCAATGCTCGCGTTGCGCAATGCGGCGGGAAACTTCTACGTGAACGACAAGCCCACGGGCGCGGTAGTTGGCCAGCAGCCGTTTGGTGGCGCGCGTGCATCGGGAACGAATGACAAGGCGGGCTCCAAGTTGAACCTCGTGCGCTGGATCAGTGCACGCAGCATCAAGGAGACGTTCTCGCCGCCCACGGACTACCGGTATCCGTTCATGGACGAGAAGTAAGCATGGCCAGCTTCCGCTACATCACGTGTGATGTATTCACGGATACACCATTTGGAGGAAACCAGCTCGCTGTGTTTCCGGATGCGCGGGGCATTCCCGAGCACCGGCTGCTGGATGTCACCCGTGAATTCAATTTCAGCGAAGCGACGTTCGTTTATCCCCCGGCCCACGCCGCCAACACGCGGAAGGTGCGCATCTTCACGCCGGGCGCGGAGCTTCCATTTGCGGGGCATCCTACCGTAGGAACGGCACACGTCCTCGCTGCCATTGGAGACATTCCCCTCACAGGCGATCTGACCAGAATCGTGTTCGAGGAAGGAGTCGGGAATGTGCCCGTGACGATTCGCTCAGCGCGGGGGGTTCCGGTGTTCGCGCAGCTGTCCGCCGCAAAGATGCCCGAGGTTGGACCGTCCGCACCCGATCGGGCGGTGCTTGCGCGGGTGCTGTCGCTCGAGGTAGACGACCTCCTCGACGATGCGTGGATGCCCCAGGCGTTGTCGTGCGGCCTGCCATTCCTGTTCGTGCCCGTGAGGGATCGTGCGGCCGTCGGCCGCGCCCGAGTCCGGATCGACGCCTGGGAAACCGCGTTCAAGGGCGCATGGGCGACGGAGGTGTTCGTCTTTGCGCTCGATGGCGAGCGGGCCGGCTCCGATGTCCGGGCGCGGATGTTCGCGCCGGCGTTGAACATCATGGAGGACCCGGCAACGGGCAGCGCGAACGCGGCGCTCGCGGGCTATCTGGCGGCCCGCGACACTCGGCGCAATGGCACGCTCAGGTGGGTTGTGGAACAGGGGTTCGAGATGGGGCGGCCGAGTATCATCGAGGTGGAGGCGGATGTGTCGGACGGTGTCGTGGGCGCGGTGCGAGTTGGGGGCGCAACGGTGTTGATGTCCGAAGGGACAATGGAGATTGGATAAAGCACGAAAGCAGGTCCTTCGCTGCGCTCGAGGACGACAGATGGAGCAGGACGACAACCTCACGGCGACCGCTTGTTCCTTGCGACGCGGACAGCACCGGTCACGGCGATGACGCAGCCGGCAATGACCATGAGCACGCCGCCATAGGCCAGATACCGCGCATGGTCGGCGGCGGCGAGGGCAGACTGATTTGGCGGTCCAGGGTGGCGGTACGACAGCTTGGCAATCTCCCCGAATCGTGACAGGGCGCCCACGAATATTGCCACACCGGCGGCAATGCAGCAGAGCGCGGCGAGGTCCACGAGACGGGCACGCCGGGAGACGAGAGGCATGGTGCCGAATATGCTCCTGGTACACGGGTCTGCCTATGGGTTGCCCAGGGCACGACGCCTGACGAGCTTGCGAATACCCGCTCCCATACATGCCCGTGCCATTTCGAATTCTCGTTACCGATGACATCGATGCCGACGGCGTCGCCCTGCTCGCCGAGGAACCATCGTTCACCGTTGACGAAGTGCCCACGCTGCCACCAGCAGAGCTGCTGGAGCGCATTGGCGACTACGACGCGATCGTGGGCCGGAGTGCCACGCGCATCACGGAAGCACTGCTCAAGCGCGCCACCAGGCTGCGCGTGGTGGGACGTGCAGGTGTGGGCGTTGACAACATCGCCCTGGACGCCGCGACGGCGCTCGGCATCGCCGTCATCAATGCGCCGGCGGGCAATACGGTGGCCGTGGCCGAATTGTTTTTCGGCACCCTCATTGGCCTGATCAGGCATCTGCCTGCGGCCGCGACGTCCATGCGCGAAGGCAGATGGGATCGCTCGCAGCTGCTGGGGACGGAGCTCAAGGGAAAGACACTGGTGATCGTGGGAGTTGGACGAATTGGCGGAGAGGTCGCGACCCGCGCGCTCGCATTTGGAATGGACGTCGCCGGCTTCGATCCGTACGTGAGCGACGAGCGTTTTCGCTCGCTGAAGATCCGGCGCCTGGCATCGCTCGAGGAGGGGTTGGACGTGGCCGACGTTATCACCGTGCACACACCGCTCACCGAAGAAACAGAAGCGATGATCGGGCGCCGCGAGCTCGCGCGGCTGAAAAACGGCGCGATCGCAGTGAACATGGCGCGTGGGGGAATCATCGAAGAGTCGGCACTCGTGCAGGCGCTCGAGAGCGGCCAGCTCCGCGGTGCGATCGTGGATGCATTCACGAAAGAACCGGTTGCGGCGGATCATCCACTGCGTCGTGCCGCAAACGTGCTGCTCACGCCGCACATTGGCGCATCGAGCGCGGAGGCGCAGCGAAATGTCGCGGTGGACGCGTGCGCGGCGGTGCGCGATGCACTGCTGCATGACGAGCTCTCACGCTCGATCAACGTCGCCGGTGCCGGCATTGGAGACTGGCGCGCGCTGCAGACGGCCATCCAGGTCACGCGCCGCGCCGCGGCTACGGCGCGAGCCATCCTCGCAGACCGCGGCGTGCGTGCGGTGCAGCGGCTGTCACTGCGCTGCGGGCCGGAGCTGGTTGGCGCTTCGGCGGCGCTGCTCGCGGCCGCCGCAGCCGGCGTGCTCGAAGGCGCGGTCGACGTCGAACGGTTGAACCTCATCAACGCGAGGGCGATCGCCGAAGCGAGAGAAATCGAGCTCGCGTGCGCGGAATCGGCGTCGCTCGGGCCGTATGGAATCCAGGTGAGCCTGAGCGGCGGCATGCAGGAGATCGCCGTGGGTGGAATCGCGCCCGACGGCGCCGCGGGGAGATTCACGCGCATTGGCGGATTTCACGTGGACGTGGCTCCCCGGGACACGATGATCATTCTCACGAACAACGACGTGCCTGGCGTCATTGGACGTGTGGGAACGCTGCTCGGAAATTCCGGCGTGAACATCGCCGAATATCACCAGGCTCGGCTGGCACAGGGAGGCGATGCGCTGGCCGCCGTGAGCGTGGACGGCACCGTGGGCCCCGGAGTGCGCGAAGCACTTCTCAAGCTTCCGGACATCATTTCGGCAACCATCGTTCACTTTCGCGGCGCCTGAGCGTGGGCGAGCGCACTCCGGAAATCGTGCGCGACGAGGACGTGCGCCGAGCGTATGCGGCGGACGTCTCCGGACTGGTCATGGTACCCGACGGAGTCGCACGCCCCACCAGCGCCGGCGAAGTCGCGGCGCTGCTGGCTGAAGCAGCGGCGGCAGGAACGGCAGTCACCGCCGCGGGTGGGCAGACGAGCACCACTGCGTCGTCGATCACGGATCGTGGCATCCTGCTCTCGCTGCGTGCGATGCATCGCGTGATCGACATCGATCCGGTTGCACGCACTGCGCGCGTGGAGCCCGGCGTGTTCGTGGGTGATCTCAAACGCGCGTGCGCCGAGCACGACTTGTTGTTTGCGCCCGACCCCACGAGCGAAGACGAATGCACCGTGGGCGGGGCCGTCGCATGCAATGCGTCCGGTGCGCGCTCGCTTCGATACGGAGCAACGCGACCCCACGTTCGCTCCCTGCGGGTGGCGCTCGCCGACGGCTCCATCGTCGACGTCAAGCGATCGTCCGTCGAGAAGAATACCGTCGGCTTCCAGCTCGCACATGATCCGGTGGACTGGTTCATCGGCAGCGAAGGAACGCTGGGCATCGTGGTGGAGGCGGAGCTGTCGCTGCTGCCATTGCCCGCGCTGGTGATGGGATTGTCGATTCCGTTCGCATCGGAAGCAGAGGCGCTTGCCTTTGTGATGGCGGCACGCGAAAGTCGCGCCCTGCATCCCCGCTGCCTCGAGTTCTTCGATGTGCTCGCGCTCGCGATCACGCGCGCGGCAGAAGACATGTCGTCGTGGGCACTGGGTGCGGCAGCGTTCGTGTATGTAGAAGAAGTGCCCGCGCGCGGAACGGAGCCCGCACTCGATGCCTGGCTCGCGCTGGCGGAAGCGCACGGCGCCATTACCGACGATGTTCGCGTGTACGACGGAGAAACAGCGTTGCGCGACGCGCGCAGGATGCGGCATGCCGTTCCGGCGCACATGAACGAGCGCGGCGCGGCGCGACGGCCGTTTGGCGGGCGCAAGGTCTCCACCGACTGGGCAGTGCCATATGCGCAGCTCGCGCGGGCCATCGCGCGCGCGCGCGACCTCGCCGAACGCGCGGGCATCGACCAGGCGGTGATCTATGGGCATGCGGGTAATGGGCATCCGCACCAGAATTTTATCGCCGGCGACGCTGATGATCTGGCGAAGATCGACAGGGTGGTTGAAGCGACGCTGCGCGAAGTGATTGCCCTGGGTGGCACGGTGGCCGCGGAGCACGGCATCGGCAAGATCAAGCGGAAGTGGCTGTCGATGCAGATGTCGCCGCTGCAGGTGGGCATGATGCGCGCGGTAAAGCAGCAGCTCGACCCCAGGGGCATTCTCGCTCCGGGGAATGTGCTGTGAGCTTTGCCAGCGTGATTTTGGACGTTGACTCCACGCTGTGCGGAGTCGAGGGAATCGACTGGCTCGCGAACATGCACGGCACGCGTGTGGCGGAACAGGTCGCCGATGCGACGATGCGCGCAATGGCCGGTGAGATTGCACTCGATGCCGTCTATGGCGAACGGCTCGCGCTCGTACTGCCAACCGAGCGCGATGTTGCCGCACTGGCCGACGCGTACATCGAGATGCTCGCTCCCGGTGCCCAGCGAGCCGTTCAGCGTCTGCACGACGCCGGCCGGCGCGTGGTGCTGGTCAGCGGCGGAATCCGCGAGGCCATTCTGCCGGTCGCGGTGAAGCTCGGCATCGCCCATGGCGATGTGCATGCGGTATCGGTGCAGTTCGGAGCCAATGGGAGCTACCGTGCTTTCGACACCCGCTCGCCATTGGCCACGTCGACGGGAAAATTCGACGTCGCAAAGTCACTCGACCTGCCGCGACGCGTGCTTGCGGTTGGCGACGGGGCCACCGACCTTGCGCTGCGGCCAGCCGTGGATGCATTTGCGGCCTTCACGGGTTTCGCGACACGCATGCAGGTCGTCGACGCCGCCGACGTCGTCATCTCTTCCTTCGATCAACTGACGGAGCTCGTCCTCGCATGACCGATTCACTGCTCACCAACGGCACCTTCTTCTTTCCCGGACCAACGGAGGTGCGCCCGGCTGTGCTGGCGGCACTGACGCAACCGATGATTGCCCACCGCGGGCCGGCATTCGAGTCGATGTACGGCCGGATGCAGGATGCCCTGCAGGTGATCTTCGGCACCACCCGGCCCGTCTATGTAAGCAGCTCGTCGGCGACGGGGCTGATGGAAGCGGCCGTGCGCTCGGCGCCGGCAGGGCGCATTTTATCCATCGTGAACGGCGCATTCTCCGCGCGGTTTGCCGCCATCGTGCAGGCCTGTGCGCGCGATGGCGACGTGCTGGACGTCGAGTGGGGAAAGGCCATTGACCTCGATGTGCTCGCGGAGCGGTTGCGTGGAATGCGATACGCCGCGGTGACCGTGGCGCACTCTGAAACGTCCACCGGGGTGCTCACCGACATCCGCGCCGTGACACGCATTGCCCACGAGAACGGCGCCGTTTGTCTGGTGGATTCCGTTACGGGGGTGGGCGCGGCGGAATTGCGGTTCGACGAGTGGGAGCTGGACTTTGCCCTGACAGGATCGCAAAAGGCGCTCGCCCTTCCGCCGGGGCTGGCCTTTGCCGTTGCATCCAAGGCATTCGTGGAACAGGCAGGGGCGCAGCACGCACGCGGCCTCTACTTCGACATCGTGGAATTCGAGACGTACGCGCTCAGGAACCAGACGCCCAACACGCCGGCCATTTCGCTGTTCTTTGCGGCCGACGTGCAGCTTCCGTTCATTGCCGCCGAGACGATGGCCGTACGGTGGGCACGACACGCCGCCATGGCCAAACGTACTTGCGACTGGGTCGACGCACTCTCGGCGCGACATGGCGGCGCGCTCGAGGTGGCCGCCACCCCCGGACATCGCTCGCCATCGGTGACGAGCATCGGGCTTCCGTCATCCATTACCGGGTCCACGGTGCTCGCGGCGGTTGCGCAGCACGGCTTCACCATCGGCAGCGGTTACGGCAAGAACAGGGAAACGTCAATCCGCATCGGTCACATGGGAGATCACACGCTCGAGGGACTGGAGCGCTGCCTTGCCGCCTGCGACCTGGCCTTCGATGCGCTGCTGCGCTGATCAGCGATCGATGTGGAGCGCGATCTGCCGCGTGGGCGATCGCATGTTGATGACGGCGAAGTCGCCCGAGCGCCTCGTCTTGTCGCTCCAGATGCTCACGCAGTCACGGCCTGACCGCTTCGATTCGTAGAGGGCATCGTCGGCGCGGGCGCGCAGCGTCTCGCCGAAATCCTTGGCGCCGCGCGGAGCACCCACGGCCACGCCGATGCTCGTGGTCAGCGGCACCTGCGGCAGCGAGGTGCCGATGTCGAAGGAATGATCGCGGACGCGCTCGCAGAGACGGCTCGCAAAGAGCTGTGCCCCTGCGCTTCCCGTATCCGCCAGGAGGATCGCAAACTCTTCACCGCCAACGCGCGCCACGACGTCGCCAGCGCGGCCCGAATTGATGAGCAGCGACCCCACGGTGCGCAGGACCTTGTCCCCGGCCAGGTGGCCGAAATTGTCGTTGATGAGCTTGAAGTGATCGAGATCGATGGACAGCAGCGCGAATTCGCTGCCGGCACGCGTCGCGCGGCTGACTTCGCGGACGAGCGCCTGATCGAACCCTCGGCGATTGAGGCAGCCGGTAAGCGAGTCCGTCAGGACGAGACTGGACAGCTGGGCACGCACGGCATTGTACGCATGGCCAACACGCGTGATCGCGTCGGAACGTCCGTCGGCGGCAACATCGTACTCACGCGAGAAATCACCGTTTTCCACATGCTCGAACAGCCGCACGATGGTGTGCAGACGACGGCGAACATTGACGGTCTGGACGACCATGAGCACGATGCCCGCGGCACACGCCGCGGCCGTCCACAGCTCCTCAGCGACATTGATGCGTGCGCCCTGAAGACTCGCCGATGCGATGAGCAGGAGGTATCCGGCCAGCCCGAGCTGCACCACGCGCCATGCCTGCCGGCGCCCGAAGAAGTAGTTCGCGACGTGCACGACCACGATCGTTCCGAACAGGGCGCGATCGTAATGCTCGGGGGTCGTAGCCGTTGCGGTGAGACCGAAGATGAGCGCCAGATCGGCGCAGAGCGTGAGCGTGACGAGGTTGGTGGATGCAACGCCCTTGCGGCTCGACACTGCATGGATGGCGATGACGACCGCGACGTACATGAGCACCGTCATGACGACGCGGCTGATGCCCGTGGTCGCGTTCACCGCGTTGGTGACGCCGAGCAGCACGACGACCTGAATGGCGGCGATGATGAGTGCGGCACGTACTCGCGTGCCGATATGGGACGCGAGCACTTCCGCCGCCACGGTATCGCGGTCGCGCTGGTGGTAGGCCAGTTCGACCTTTGGGCCGAACCGTTCGGGCGAGGTGACTGATACGTCGTCGTTAGTCTGGTAGCCGTCCATATCCTGTGCACTTGGCGACAGTCGTGCCAAATACAGGACAGCATGCCAATCTGTTGTAAATCAACAACTTAGCTGCACAAAACCCACCAGCGGGACACTTTTCGGTACGGCGGCCTGCGACGAGTCGTTCAAAATGCCAGACGCAGAGACGTTACGTTTGTAGCATCTGGGCAAATGTTTGGTAGGACTTTCCTTGCTGTCCGGCCCCACTTCGGTCAGACCGCCCGACTCGCGTCAATCCCCCGCCACCGCCATCGACGGCGTTGCACTTCCGGCAACCGGCGCTCCGACGGGGCGGCGCTCACCGACCTGCTGCCGCCACATGGCATAGTACAACCCCTTCCGGTCCAGCAGCTCCTCGTGCCGGCCTTCCTCGACGACCCGGCCCTGCTCCAGGACGAAGATCCGGTCTGCATGCAGGACAGTGCTCAGCCGGTGAGCGATGAGCACTGTGATCACGTCGGCGCCTTGGGCGACGTCGCGCATCGTCTGGCTGATCTCCGCCTCCGTGAGCGAATCGAGTGAGCTCGTTGCTTCATCGAAGACGAGGAGGTGCGGACTGCGCAGCAAGGCGCGCGCGATGGACAACCGCTGCTTCTCGCCGCCTGAGATCTTCATGCCGCCCTCGCCAATGACGGTATCCAGCCCCTTGTCGGCGCGGTTGAGCAGTGAGTTGGCGGCCGCGCGCCTGAGGACGTCGAGGCACTGCGCGTCCGTCGCGTCCGGATGCACGAAGAGCAGGTTCTCGCGAATGGAGCCGCTGAACAATTGGGCATCCTGCGTCACGAAGCCAATGCGCTCGCGGAACTCGTCGAGGTCCACATCCTCGCTCGAGATGCCGTTGTACAGGATGCGCCCGTGGCTTGGGCGATACAGGCCCACGAGCAGCTTCACGAGCGTCGTCTTGCCGGCGCCTGACGGGCCCACGAACGCAATGGTCTGCCCGCGCTGCACACCGAAGCGGACGTCGGCAAGTGCGGGTGCCGTGGCCGTGGCGTGCGTGAAGCTCACGTCCTCGAACGAGAGTGTCTTCAGGTCGCCAACGGGAACCGGATTCAGCGGCTTTGGATCCACCGGAATGCGGAAGATGGCCTCGAAGTTCGCGAGTGAGGCTTCCGTTTCGCGAAAGGTGTTGACGACGTTGCCCAGCTCCTGCATGGGGCCGAAAATAAAGAAGCTGTAAATGAGCAGCGACATGTACTGCCCCACGCTCACGCGCTGCTGAAAGATCAGGTACAGCAGGAGGAACATGATCGACGTGCGGATCAGGTTCACCGCCGTGCCCTGCACGAAGCTGATGGAGCGGATGTAGCGCACCTTCTTGAGCTCGAGGCCGAGAATCTTGGTCGTCGTCGCGTTGAGGCGCAGCTCTTCCTGCTTTGCGAGCCCCAGGCTCTTCACGAGCTCGATGTTGCGCAGCGATTCGGTCGTCGCACCGGCCAGCGCCGTCGTTTCCGCGACGATGACCTTCTGGATGGTCTTCACACGCTTGCTCAGCGATGAGCTGATGAACGCGAGCACCGGGACGGTAAGCAGGAATGCCGGGGCAATGGACCAGTGAATGCGGAACGAATACGCCATCACGAACACGACACCGACGATCGTGGTGAACACGAAGTTCACGAACTGCCCGATGAAGCGCTCGGTATCGCTGCGAACCTTCTGGAGCTTGCCAAGGGTCTCGCCGCTACGCTGGTCCTCGAAGGTCTGGAAGGGGAGCGCAAGCGAGTGCCGGATACCATCGGAGTACAGGTCTGCTCCAACGCGCTGCGTGATGACGTTGACGAAGTAATCCTGGAAATTCTTGGCCACGCGCGAGATGAAGGCGACGCTGATGGCCATGCCGAGGAGCTTGAGGACGCCATAGATGAACTGCGTGCGCGTGTACTTGTCGCGCTGCGTGGCGTAGTCGTCGATGATGTGCTGCAGGATGGCAGGATCCAGCAGCGAGAACACCTGATTGATGCTGGCCAGCACGAGCGCGAGCAGCACGTAGCGCGAGTACGGCCGCAGATACCGAAAGAGAGTCCGCATAGGTAAAGAATAACTCCTGCGGCGTCCGGTTGGTTCGTTCGGTGCTACGGGTCGGCCCTGGGCCTCAGCCAGATGGTCTCGTCGCGAAAGGAAACGCGGTCGACGCGGCCGCCCGTGGTCTGGAACCCGACTCGCGCGATGGCGGGAGGGGGCGCACGCCGGATCTCGGCTTGCGTTCGGGCGACGGCGGAGGATGAAAGCGGCATCTCGGCTCTCTCTTCGACAATCGGAAGCCAGATTGCCCATTGCTCGATGAGCCAGCTGCCTTCGGAGAGATGGCGAAATATGATTTCGCCGCCCGGTGCTCCAACTCCGATGGCAACCGGAAGGTTCACGAATGTAAAGTCGAGGCGACGTAGCTCGGATGACGCGCGGTCTATCGACAGCACGCCCGTGATCTCGGTCTGGCGCCGATCGGGAAGCGGCGAAAAGCCGAGTCTGATGATGCCGGCATTGGCGGAATCGGGTAGCACGCGCAGGCAGTGGGTTGCGGCGAATGATTCGGAGAGCAGGACGTCCTCATCTGGCGCGTGGAAGACATCCCGCTGAGCGCCGTGCTCCACATACCCGCGCTCCGCAAGCTCCGCCGCCGGCCGGCTCGTGAATGGCCGCAGTGCGATGCCCTCCAACTTCGTGCTGTCCGTGTTTCGCCAACGCTGTGCGGCGATGGATTGCCTGCGCACGTAGGTGGTGACGTCCATCGTGTACGCTCGCGTGAGCCGGGTGAGCTGCGAGGCGCGGAGCGCCGTTCTCGCCGCTTCCCAGACCGCCAGGGCCGCCGAGGTGGAATCGCCGCCGTTCTCGCAGCGCGGCTCCGCGGTGGTACGAACCGCCGTGAGCTGAACGGGCGCGCCGGTAAGAACGAGCGTGTGGAGCAGGACCTTCCCTTCGCTCAGCGAAATGGGCACGTCGAGCGTGGGGCGGAACGCCAGCCGCCGGGCTTCGATGCGGTACGAGCCTGCGGCCGGTGCACGCATGGAGTATGCGCCCCCGTCGTCCGCCAGCGCACGTGCAACGGGAGTGCCCTTGCTGTCCACGAGCGTGACGATCACGCCGGGCACCAGTGCGGAATCCGGCGTGATGACGACGCCACGCACCACCTGCGCGTGAAGCGCGTGCGCGGCAAACAGAAACGGGAGTACGACCTTTGACGCAGCTCGCATCGTTCCTGAACCTCGCCGCGCGAGCGGCGAGGGGCAAGATGCCCGAACGCTCGCGACGTCACGGCTGGATCACGAGATGAGCGGAATCACCTCCGCGGCAAACCGCTCCATTTCCTCGAGCTGCGGGCTGCACTGCAGCAGCAGGAGGCCAACGCCCGCGTCCCGGAATTCACGGATGCGATCGGCAACCTGTTCGGCCGTGCCCACGAGACCGGCGCGCAGGCCACGATTGGAAACGGAGTAGTCCTCGAGCGAGACACGCTGCTCGAGCTGCGTGTTGGCGAGCCAATCCTGGTAGTTGTGATATCCCGCCGAGCCCACGTCGACGTTCGTGATGCGCGCCCGCTCCCGTTCGGCCTCTTGGGGCGTGTCGCGGACGATGACGTACGCGGCCATGCCGTATTCCATCGGGCTGCCGTCGGTCTTTTCACGGCGCACGCGCATGTCCGCAACCTTTGGAGCAATACGGTCCACCGGATCTCCGTGCATGACGTATGCGTCGCACTTGCCGGCGATGAGATTTTTTGCCGTCTCCGATTCGCCACCGGCGTAAATGGTTGGGCCCGGCCGCCGGACGGGCTTGGGCTCGACGATGAGCTCGTCCACCGTGTAGTAGCTGCCCTTGTGGGTGAGGCGTGATTCACGCCACGCGCCGCTGACCACGTCGAGCCACTCCGCGGTGCGCGCGTAGCGGTCGTCGTGCTGGTCGAAGTGCACGCCGTACCGGCGGGCTTCGTCGGCCCACCATGCGCTCACCACATTGAGTGCGAGGCGGCCATTGGAGATCTGGTCGATGTTGGCCGCGCGCTTTGCGAACTGCGCCGGCGGGTGGTACTGCGGGCGCACGGCCACCATGAGCTCGAGCTTGTCCGTGACCGCGGCGAGTGCGGCCGCCGTGCTCCATGCATCGAGCGCCGGCGCGTCGGCGCCCTTGATGTCGTTAAGGAACAATTCCGCGATGAGTGTAAGATCGAACCCGAGCTCCTCGCTGCGCTGCGCGAGCTTGCGCGTGTAGTTCCAGCTCGCGTCCATCCGCTCGTCGTCGACGTTGCGGAGCCAGCCGCCAAACACGGGGAGCCAGTAGCCGAAGCGCATTTTTTTCGCAGCCACTGAGCTGGCGGTCGCCGGCTCGGCTTCCGGAAGCAACGTTGCACTCACGCGCCCACCTCGACCGGTGCGCCGGATGCGCGCAGCTCGATGTAGTCCACGAAGCTCGTCCAGGGATCGAAGCCGACGACGTTCGGCGCGTCGGCAACGAAGTTCGAGAGTGCGTTGATGTCGTAGAAGTAGTGCTTGCCGTCGCGGTCGTCGACGAGGTATTCGATGCCGCCGATGTCGAGACCCGTGAAGCGCGAGATGCGCTCGACCTGCTCGATGATGTCCGTGGGCGGCGTGTAGCCCTCGACTCGCAGCCCGGTCTTTACCGCATCGACGGCGCATGCCGCACCGACCAGCTCGACGCCGCTCGTGGTCTGGCAGGCGTCGGCGGGACAGAGGTCGAAGGAGCCGGTGGCGGGATAGACGTTGATGGCGTAGAGGTACTTGCCGTTCAGCGTCTCGACGCGCGTGATGTGTCCGTTGCGCAATGGCGAGGCTTCCTGCACGAGGGCCACGCCGTCGATGCCGAGCTTCACGTTTCCTGCGGCGAGCTCGCTCGAGAGTGCGGCCGCGGTCTCATACTTCGTGATCCCTGCTCCGCTGCCTCCGATGTTGGCCTTCACGAGCACCGGATAGCGCAGGTCGGTGGCGGCGTCCACGGCGAGCGACGCGTCGTTGATGGCGACGGAGCGCGGAGCGGGCAGGCCGAGCTCCACGAGCGCGTCGATTTGCGTGGCCTTGGACAGCTCGTACGCGTAGACCTTGCTGCCGTTGATGACGGGAACGCCAAGCCGCTCGAGGTGCCGCAGCCAGTGGAGTGTGTGAAACGTGGACTGGCCGTGGCCGCGCAGGTACGCCGACGGGCTCGCGCGGTTCACGACGACGGAGTAGCTCGACGTCCGCTCGGCGGGGTCGAAGCGATGCGCCGCTGCATCGAGGCGGACGTACGGCAGGCCGCGCCGTTCCAGCTCGACGAAGAGGGGCTTGAACCAGTCTGGGTGCTCGTGATACACGGCGATCGGGCGCATTGAGGCTCACTTGAGAGAGAGGGAAACAAATCGTGCCGCTCCGCGCTCCGTTCCCACGCTGATCATGATGCCCCGAAAAACAGAGCGCCCCGATCCATGTGGGACCGGGGCGCGACAGCGACGGTGCTTACGTCGATGACCTAGTAGTGCGCGCCACCCGTTCCCTGCGGCTGGAGCCGCATGGATGTACACATGCACATGGTGCACATGAGTTGGTTGGCAGACTGTCGGATCATGAGTCGTATTATGACTTGGGCTGGGGGTAATGTCAAGCGCTTTTGCGCGTGCGGGATGACAGATGACCGCGGACGGCGCGCTCCCGACACGCGCTTCGCGCGTACGGGACGGCAAGTCGACTCGGCGCCCTGTCATCCCGCAGTCGGGCACCGACTGTCGGGAGATACTGCACCGTTCTGGAGGCCAGTCTCAGCGCAGCGGTATGTAAACGGCCTAAAAACGCGCCTCCACATACGTGTCCATGCGCCACTGCTTCCTGGGGTTGATGCCACGCGCCACGTCGAAGCGGACGAGGCCGTCCATCATCGACCAGCCGAATCCCGCGCCCGACATGGGCACCCCGACGTTGCCGAGATTATTCCGGCTGCCGGCCCAGCCCATGTCCGCGAACACCACGGGGCGAATGATGCTGCTGCCAAGCGCAGCCTCGATGCGCGTGAGCCAGAAGGCATTGCCCACCTCCGTGCCGGGCCGCTGTCCGCGCACCGTTTGCGTGCCCCCCAGGTACCACATGCGCTGCACGGGCAAGCCGCCAAGGGACGTTCCGCCGGCCAGGGTAAGCGAGACAGCCCCGCTGCGGACGCCATGCGACGCCGTGAGGTCGACGGCCGCACGGCCGTAAGACGTCGCTTCGCGCAACCCTCCTTCCAGACGGACATCGGAAAAGAGGCGGAACGCGTCGGGATCGATGCCGAGGGTGTTCGTCATGCGCGTGCGGGCGCCCACAAATGGGCCTTCCGTCGCAACGAAGTTCGGCTCGAACGCCGACCCGTGCACCACCCGCGCCAGCGAGAATGTGGTGCGGGGCGTCGCGGTGTTTTGGTGCTCCGCGAACACCGACCAGATGAATGCTCCGCCGGCCGCATCGTCGGGAACGGAGCTCAATTCGAGCCCGGTGGCTCGATAGTAGAAGCCTTCGTCGCGCCCAAAAAGGAACGCGGAGATGGAGCTGCCCAGGCTGAGCGGATTGCCCCAGTCACTCGCGGACACGAGCCGGTGATAGCCGGAGAGTGTCAGCGTACGTCGAAGGTCACTGCGTGAAATACCGGCCTGCGCATTGGGATGGAGATCGGCGAGACCGAACCGCGCGCCGGCGTAGAGCGCGTAGCCTGCCCCGAGCTGCTGAGCCGCATGCCCGCCGACGGAAAGCCCTTCAATGCGGTTATAGCGAAAGTTGTCGAGCGCCAGAGTGGGGAGCTGCGGCGCAAAATCCGGCTGTGCTCCCATGGACAGGGCGTTCTTGACCAGCGCGTCCATCTCCGCGGCATCAAACGTCTCCTCGCCCTTGTCATAGATGGAGGGCGGGAGATCGGGCGAATTCGCGAGCTTGAGCGAGTCGCAGGGAATGATCGTGAACACCGGATTGGGATTTCCTTCGGGCTGCCGCGTGTACGTGCGGTTGCCGGTGCTGTCGCACTGCGCTTTCATGCGACGGTCGCGGCGCGTCTCACGGTCGACGTCGGCCTTGCTCTTCCCCCCAACCGCCACGCCTACCTGCACGCCACCACCACGACCGCGGTTGGGAGCAGCGACGATGGGCGGAAGCGTCTCACCCGAATTCACGTTCTCGTAGGTGAACTTCTGCTCGAGCTTGAAGGGTGAATGCACGAAGCTCATGTTCATGCCGCCCTCGAGCACCTGGAGCCGCGGCAGCCAGAAGCGGCCCTGATACAGGCCGTATTCCACGCCGATTGCGCTGATGGACGCAGTCATGGGAAACAGCAATGGCTTCACGAGCATGGGCACGTCATGGAACGACGACGAATCGCCTTCTTCGGCGACGGCCTTGATGTCCATCGGCACGCTCATGCGGTAGGCCGCACGCACCAGCTGCCCGCCGGAGAGGTCGAACCAGAGCGAGCCCACGGCGAGGTTCCAGCGCGGCGTGCGCGGCCGCACCTTGAGCTCGCGCAGGCGGATGGCCTTTCCATCAGGCAACCGAAAGGTTGCAGAATCGCCCACCTCGTAGGTGTAGTAGGCCTCGGAGCCCTCCGCCAGCGGGTTGACGACACCCTGATTCTCGTCGACGGCCTGGCGGGCAGCGTTGGAGCCGATCCAGAGTGTCTCGCTGCCGGGATAGTACGGAATGGGCGAGATATCGCCGTCCATGCGAACGGTTGCCGACTGGCCGGCAATGGGTACCACAGTGCGTGACCCGGTAACGTCGACGTAAGCGCCAATGCCGCGGCGCCAGCGGACGTGAGTGGACTGCTCGCTCCGGAACGCGAGCCTGTCGCGTCCGAATTTGGTGAAGCCCACGCCGGCCGAGATGCGCTGCAGTGTCGTGGCGTCGTAGCTCAGGAGGGCGGAGTCCTGCCGCATGCGGGCGTCGCGCGCGAGGAGGAGGAGGCTTTTGGCCGCGTCGTCGTGGAACGCCGTGGTGAGATGCTGGGCCGTTACCGGAATTTTCCTTGGCTCACGCTTGGGCCGTTGGGCCCCCGCCGTGGAATCGCGCCCGGGGGCCTGAGTTTTTTGCGGAGGAACAGGCGTTGCCTGCAGGAGAGCGGCGGCGACGAGGTATGCCAGCATGCTGATGGGCCCTGGTGGATGGGGACGTGTCAACTGGTACGCATGAGGCGGCTGAAAGTTTCCCCTCCATGTCGGCGGTTGGCGAGGAGTGCTACGTTTGTCGTCCTTGCCTTTCCGCACAGGTATGACACCAGAACTCATTGCGCTGACGCGGCCCGTGAGCGCTTCGATCGCCGAGTGCGAGCTGACGCACCTGTCGCGCGCACCCATCGACGTAGTCCGTGCGGCCGCCCAGCACTCGGCCTACGAAGCTGCGCTCCGGTTGCTCAGGGTATCGGTGATCCAGGTGGGCGCCGCACCGGAGCTTCCCGACGCCGTGTTCATCGAGGACACGGCGATCGTGCTCGATGAAGTGGCGGTCATCACACGTCCGGGCGCGGACATTCGGCGCCGCGAAACCGACGCGGTTGCCGAGGTGCTGTCCGAGTATCGGACGGTGTTGGCGCTCGATGCGCCGGCCACGCTGGATGGCGGTGACGTCCTCACAATGGGACGGACGATTTACGTGGGGCGATCCGGCCGTACGAATGACGAGGCGATTGCGCGTGTAGGCGCCATGCTGGGGCCGTACGGCTATCGTGTCGTAGCGGTCGATTTCGCCGGATGCCTGCATCTCAAGAGTGCGGTGACGGCGGTGGCATATGACGTGGTGTTATTGAATCCGGCATGGGTACGGGCGTCAGCGTTTCCGGGATACGAGATCATTCACGTCGACCCCTCGGAGCCGCACGCGGCGAATGGGCTGCGTGTAGCAGGCGCGGTGGTGTTTCCGGAGCATTTCCCGCTCACACGTACGCGTCTCGAAGGGCGTGGCTTGCATGTGGTAACGGTGCCGTGCGACGAGCTTGCCAAGGCGGAAGGCGCGGTCACGTGCTGTTGTCTTCTCTTTTCCGTATAAGGCAGAACGCAAGAGCAGGCCCTTCGCTTCGCTCGAGGACGACAACCAGGCGCACGACAACTCCGGACGGGACGACAATGCATAAACGCGATTTCCTGCGCGCCATGGGCGGTGCGTCAATGGGCATGCTGCTGGGTGACCGGGTCTGGACCCGATACGCCGATGTGTCGCCGAGCGAGCTCGCGACCGACGACGATTTCTGGACGCTCCTGCGCGGACAGTATCGCCTCAAGCCGGACTACATCAATCTCGAGAACGGCTACTTCTCCATGCAGTCGGAGCCGGTACTTGCGGCGTTTCTCGCGCGCGTAAGGGAGATCAACTACGAAGCGTCGTACTACATGCGCACGCGGCAGGTGGACGACCGGATCGCGGTGCGCAAGAGCCTCGCTCGTCTCGCCGGGTGTTCGCACGAGGAGATTGCGTTAACGCGCAACACCACCGAATCGCTCGACACGGTCATCTCCGGCTACGACTGGAAAGCCGGCGACGAGGCGGTGATGGCCGCGCAGGATTACGGCGCAATGCTGGACATGTTCGCGCTGCAGGCACGGCGGCACGGGGTGGTGAACAGGATCGTGTCGCTGCCCATCAACCCGCAGTCGGACGCCGAGATCGTGCGGCTCTACGAGAGTGCCATCACGCCAAGGACACGACTCCTGATGGTGTGTCACATGGTGAACATCTCCGGCCAGGTGCTTCCGGTGCGCGCCATTGCGGACATGGCGCACGGCAAGGGCGTGGACGTCATGGTGGATGGTGCGCATTCGTTTGCGCAGATGGACTTTCGCATTCCCGACCTGGGTGTCGACTACTATGGCGCGAGCCTCCACAAATGGCTCGGCACGCCACTCGGCGCAGGATTGTTATATGTCCGCGCCGACAAGATAGAAAAGCTTTGGCCGGTGTATGCTGACTCGAGCGTTCCGGACACCGACATTCGCAAGCTGAATCATACGGGGACCCATCCGGTGCATACGGATCTGGCAATCGACAATGCCATTGCGTTTCACGAGGGAATCGGAGTCCAGCGCAAGGAAGCGAGGCTGAGATTTCTGCAAACATACTGGACGTCGAAGGTGCGCGGCATGCCGAATGTGGTGCTCAATACACCGGCAGACCCTCGGCGCAGCTGCGCGATTGCGAATGTCGGCGTGCGGGGCATTCCTCCCGCGGACCTTGCCAGGACGTTGCTGGAGAAATACAAGGTGTGGACGGTGGCGATCAATACGGCGAACGTCCAGGGAGTGCGGGTGACGCCGCACGTGTATACCACCACGGACGAGCTGGATGCCTTTGTCCGGGCGCTGCAGGGGATTGCGGCCGGATGATTGGAGCAGGTCCTGCGCTTGGATCGGGACGACGGTCAGCTTTGTTCAAGGGACGACAAATCAAATCACTCGGGAGTGGGCGGGACATGCACAATAGAAATCTCACGTTTTCCCTTTTCACCTGCCTCATCGCGGCGGCGAGTGCGGGCGCGCAGGACCGGCTCAAGTCCATGCCGGGCTACGACCAGTTCGTGAAGATGTCGGCCTTGCGGGCAGGCGCTGTAAAGAGTGGCCAGGTGACGGGCACGTGGGCCGACAACGGGAAGGCGTTCGATTACGTGTTGGACGGCAAGCGCATGCGGTTCGATGCAGTCACGGGCAAGGTGGGTGATGCACCACCCTCGACGGCGGACGCGACCAACGCGGCAGGCAACCGCCTTGGCGCCGGGCGGGAGCGCGGACGTCAATTCACCGAGGCCGTGTCGCCCGATGGAAAGCGGAAGGCCGTGTACAAGGATCGCAATCTCTTCCTCACCGACTCGGCCGGAAACAATCCGATACCGATCACGACCGACGGCAGCGAGAAAGAGCGAATCAAGTACGGAACGGCGAGCTGGGTCTATGGCGAGGAGCTCAACCAGTCGTCGGCGATCTGGTGGAACCCGGCGGGCACCAAGGTCGCCTACTACCGGTTCAATGAAAAGCCGGTGCCCGACTTCTTCCTCCAGATGGACCAGACGAAGCTGCAAAGCTCGCTCGACGTGGAGGCCTATCCCAAGGCAGGAGTGGATAATCCGATTGTCGACCTGTTCGTGTACGATGTGGCGACCGGGAAGTCCACGACGCTCGACATCCGCGACGGCAGGCCCTTCACGAATGACGTGGTGGGACACTACGTCTACAACGTGCGCTGGAGCCCGGACGGCAAGGAGCTGCTCGTCAACCGCACGAATCGCCGGCAGAACATCATGGAATTCGCGGCGTGCTCGCCTGAGACGGCAAAGTGCCGTGCGGTGATCCGGGAGGAGTGGCCCACAGGGTGGGTGGAGAACAATCCGCCCATGACCTGGCTCGCCGACAAGAATCGCTTTCTGTGGCTGTCGGAGCGCAACGGCTTCAAGAATTTCTATCTCTACGATCTGTCGGGAAAGCTGATCACCCCGGTGACGCAGCATCAGTTCGAGGTTGTGAGCATCGTGAAGGTGGATGAAGCGGCGGGAGTCTTGTGGTACACGGCGCGCGATGGTGAGAACCATCTCAAGGTGCAGCTGCATCGCATCGGCCTGAACGGCACGGACGACGTCCGCCTCACCGACCCGGCGTACATGCATTCCATTTCGCTGGCCCCGGACGGCAGACATTTCGTGGACGTTGCGCAGGCGCATGATGTCGCGCCCTTTACGCGTATCCTCGACGCGAAAGGCAAGGTGGTGGTGGAGCTGGCAAAGAGTGACCTGAGCAAGTTCGAGCAGGCCGGCTTCAAGAAGCAGGAGATGTTCACCTATCTTGCGGCGGATGGAAAGACCACGCTGCA
Source organism: Gemmatimonadota bacterium (assembly GCA_028287285.1). GTDB lineage: Bacteria > Gemmatimonadota > Gemmatimonadetes > Gemmatimonadales > Gemmatimonadaceae > AG11. The sequence continues at coordinate 34,817 of JAQBPY010000189.1, forward strand.
CGGGTTGATCAGCTTTCCCTCCACCTTCGTGCCCACCCGCAGGTATCCGGTGCTGATGTCGGTCTATGGTGGGCCCGAGTTTCCGGCGACGTCCGAATTCTTCCAGATGCCGTCGCCCACGGCCGAGTACGGGTTCATCTGCGTGAGCCTCGACTCGCGCTCCGCCGGCGGCATCGGCAAACGTGTGCTCGACGCCATCTACCTCAAGCTCGGCCAGGTGGAAATGGACGACATGGCGGAAGGCCTGAAGGCGCTCGCGACGCGCCCGTATGTGGACGGCCAGCGGATGGGCATTTACGGCACGTCTTACGGCGGCTATTCGTCCGACATGATGCTGCTGCGGCATCCGGAGGTGATTGCGGCCGCGTCAGGTGCTTCGGCCGTGACCGCGTGGAATCATTACGATACCATTTACACGGAGCGCTACATGTGGATTCCGCAGGAGAACGCGGAAGGCTACAGGCTTGGCTCCGTGATGACGTATGCGGACAAGCTCAAGGGGCGTCTGATGATCTACTACGGCACGGCGGACAACAACGTACATCCGAACAATGCGATGCAGTTGATCAAGGCGCTGCAGCAGGCGGGCAAGAGCTTCGAGGTGCAGGTCGGGCCTGATCAGGGGCATTCGGGCGTGAACAACCAGCGGATGATGGAGTTCTTTATCGAGAACCTGGTACTCGGCAAGCCGATCAGCTGAGTTTTTGTCATCTTGCGTGTCATCCCGCAGTCGTGAAACGACTGCGGGATGACAGTTGTCGTTCAGGGAGTAATGGACGGCACCCCCTTCAGCGCATTCCACAACAACGGATACGTCGCCATGGTCTGCGCGCGGTACTGCGGACGGAAGCCGAACAGAATGACATGCCCCTTGCCGCGCCTCACGTCGACCATCGCCGCCTTGCCGGCAAGCTTCGGTGCACCTAACAGCCACCCGGACAGCAGTGGATTACCGGTGGCCGGATACCGCGCCACCGCCGTGGCCTTCGTGGCATCCGTGATGTCGAATGCGGGTGAGCCCTCGAACCAGACGGCCTGCTCGGGCGCCGTGTAACCGGCGAGCAACGGGTTGTTGCGATCGAACTCCACCTTCAGGAGAGAGCCCGGCGCGTAAAAATCCGTGTTGCGTACACCGGCAAGCACGTTCGTTACCGGAAGCTTCAGGGCGTCGATGGCGTAGTTGCTCGCTTCGTTGAATGTGACGAGCGTACCCCCGCCATCCACGAATGCGCCAAACGCCGCCGCGCCCGGCTCGGCGAGTCCGCCCTTGAGTGAATCCGGATATACGCCCGCGGGGCCGGTGGCAATGGCCCGGGCCTGCTGATCGGGCAGGACGATCGCGTCAAATCTCGCGCCGAGATTACCGGCGCGAACATCCTTTGCGGTGATGACGGTAAATGGAATCTTGTATTGGTCGAACACCCAGCGCGTCCAGCCCTCGTCCATCGAGGCGTTGAAGTTCTGGTAGATCGCGATGCGGCGCGCCTTGTTGTCGGTGAGCCCATTGGCAACCCATGGCGTCATGCTCACGGGAGCAAGCGGCGTGGCGGAAACGGTCACGGCGTCCGGAATGAAGGCGACGTCGAACCCAAAGAGCAACGGCAGCGTGTGGGCGACCACGTCGTACGGACGCTTGGGTGGACCGCCGGGATATTCATGGAGATCCGGATAGTGCTGCTCCTCGAGCAGGGTCTTGGCAAAGCCACCGTACGGCTGTGCGGTGTTGATCAGGTAGCTGCCGGCAGGATATGTCTTGCCGCCAGCGGTGAACTGGGTGCCAGCCTTTCGGATCTCCACCTGGCCGCGCTGGAGGATGCGCAACGCGAAGTTGACGGCCGTATCACGCGCCGGTTGTGCGGGAATCACGATGGTCGCCGGCCAGTCGCTCCGGCCAACGGCAAGCTTGCCTTCCACGGAGTGCTTCTGCACTTCGCCGTAGCTCGCGAGCCACAGCGCGCGATCGTCGGCGGCCTGCGCGAGCAGCGCCCACGATGCCGCCATCTGGTACTTCACGATGTCGCCGATGGTCCACTTGCCACCTTGCCACTTCGTCAGGAAATCGACCCCCGCTACCTTGGGGTCGACATTGTACCCCGGACGCAGGTCGTCGAAGTTCACCGTCACGGGCGACGCAAGCGACGCACTCGCGGTCTCGGTGAGAATGCGAATGGCGCCATGATAGTGCTGATAGGCGCGCGCAGGGGTCCATGCGTCGTACGATGTGTTGTTTGCAACGCCCACGAATCCCTGCGACGTGAGCCGCCAGGTCATTGATTTCCCCATCTGGGCTACGCCGGCCATGAGGATGGGATCGATGTTCGGCTCGATGGGGTCCATGTAGGGCGGAATGAAGATGCGCGTGCCGTTTCCGCCCTGCTGGTGGATGTCGTTCACGATTTGCGGATGCCATTGATTGTACAGCGAGTCAATGACCATCTGCGTCTCGACCTGCGTGAAGGCATACCAGTCGCGATTGTTGTCGTGGCCGGTGTAATAGTGGTACAGCACGGGCGGCTGGGTGCCTTCCCAGGCCTTGCCGAGTGATGCCTTGTACCAGTCGCCAACGATATCTACTCCATCCGGATTGAGCGATGGAACCATGATGACGACGGTGTTCCGGCGAATGGACTTTGCATCCTCCTCTTCGCTCGTGGCCAGACGATAGGCGAGATTGAGCGGCGTGAGAATTCCGCCCACTTCTGTCGAGTGAATGCTGGACGTCACCAGCACCACCACCTTGCCGTCCTTTTCCAGCGCGGCACGTTCCGCAGCAGTGGCAAGACGCGGGTCGGCGAGCCTGCGCTGCGTCTCGTGCACCTTTGGCAGATTCGCGAGCGTCGCCGAATCACCAAAGAAGGCGGCCACGAACGGACGTCCCAGTGTGGTCTTGCCAAGAATGCGCGTTTGCACCCGTGGCGAGGCGGCATCGAGCGCCTTGAAGTACGCAACGACCTGTTGCCATTCGGGCAGTTTGCGGTCGTCGCCGGGATCGAATCCGATCACGGATTTCGGTGTCGGAATGGCGCGCGATTGCGCGTGCGCCGCTGCGGGAGCAAGAAGGAGACTCGTAACGGCGGCGGCGAACAAGCGAACTCGCATGATGAATGTCCGGGGTGGTGGTGTGCATCATTGCCAACGGTGATGACAGGACATGCTGTTTGGTGAAGGCAGGTCCCTTGCTTCGCTCACATCATTGTCACTTCCGAATATTGTACTTCGCCAGCACCTCGCGGACACGGTCCAGTGGAATTGCCTCCACTGTCCGGCCCCGGTTGGTGACGCTCGTGGCCATGAAAAGAGAATTGTAGATCGCCTCCTCCGTGGCCTCGATCACACCTTGGAAGAGCGGCGACATGGCGTCATTGGTGAGATCCGTCGGCGTTCGTGGCGCGCCTGACGCCTGTGAGCGCCGCACCTGCAGCGACGTCGAAAACGCGACGACGAAATCGCCCGAGCCATTCGATCCGCTGGAGCCGGTGCGGCCAAGTCCCATCATGGCACGCGCCGCGAGTCGCTCGAGATTGCGATCCGAGATTGGCGCGTCGGTGGCCACCACGATCATGCACGAGCCATCGCCACGCTCCGCGTCCACCGCATTCCTGTACGAATACTTTCCCAACTCCCTGCCCACCGGTGCGCCGAGCACCTGGAGAACGCCGCCGAAGTTGGTCTGGACCAGGACACCCACGGTATATCCGCCAAGCGATTTGGGCAACACGCGGGACGACGTGCCGATGCCACCCTTCCATTCAAAGGCACTCGTTCCCGTTCCTGCGCCTACGGTGCCTTCAACCACTGGACCAGACGTGGCCGTGGCCAATGCATTGTGCACCGCTTCGGGAGTGACGGGGCGGGAGCGAATCGCGTTCAGGCCACCATCATTCGTTTCGCCAACGACCGGATTGATGGACTGCACACGCTCCATGCCTGGCTGCGCGAGCAGATCGGTGACCATCGCATCGGCGGCACGCCAGACACACAGCGTGCAGGTGAGGAGGATTGGCGTTTCCAGCTCACCGAGCTCCCTGACCTGTGTGGCGCCCACGAGCTTGCCAAAGGCGTTTCCCACGAACACCGCCGCGGGGACGCGGTCCTGGTAGAGATTTCCGCCGTGCGGAAGGATCGCGGTGACGCCGGTGTGGATGGAGTCGCCGGCGATGATTGTCGTCTGACCGACCTTCACGCCAGCGACGTCGGTGATGGCGTTGTTCGCACCGGGCGCAAAGATACCGGGCGCGACGCCGAGGTCGCGGGCGCGCGACCGAGGTTGTGCGAGCGCTGGTGCAGCGAGCGCCAGGAGCAGAAGGCAGGGGTGGAGTCGCATCCCGAAAGATGCGACACGCCCACCCTCCACGTTAGAGACGTTGGCGTCTTGGCGCGTGAGTGTGAGCGATGTCGAGACGTGACTACGTCTTGCGTACCGGGTAGCGCAGATGCGTCACACCGACGCCGTTGATGGCCGTTGGATTGCCAAGGACGAATGGTGTGCCGGCCAGGCGATCGAAGAGCCGAATACCGGAGCCAAGTAACACCGAGGCGATGTCGACGCTGATCTCGTCCAGGAGCCCGGCATTCAGCAATTGCTGGATGGTATCGGCGCCATGGACGCCAACCGACCTCCCGCCTGCCGCTGCCCTGGCCTGGCGCACCGCGCTCTCGATGCCGTCGGTCACGAAATGGACGGTCGAGCCGGGTCGCGGCCATCCGTCGGGGACGTGGTGAGTCAGCACAAACGCTGGCCCCCACGCGTGGCGTCCGCCCCATCCATTGGCCTTGTCGAACGTTCGTCTCCCCGTGAGCACCGCACCCAGTTCGGCAATGAGCCCGTGCAGGTGGTCGGCACTCGGCCGCGACACGTGAAACGTCATGGGGTCCCCGCCCCCCGTGTCGATGGCAACGTCACCCGAGTTGGCGTACCAGTCGAACACTTCGGCCACACCGTCATCGAGATCGGCGACGTAACCGTCGAGCGACATGGACATGATGGCGATCACCTTCGGCATGACGTGCTCCGTTCGAGGGAGATGACTCGCTCAGCAATCGCAAGGCAAATGCCGACGGACGGGAAGGGGGATCGAAGCACGCGTAGTTCCGCCTGGTGCGCGATCTACCCATCCGGGAACGTCAGGAATACGCCAGAGTTGGCGCGCCTCTCGTCGCTCCTGGCACCAGGCGCCGTGTGAAGAACGCCAGAATCTCGTCGCGGGCGGCAATCGTCGGTTGACCTGCTTCGTCGACCAGGTGCACGGTGACGACGCTGTGGGGACATGGTACATGCTCCGCAAAGAACGGCGGGACATCGGTGAGGTTGGCCGCACTGTCCGGGAGCACCCGCGCAACGAAACGGTCGCCAAGCGCCTCGGCATATGCCGCAAACCGCTGTGCCGTACAGAAGCGGTCCCCGGCAAAGCGATAGGCGAGCACCGTCAGGTCCTCACGCTCGAGCCGCTCGCGGACGGGGTGCAGCTCGTCGGGCGAGATCTCCAGGCCGGCAGGATCGTCGAGCGGCAGCGACGGCTGCGCCAGGACGGGTGCGAGCATCGCCGGCTCGAGCATCATCGACAGCGCAAAGTTGCCGGTGAAGCACATGCCGATCGCCCCCACGCCGGGGCCGCCGCACTCGGCGTGTGCCAGTCTCGCGAGCGCGCGGAGCCACTGCGTCACCGGACTCGATGCATTCGCGCCCAGCGCGCGGAACTCGGCGCTCATGCACGCTCGCGTGAAGATCGTCGCACCTTCGTTTGCGCCCGGCACTGCTCCGTCGCGCCCGAAGAGTGAGGGCATGTAGACGGTGAATCCCGCGTCGCGCACCCAGCGAGCGAATCGCGCGACCTGCGGACTGATCCCGGGCATCTCCGCCAGCACGATCACGGCCGGCCCGGCACCGGCCGTGTCCACCAGTCTACACGCGGAGTCCAGCGTGATTTCGCAGTGCATGAAATCATCCAGCACATCGTCTCCGTTCATTGCGCCACCTCGGCCACTTCGACGATGAGATCCATTTCCACGCACGCGCCGAAAGGCGCCTGTGCGATTCCCACTGCGCTTCGGGCGTGCGCGCCACGCTCGCCGAAGACCTCCATGAAGAGCTCCGACGCGCCGTTGGCGACGACGTGCGGCTCCGTGTACCGCGGAGTGCAGTTGACCATCACGAGGAGCCGCACGATGCGCCGGACATTCTCGAGATTCCGATGGCCGCGCGCATGGTGGCGAGCATTTCAATGGCGATCCCCCGCGCCGCCTGTTTGCCTTCAACGGTGGTGACCTCGTCGCCCAGCTTGCCGGTCCACAGCTGTCCGCTTCCTGGCCAATGCGCTGGAGCTCATCGAGCGTCAGGCCACCCGGTTCGGCGGGCAGTGACTGGTCGGACGTGCCGCCCGTCGTTGCGAGATTGAAGATCTCGCGTACCTCGTCGTCACCGTATCGGCGTGTCGTCATCGTGCATTTGAGTCTACGGTGGCCCCTTTCGGCTCGCTACCGTGCCGTCGCTCATGATTGGCACCGCGGCGGGCAGGAGAGTGGCGAGTGCTACCGGGTGACCTTCGTAAACGCGATCCCGCGCGCCCGCCCATTGCCTGCGTCGAACCCCGTGATGGTGCCCTGCGCATCGCGCTTGAAGACCACCAGGCTGACCGGCAACGTTCCGGAGAAGCTGTCCCCACTCGTGTGCGTCAGCGCGGCCGGCCCGAAACGACGATGCCGGATCACGAGCTTCCCATCCTCGACCGTCAGGTCGTAGAACGTCTCGAGCTCCTCGCTGAAGAAGCGTCCCGTATAGGCGGTGAGATCCACGACCGCCGCCTTTTCCTCGACGCGCTTGCCGGGATGCCTGGCACCATCCTGCTGAAAGGTGATTCCCTCCACCGCACCGCCCTCGATCGTGTTGAACGAAATGGACGCCGGTGCGCCGACCACATCGAACGTCGTCGTCGACGTCGCGCGCAGCGGCAACGCTGGCTGGCCTGGAAGCTGAAGTCGCAGCTGGCCTGCCTGCTGTTCGACCGTCAGCAGCATTCCCCCGAGCGTCGTCATCTCGTACTTGCCGGCGTAGCGCCGCATCGCCCCTGCCGGCACGGTCACAACGGCGCCGCCACCCGCAGTCGCCGTCGCCGCGGTCATGTGCGTTCCAAAGAAGGCGTTGGCCACCACGTTGGCGATATTGCCCGGAACACTCTGGTAGTTGCTGAAGACGATGTACCCCTCATCGAGGTCGGGGTAGTAGACGAACGTCGAGCTGTGCGCGACATCGTTGCCGCCGTGTTGCCACCGCCGGAGACCGCGAGCGGAGTCGAGGAACACGCCAAAACCGTAGTTCGACGGCTTCCCGTCGTTCAGCACGAACGACGTCGTCATGTCCTTGATCACGGCGGGCCCGCCCAGCTTGCCGGTCTTGAAATTGCCCATCCACTTTGCGACGTCGGCCGGCGTCGTGTTGATGCCGCCCGCCCCCTGCGACGCGCCGAGGTCCCGGACTTCGCGGAAACCGAAGTCACCGGCGATGTAGCCGATCGACCGATTGGGCACGATCTGTCCCGGATTGGCGCGCACCCACGTGTGCGTCATCCCCAATGGCAGAAACACCTCGTCGCGCATCCACTCCGCGAACGGGCGGCCGGTGACGCGTTCGACCACGATGGACGCGAGGCTGAACGCGGAATTGTTGTAGTTGAACTCCGCGCCGGGCTCGTTCTGCAGTGAGGGTTGGCGGTTGATCACCTTGATGGCTTCGTCCGGCGCGACGTAATCGCCTTCCATCACCTGGCGTCCGTCGATGAGCAGGGTGTTGACGAACTCGCGGTACCCGGTGGTGTGCGATAGCAGGAGGCGCAGGGTGATCTTCTTTCCGAAGGTCTTGAGCTCGGAGATGTACTTCTGCACTTCGTCGTCCAGCGACAGCTTCCCGCGCGACGCGAGCAGCGCGATGGCGAAGCCGGTGAACTGCTTCGACGACGAGCCGATGTTCGTCGGCGTCTCCGGCGTGAACGGCATCTGGTACGTGAGGTTCGCCGAGCCGTACCCCTTCACGAACGCCAGCTTGCCTCCCTTGATCACTCCCACGATGGCGCCGGGCGTGTCCTTGTATAGTTGCGCGGCCGCCTGGTCGACCTTCCCTTCGGGTGTCGTGGCGACGGGCTCGGACCGCGTGAGCTGCACGCGGACGTCGCCGGACTTGCCCGCTGTCGCCGGTGTCACCTCGATCACGTACCGGCCCGCGGTGTCGGTCGCGAATGCGAAAGTTTCCGGCGCGCCTCGTCCAATGCGCGCCGCCCGCAGTACGCGCTTGCCTGCCGGACCGGTGATCGTTACGGTGGCATCGACTCCGTCCTGGTCAACTCGGCCCGCGATGAACCGACTCTTCGCAAGATCCAGCTCGTACCGGAGCGTGCCGCCCGCGGCGAGCGTCGCGTGCACGGGCGTGCCGACTTTCAGCGCGGACGCCTGTTGTGCGTGGGCGGCGCCACCGCTGACGAGAAGGGAAAGCGCGAGAGCGCCCGAAATCCTGGCTGTCATGGTCATCCTTGAGGGCGGCGGCCTGCTCGGTGGCCTGGTACGAACGATAGGCTACCAAAGTGGTATACCACAATTCGCCGCGCAAGCATGCAGATGCTGTTCTCTACACCTGGATTTGCCCGCGAGCCGCCACTTTGTGCGAGAAGCGCCTGATGTCAGGCTTTGAATCGGCGGTGTGCAGAGCGTCAAGCCGGCGAGGGAGACGGGTCATGTGAGTAGCTGCGGCGATTTACGGTGCCGCGGGAATGAGCCTCACGTACATCTCGCTTCGGCACCAACGCGCTCCAGTGTTGAACAAATGCCATGGCGGCCCAGCCCATCGGCGTGGAGGCAACCGGCGATGGCGTCCGGGCGTTCATTCGACGTACCACCGCATTGGTTCTGTGCATCTAAACGCCCGCGTTCACCTGCACAGCATCACATAAAGCGCGCGCGGAGCGCGCCTCCGCAGCGCCCTGATTGGTGCAGCGCGCGTTATACCTCAGCGACGACGCTGCCAGACTTGCGGGTCGCGACGCCCATGCAAGACGGCAAGGACGGACATGCTGTTCCGAAGCTCGACAAAATAGATCAAGTACGGAAAGCGATGGACGACGGCCATCTGAATGTCATCCAAGACTGTGGGAAAGCGGAGCGGCTGCGCTTCAATCGCCTCGAGGCTCACGCTGATCTCATCAAGAAATTCGTGGCCCAAACCAGCTCGTCGCGCCTCGTACCAACTGAACGCCTCAGCAACATCGGTTTTCGCTGCTTTCCGAACGAACAAGCGCGGCATTATGCGCCGCGCGTTTTGAGCTCCTGGATCGTCTGGCGCCACGGTTCACCGGGATCGCCGTCCTGTGTGAGGTCCGTCCGGCGCGCGCGGAGCAAGGCTGCGTCCGCTGCCGAGGGACCGACGAGGTCGGCATCGAGGCTATCCCACAACTGCTCGGCCAGCTCAATCCGCTGGTCGGGCGTCAAATGGGTGAAGTCGAGGAGAGGCGAGACCATGCTGAAGTGTGGCAGATCGACGCGTCCCGATCAAGTGGTCAATCGACCACCTGTGACTCAAATTGAGCGTTATCCGGGCCAGGCGATGCCGGTTGAGTTACAACGCCAAAGCTCACCTGCAGGGCATCAAATAATGGCGCGCGAAGCGCGCTTCCGCAGCGCCCTGGGATCTTGCACTAGCACCGTTGACACTCATGGTTTACGCCACGCGCCGTTCAAAGGCAAGAGGTGAGCAGTAGTCGAGGCTCAAGTGTAAACGAATCATGTTGTAATAGTGCATGTAGCGTTGCAGCTGGGTGCGCAGGGCGCGTTCGCTGAGAAAGACAACGCCTCGGGTGAGTTCCGCCTTGAGCGTGTGAAAGAACGATTCGGCATGTGCGTCGCCCGGGCCACGGACGTTGGCACTCTGGAGCATCGCGAGCTGGGCGACCTGCGCGCGAAACGGCGCGCCCATGTACTCGGTGGATTCAATCGGTCGTCGCAACAGGGTTGGTTGAAGGTTCCTGCAATAGCTGATTGAATACTTCAGCTGGGGTTCGCCAGCCCAGTGTCTTCCGTGGTCGCGTGTTGAGGGTGAACGCTACGGCATTCAAGTCTGTGCCGGTCACGCCGCGGAGATCGGTTCCCTTCGGAAAGTACTGTCGGAGCAGGCCATTGGTGTTCTCGTTGGTGCCACGCTGCCAGGGACTGTGGGGATCGCAGAAGAAGACCTGAAGGCCCGAGTCAAGTCGCAGCTGCGCATGCTGCGCCATCTCGGCGCCTTGATCCCACGTGAGCGAGTGTCGCAACTGCTCGGGCGACGTGCCGATCGCACGGGCAATGGCGTCACGCACCGCGGCGGCGCCATGACCGGCTAGCGCGGGACCGGTCTTTTCACGGACGACGACGCCGTGCCCAGGCATCGGGGGCAGATGGAGCAGTATGGTGAAGCGGGTCGTGCGCTCGACCAGTGTACCAATCGCCGAGCTGCGCCCACCAAGCATGAGATCTCCTTCCCAATGCCCCGGCACGGCACGGTCTTCGATCTCTGGGGGCCGAGCGCTAATCAGCACGTCCGGTGTCACGAAGCCGTTCCCACGTCCCGGTGCACGCGCCCGGGGCACCCGCAGCGCGCGACCCGTCCGCAGGCACGCGGTGAGCTCGCGCCGTAGTGCGCCCCGCCCCTGCACAGAGAGCGCCTGATAGATAGCTTCGTGACTGATGCGCATCGTGGGATCGTCAGGGAAGTCGAGCGGCACACGCCGTGCAATCTGCTCAGGGCTCCAGGCACGTGCCCAGCGCCGCGCTTGGCGGCGCCCGTGCCGGCGCCCCTTCCACGCGACCGGTGGACCTGCGAGCGGTCCGCCAGTCGATGTCACCACCATGCCAGCGAGCCGCTCGGCAACATACAAGCGCAAGGGGGAGTGCACCGCGAGGCGCGCCACTTTGGGACGCATCGCCGCACGATCCGCATGCCACTGCGCAGTGGTGGCACGGTAAACGAAGTCGCCGCTGCGTGTCGCCGCAGTGCGCCGCAGCTCACGCGAGATCGTGGACGGCGATCGGCCAAGCGTGTACGCGATCGCGCGCACGCCATGCCCGCCAGCATGCATGAGCGCGAGCTCTTCACGCTCGAGCAGCGACAGGGACCGCAGAGATCGAACGGGCGCGGACGAACGCCGATGTGAAGGCGGCATCCCGCCAAAATGGCGAAACCAGCGCGTGCCAACGGGTGCGGACACCCCAACCTCCCGCACGGCATCCTCACTTGTCAGCCCGCACGCAATCGCCTCCCAGAATGGCCGCCGCGCCGCCTTGGCCAATACCGGCGGCCGACCCGGTGACACCGCTTTGCTGCGTGTCGAACGGCTCGCTCGTCGCGTGCCCGTCTTTGTCATCGCCCACCTCGCTCAGAAGGTGTTGCGGTTGAATCCACCCTCCGAGCCACGGTCACTGTGGAAGATCACGCCCGGCGCCGGGCGACCCTTCGCGGCACGGGCGAGCACATCACAGGTGACGGCCGCGGTGCGGTGCTTGGCGAGCGCCCACGCAAGGATGCGGCGCGAATGCTGATCCATCACGATTGCCAGATAGCGCCACGTCTGGCCGACTTTCAGGTAGGTGATGTCGCCGACCCACACCTGATTCGGCGCGGTCACCGTCGCGGTCCAGAGGCGATTGGGATGGCGGGTGTACTGCGCATGAATATTCCGCTTCGCCCGGTAGCCGCATACGGCTTTGGCGCGCAGGCCCGCGGCGCGCATCAACCGCACGACGCGGCGGCGACTCACGACCCAGCCCGCCGTGCGGAGCAGCTGGTACAGTCGGGGGCTGCCATACCGCCCCTGATGGAGGGACAAGAGGCGGGTGATCTCCTGCGACACGACCCGGTCCTGCTCCGCATACCGGTTGGCCTCGCGTTGACGCCAGTCGTAATAGCCACCGCGCGACACGTGATACCGCCGGCACAGGGACGCTATGCTGAAGTGCGTCCGCTGCGCAGCGATGAAGGCGAACGTGTCGCCATTCGAACGGAACAGAACCGAATGGCTTTTTTTAAGAGGGCATGCTCCTCTTGCAACAGGGCATGGGCCTTCTCGAGGGCCTGCAGCGCGGCGATCTCGCGCACGGGTCCGGGGCGGCGGGGCCCTGGGGGCGCGGCCGCGGATTCGCCCCTCGCGCACATCCTTCCGCCACTTGGAGAGCATGAAGGGATGAATCTCCAGGGCAGCGGGCAACGGACTTCACCAGCATCCCTGGTTGGTGGCTCAAGCGCACGGCCGTCAGCTTCAACTCATCGCTGTATCGTCGAACGGCGCGTGGGGCGGATCGTGGCATCGATTGACACCCCGGGGTCGTTAGGTGGAAGTGTCAACGGAAGTGGTGCAAGACCCCCTGACTGCTGCAACACTTCGTTAGACGGCCGCCCAGTCGATCTCTGCCGGTCGGACGCGGGCAGGAACGTCTATCTGCCGTCGATAGCCAGGTCATGCATGCGCTTATCGTAGCTATCGAAGTGGCGCTTGGCCTCTGGTGTATCCAGCGAAGGAAATAGAACATCGCGGCGCGCAACAAGATCGTTCCACACGAATGACGGAATTGTGTGGGGCCATCCGAACATATTGCCGGTCCCCTCTTCCGCATTGAGAAGACCCTTTTCCTCAAGCGAGCGGGGGCGGCAAATGAAGGATGAGGTTTTGCGTGGGAGCGCCGCGATGCACAAAGTAGCTTAGGAGCTCCAGCTCCTCCTGGGACAACAACGCCAGCTTCTTGAGTGTGGCCTGTCGGGCACCGCGGGCGCGTACTCGGCGAACGAGCGAGTGCCAGACGCCGATGAGAGCGTGTGTGAGCCAATGACAAGCGACGCCAGGGACCCGAGCCCAATCCACTGGCGGTAGTGATCTCGCAGTGTGGTGAGGCCTGCTGTGGCGAGAGCATGATCTGGCGCAAAAAGAATGATTGCCCCGAGGAGCCACGCCGCAAAGAAGAAGCGGGGCGCGAGCTTGAGCGCCTTGAGGATGGACTCAAACATTTGCCTGTTGTAGAAGTGTGTGGCCGTCTAGAAGTTATGACGGGGCTGGCCTCCGCTCTTCGCGTGGAGTAATTCCCCCGCGTTTGAGACGAAGTCACCAGCGCCACATGCGACGATCCGATCTGTCGCACAACACGGAGACCAACCCATGTCATCACTCCTCGAAGGTGCTGCGCCTGCAGTCCACTCTATCATCTATCTCGGCATGGATGTGCACAAGGACTCGATCACGATCGCGGTGCTCCCACAGGCGGCCAAGGCGCCAACGCGGCTCGAGAAGCGGCCCAACGATCTCCCCACGCTCCAGAAGTGGATCGCGCGTGTCGCGCGCGACGGCGAGATCCGCGCGTGTTATGAAGCGAGTGGGGCCGGGTACGTGTTGCACCGCGCGCGCGTGGAGTGGGGGGATGCGTGCGAGGTCATCGCGCCGTCGCTCATTCCGAAACGCCCCGGCGTGCAGCGCACGCACGACAAACGCGATGCGGCCGACCTGGCGCGCTTGTACCGCGCCGGCGAGCTCGTGCCGGTCCGCATTCCGAGCGTGACGGATGAGCGGGCCCGCGACGTCGTCCGGTGTCGGGAGACGTTTCAGCGGGAGATCCTTAAGTCGCGGCACGACATCTTGAAGTTCCTGGCCACGTGTGGGTTCGTGTTCCGCGAGGGCACCAACTGGTGCACGCCGCACCTGAAGTGGTTACTGCACCTCACGACGGATGCGTCGCCGCTCGCGCCTGAGGATCGCCTCGTCTACCGGGAGTATCACGCGCTCTTGCAGTACACGCTGCAGCGGCGGGAGGAACTGGATCGACAGATTGAGCAATTAGCCGAGTTGCCGACGCTCGCCCCTCTGGTCAAACAGCTGCAATGCTTCCGGGGGATCTCGGTGCACTCCGCGATGGTGTTGGCCACCGAAATCGTGGATTGGCGCCGCTTCGAGCGCCCGAATCAACTCGCCTGCTCCCTGGGCCTCATTCCGCGCGAAGACGCGAGTGGTACGCGCCAGCGACTCGGGTCGATCACGAAAGCGGGCAACAGTCACTGTCGCCACGTGCTGGTCCAGGCTGCGTGGAGCTATCGGCATCGTCCCCAGACGAGTGTGGATCTCAAGCGGCGCCAGGCGGGGCAACCGCCCGCCGTGATGACGCACGCCTGGAAAGCGCAGCAGCGGTTGCATGCGCGGTTCAATCACTTATCGTACCGGAAGCGGTCGCAGATCGCGGTGGTCGCGGTCGCGCGTGAGCTCGTCGGGTTCCTCTGGGCGGTGATGCGCGACCTCGAGCCCGTGCACGCGGCATGCGCGATGTGATCGTGGTCCAGCGTGCGGTCCCGAGGCTCGATGTGCGAGCACTCCCGACGGCGTTATGCGGTCCGGGCAGGACGCAGTACCGGAATCCCCGAGTCGAGAATGCGCCAGCTCCCGACGAATCCGCTTCTTGCCGCGCTGCTTCCTCACGGGAGGAATCGGCGCATATCAGCAGGATCAACCGTCGATGCTGCCTCGGGCCCACGTTGGTCCACGATCACGCACGACAAGGATGTGTAAACATTAGACGCTTGACACCAGCCCAGTCATATCAACGCCCCAGCTAAGCCGCAAAGGGGCCACATAAGAGTGATACCGAAGGCATCACAATTCAATAAACCCTTCGTCGGCTTCAGCGTTCGTTAGCCAGCGGGGTCATAGAACGCGTGTGCGGCGCCAGGCGCGCACAGCGACCCAGCCAAAGAAGACGGCCAGAACCGGAAAGGCGATGGCGCCGACGAAGGCCCCGCCACCGCCCGCGCGAGTGCGGGTTAGAAAAGAAGTCACGGCGAGGAGCCGGGCGGTGTAAAACACGAAGAATGCGCTTATGAAGCCTGTGATCAGCGCGAGAGCACGACTCATGAGAGTCTCCTTGGAATCAATCTGCGTCGCTGGCTAACGCCAGTTATGCCGCATAGGGACAGCCGACCAATTGTCCCGTGCTTGCAGTATAACACCACTGCGGGCCGTAACGTTCTTGCACAGTATGCAGTAATTACCACGCCGCGCTGCGCCTCCGGCTCGTGACAACTCGTTGACCGGTCCTCCGGCAACGCGCTGCAAACACCGTGGCGCTCATCCCCTTGTCGTCAGCCCGCAGATCGCCGCGGGCAGAATAGCGTATACATCGGTGTCCCCGAGTTGGCAGTTCGTCCAGGTAATCACCTACCGCCTCGCATTGAGCACAAATAACGAGCTGCTGGAGCCGACGAACATTGAGCGCGCGCACACTTCGCGCGGACACATCGCGCACCCTGCGGGATCGGCGCGCAATCTGATCGACCGGTCCCCCATTCAAACCCAACGCGCTGACACAAACGTGTCCGATCCAACGCCTCGGTGCACAACGACAACCATTCGGTAATTTTGCGCCCCCACCTGCACCCAGTGCGCCACCACGTGTGCGCGACGCGCACTCGTCTGGTCGCACTCCTCCGCCGACATGAACGTCTGATCCCTCATCTGTACTCGAAGTTCACCGAATCGGCACGACTCGACCGCGACTCTTACTCACCAGATCGCGGATTGTACTCATTGCGCCCGAACTGGCTTGTCCGCACCGAGGGCCTTACTCGCCGCGCCCCCAAATTGGTTCGTCGGCACCGAGCACCGGACTCGCCGCGCCCCGAACCATACCGGACGAATCGCAAACTGTACTCGCCACACCCCGAACTGGTTCGTCCGCACCGCGCACCGTACTGGCCGCGCCCCGAACAGCACCGAACGAATCGCAAACTGTCTACGCCACGCCCCAAACAGTACCGGTCGCATCCTAAACCGCACTCACCGCTCCCCAATTCATACCATTCGGATCCTCATCAGAACTCGCCGCGCCGCGGACCGTGCTCGCCGTACCGCGGACCGTACTCGCCGCCCCCCGAACCGTACCTGTCGAATCCCGAACCGCACTCGCCGCGCCCCGATTCATACCACGCGGACCCTCATCAATGCTCGCCGCGCCCCCGACTGCACTCCCCACGACGCGCCCTTGACCGCTCCGATTCCATCGTGTCGCATCTGACGTCCATATCGGCGCCTCCAGGCCCCTGAACGGCAGAGACAAAGTCTGACGCTAACGCACCTCCCCTTGACGAGCGCACCCACCCACCCTATCGTAAAGTCATGTCCAGCCGCGCCCAGTATTCCGTCTTCTTTTTTAGCTACCGCTACCCAGACACGGGCCGCGGCTGGAGACGTTGTGCGTAACTGACCGGAGCTCAACCGCTCCTCGCATACGAAACCCCCGACGGCCCGTGGAAATCCACGGGCCGTTTTTGTTTGTCCAAGAGTTCCACCACCACTCCCGCGAGCCCCCATCATGATCATCATCACCCGCCCCGACATCACCGACGACGAGCTCGATCACCTGCGCGAGCGCATCGAGGCGGCAGGGCTCCACACGCACCTCTCGCGCGGCGAGCATCGCACCATCATCGGCTGCATCGGCGACGAAACGAAGTTGATGGAGCTGCCCCTTCGCTCCATTCCGGGCGTCGAATCCGTGATGCCGGTGCTCAAGCCATACAAGCTGGCGTCACGTGAGTTCACGGTGAACCGAACCCTCGTGCGGGTGGGCGCAAATGCGGTGATCGGCGGCAAGGAAATCGCCATCATCGCCGGTCCGTGCTCGGTGGAAAACCGATCGATGATCATGGAGACGGCCACGGCGGTGCGCCGCGCCGGCGCATCGATTCTTCGCGGTGGCGCATTCAAGCCGCGCTCATCGCCGTACTCCTTCCAGGGGCTGGGCAAGGAAGCCTTGAAGCTGCTCGTGGAAACACGCGCCGAGACGGGCTTGCCGGTGGTGACGGAAGTGCTCGACACACGCGACGTCGACCTCGTGGCCGAACATGCGGACATGCTCCAGGTGGGCGCGCGCAACATGCAGAACTACGCGCTCCTTGCCGAACTTGGACGGGTGCAGCGTCCGGTGCTGCTCAAGCGCGGATTGTCGGGAACGATCAGCGAGCTGTTGATGTCGGCGGAGTACATCATGGCGCACGGCAATCACCAGGTGGTGCTGTGCGAGCGCGGCATCCGAACCTATGAGCGTGCCACGCGCAACACGCTCGACGTCTCCGCCATTCCGGTGCTCAAGCGCGAAACGCACCTGCCGGTGATCGTGGATCCGAGTCATGCCGGGGGCGACGCGGCACTCGTTGCGCCGCTCGCCTTCGCCGCCATTGCGGCCGGTGCGGATGGGCTCATCATCGAAGTGCACCCGAAGCCCGAGAATGCCCTCTCCGATGGAGACCAGTCACTCGACTTCAACGCGTTCATCGCCCTCATGGCGAGGATCCCCGCGTTTGCCGTGGCCGCGGAGCGGTCTTTTGCACCTCACTCGCAACTCGCGGAGGCGCGGGAGTTTACCGGCGCTGCCGTAGCATGACGGACGGCGGCGACTGGCGATCTCCCGAGGATGCCCTCGTCGAGCTGGGCAAGGCGAGGAGAGAAATCGAACGCATCGATCGCGAGCTCATTGCACTGCTCGCACAGCGCGTGGCACTCGGCAAGAGTACGGCGGCGCTGAAACGCTCCGCGGGTCTTCCCATTCTGGATCCGCAGCGCGAAGCGGAGGTCATTCGCCGAGCGGTTACAGCGGCGCGTGAACACGACTTGCCGGTAGAGGCGGTGCGCGAAGTGTTCTGGCAGGTGGTGGGATTGTCGAGGCGCGCGCAGGAAGAAAACTCATGAGTCGAATCGAGCGAGTCGGCATCATCGGACTCGGACTCATGGGTGGATCGTTGGCCCGGGCGCTCGCAGCGCGCGATGTGCGAGTGCTTGGCTACGATGTGGTTGCGGACTCGCTCGACTCGGCGGAGTCGGACGGCATCGTGCACGAGCGGCTCGGTGCCAGGCTGGAGGGACTCGAAG
>JAQBPY010000206.1 GCA_028287285.1 Gemmatimonadota bacterium
GCCAACCTTTCTCGAGGTGTTCGCCGAGCGCCTCGATCATGCAGCGGTCTTCCCATTAGAAGAATCCCCCAATGGAGCTCGGTAAGACGATCACTCGTGCCCCGGCGTGCCCGAAAACAAGGAGATCCATCTCCCTGTCGAGTCTCGGGCTGAACCAGCGAACGTGCTCACGATGCATGCGGCGCCGATGTTGAGAGAGGAAAAAGGAACTTCAGGACCCGTTCGACACGCGCCGCCCAGCTCTGCTCATTGTGCTCGCCGCCGGGCGCTTCGAGGTATGAAAGATCGTCGCCAATAATCCAGCCTTTCGCAACCAGCGCATCGCGCAGGTCGCGTGCGTTGTCGAGCGTATCCTTGCCCTCGGCCGTTCCGGCGTCGAGCCAGATGCGTAGTGGCAATTTCCGTGGCAACGCCTCCACCTCGGTGAGGAGTACCCGCTGATCCCACCAGACGGAGGGAGACAGCGCCGCGAGGCGATTGAAGGTCGTGGGATGCCGGAGGCCGAGATGGAGGGTCACGAGGCCCCCCAGCGAGCTGCCGCCCAGGCCAGTGTTCGCGGCGCCGGGCAGCGTGTTGTAGGTGCTGTCGATGAAAGGCTTGAGCTCCTCGACGAGCATGCGGCCGTAGTCGTCGGCATGTCCCCCTCGGCCCTTTTCCAGCTCTGCGGTAGGGGTGTATTCATCTACCCGGAATTCGCCGGTATTGTAGACGCCCACGATGATGAGCGGCTCGATCTCCCCTGCCAGGATGAGCGCCTGGGCGCATTCGTCCACGTGCCATTCCTCGCCAAAGGAGGTGGCGCGGTCAAAGACATTCTGTCCGTCGTGCAGATACAGCACCGGATACCGGTTGACAGCGTTGGCGTCATAGTGCGGAGGCAGATAGACGAGGACGGTGCGGTCGTGCCCGAGGTAGCGCGAGTGGAAGCGCTCGTGGGTTCGGACATCGCCGGTGAGGGTGTGCAGCTCGTTGGGCTCCATGTTCCCAAACTATATCTACTATTTGCATAGTAGAAGCAGTGGCCGGCGGAGGCGCGAGACCGCCGGTCAGCTGGCCACGAACTTGGTCGGATCCCGCCCCATCTCCGAGCGATAGAATGACCGCAGGTGCCGCATGTCGGCGGGGAGGTTGCCAGTAACCCTGAACGGCTCCATGATCCAGATGGTTTTCGTGCTCCAGTCGAACGCCACTGGCACGACGGGGACGTCGGCCGCTTCGGCGATTCGGTAGAATCCCGAGCGCCACCGGGCCACGGGTTTCCTTGTTCCCTCGGGCGCGAGTGCGAGGAGAAACGTTGGTTCGGCACGGACGATTGCGGTCATCTCTTCCACCACGCCGCCCGCCGTGTCGCGCCGGACCGGACGTCCACCGAGATGACGAAGGAGCCACCCGAAGGGCGGCCAGAAGAGCGTGTTCTTTCCGAACCAGTGGGCATCGAGATCGAGCGCGAACATGGCGGCCACGCCAAGGGGGAAATCCCAGTTGGACGTATGCGGCGCGACGATGATGATGCACTTGGGCACCGCCGGGATTGCACCGGAAATCTGCCATCCCCGCATGCGAAGCGCCGCTCGTCCGAGCGTTACGAGCAGTGGCCTGTTGCGGCGTGGCACGTGCAGTGGAAGCGGTGTCACCTATCGACGAAGCGGAAAAAATCCTGCCCGGAGCGCGCCAAGGGTTGCCACTATGAGCGGCGTTCCGACGGCGGCTCATTCGGCACGGCATCCGGATGCCGATGCGGCGCAGGCCGCACATCCCGCTGCTCGCTGAGCAACCGTGGCTCAGGGGTGTGCGTGCCTCGCGGCCGTGCGGCGAGCCAGGCGATCCAGAGCAGCAGCGGCGGCACCGCGATGAACAGGGCCACGGTACTCATACTCGCGCTGCCTGCCCAGACGGTGGCCGTGCCCTTCAGCACCTGGAGGTTCAAGTTGCCGTCGCCAAAACCGGCGCTCACGCTGCTCTGGGGCCTGGTGTCACGCGTAACCTGCCAGATCTTCACGATGGCGGGGCCAACGGTTACGCCAACGAGGGCGATCCAGTACGCGGTCCACGCAGCGAGCAGGTGCGCGGGACGCAAATTTCGCAGTCGCAGACTCATGCGGTCCAATCCTCCGCACGTGCGTGGAGAGTCAATCCGAAGTACCCGATTTCACAAGGTAAGCTCCAAGTGCCGCACGCGCCTCGTCAGACCACGGCTGCGCCCGCTGCGCTGCGTAGTCGAACGACACCACGACACTGCGGATATCGGCCGCGAGGATGTCGTTGGCCATGATACGCTGAAGGAGCGTTACGCTTGTGGCACCGATCTTTTCGACCCACGTCTCGATGACGACGTCTTCACCAAAGACGACCTGCTTCCGGAAGTCCACGGCAACATGCGCGAGGATGAGCGAGCGCACGGCGCCGCCCAGCGCCTTGAGAAACGCAAGGCGGCCGGTTTCGGCGTACGCAATGTAGCTCACGTTGTTGATGTGGCCGAGCGCGTCGGTATCGGCGAAGCGCATCTGGATGGGCGTGCTGTGCATGTGATGAATCTGGTGACTGCCGGCGAGCGCCGCCACTGACGTCGGTTGCGAGTCAGAGCATTCGCCCGAACACGTCGACGTCGTGCGACTCCGCGGTCAATCGAGTCGTTCGCTCGTACATGAAGCCGAGCCTGGCGAGCACCGCCCTGGAGGCGGCATTTTCCGGCGAGACGATGGCGGCGAGCCGCGTGAGACCGACGTCGTTCTTCGCGTGCTCCACGACTGCCATTGCAGATTCGATGGCGTACCCATTTCCCCATGCGGCAGACAGGAACGCAAAGCCGATATCCACATCGTCGAGCGTGGGGCGCTTGAGCAGCCCGCACATTCCGATGGACACGTTGCTGTCCGTCAGGGCAACGCGGTAGAGACCAAATCCGTGCTGCTCATAGGAGGCAACCGGCCCATCGAGAATGTATCTGTTCGCATCGTCGAGCACACGGATGCCGCGGTCTCCGATGAACCGGTGAAAGGACGGCTCGTTGAGCAGGCCGAGAATGAAGTCGGCATCGTGAACGGTGAATCGCGACAGCGTGAGTCGTTCCGTGTGCAGCACGTGGGTTCCTCGAGATTCTACAACCCCAACCAGTAGCTGGCCTTCACCTGAAAAACATTGACGGGCCGGTCGCGGAAGAGCGCGGACTTGTCGCGGTTGAAATCGAAGTCGCTGTACAGCTCGGACCCTGACCGCTGCTGCGTCCACACAAAAAACATGGTGGAGCCGGGCCGGTATTCCCAGCGCAGCACGGCGGTTCCCCGCAGCGAGCGTATGTTGAAGTCGGGATTGCCGACGTCGAATGCCGCCGCAGGCCCTGCCCCGTCCGGATCAATGTGTGATGACGTGAGGCGGCCCGTGGCATCACGCGTTTCGGTGAGTGTTCCGGCACCCTTTCCGTAGGCGGCGACGTCACTGGTGCGCGGTGCCGTGAACTGCTTGAGCGCATCATAATGGCCATTCGCAAGGAATGGCTGCGCGTCGCATTCACCCTGGTATTCATGGAGAACGAGTGCTGATCGAGACGCGCGAACACACTGCGAATTCCACCGAACGTGGTGGCAGTTGCATCCGAGATGTTCGTGACGAATTGCTTGTTGCTCACCGAGCGGGAATATGCGGGTCCAAAGCTCACCCTGAGATTTTCCGCAGGTTTCAGGATGAGATCGGCGTAGCCGTCGCCGCTCCATCCGTCGTCCGTCATGTTCTGGCCACGGTCGCCACCAAAATCCCACGTAACAGCCTTGCGGGAATCTCCGTTGAAGGACGCCGAGAGAAAGTCGGAGCCCGACGTTCGCTGAATCACGCCTCCGCGCGTGGCGAGTCCATCGTAGACGGGCGGATGGTTGATGTAGAAGCCGCTCATGCCGATGTAGTTCGTCAACGTCATCTGCCCATACAGCTCGGTCTGCAGGTCGGTCCTGTCCCCCTCGTAGTTGAGTTGCTGCTGCCCGCCGGCGATGACCGTTGCAGAGCGGTACCACGCCGTAGGGGCGGTCCATTGACGCAGCACGCTGGCCTGCATCCACTTGTAGTCGGTGCGGCTGAGGGTTCCAATATCGTTGATCTCGAAGCCCGGACTGCGCCAATTTTGTGCCGTCTCGAATAGCCAGTTTCCGCTTTCCTTCGCGAGGCGCCCGTAAAACCCGTAGCCCTGCAGTGACGTGCGTGCGGGGTCGTATGCGATGTCGAACACACCGTCACTCGTTTCCGTGCGGCCCGGGCGCTGGAAGTAGTGCGAGCTCGAGAGCTGCGTACGACGAAGCGCCGCAGTATCGCCGCCAACGTCCGACACGGCGAGCTGCCCGATGAACGAATAGCCGCGATTGTTCCAGTAGTGCTGGATGTCGGTGCCCACGAGCTCCGCCCGGTTGCGAAGACGGCTCTTTTCGGTGGAGTCGCTCATGAAGCGGTTGGTCAGCGTCGTGATGAACCCAATCCGCGTATCGCCATGTCGCAAATCCTTGCGCGCACGGCCCACGAAGTAGTTCGTCATCGGCTCGGCTTCACTCTCAATTGCGGGCGTGTCGAGCGTGCTGCTATTGGTGTAACGCACGTTCACCTTGTTGGTAACCGCCTCGAGCATGGCAATGGAGAGTCCGTCTGCCGTACGCCCGGTGATCTTTGCTGCACCAAGTATCGTGGAGGCGTCGGGCACGTCGGCATAGGTGGCTCGTGAGCTGACGAGGCTTCCGAGCTGCGGCGCGCGGCCGATGCGACGCGAATAGAAGACGTTGAGGTTGGATACGTTGCTGCAGAAAAAGCAGTTGAAGCTGCCGAATGAAAACGCCGACGAGTTCGCGACGAAGAAGGGACGCTTTTCCTGGAACGTCGTCTCGAAGTCGGAGAGATTCACGACGGCCGGATCGACTTCGACCTGGCCGAAATCCGGATTCACCGTGGCATCCAGCGTAAGACTGGACGTGATGTTGTACCTGATGTCGCCGCCGACACGCGCCGCCACCTGCCGTTTGTCGTGAAATGGATCACCTGCCGCCGGCAGCGCGTAAGTGCTCTTGGAAACGACATAGGGCAGCAGCTCGAGCTGGCGCGGCTGCTCTGTAAGCGCCAGCCCCTCGATGGTGCCGAAGTAACCCGGACCGCCGCTCTCGTTGAGCTTCCAGAATGCCCACATGTCCGACTCGTTCCGGCGGGCAAGTGTGCGCCACACCTGCAGCCCCCACGCCTGGACCGAGTCGCGAGGAAAGCGCAGCTGCGAGAGCGGAATGCGAAACTCCGCGGTCCAGCCGAGCGAATCCACGGTTGATGCGCCTTCCCATACCGGATCATAGGATGCGTCGCCGTTGAGGTGATCGCCCTTTACGCCGAGCGGGTTGAGCTCGAACCAGACGCGGGTGAGGCGATCGTGGTATGGGTCGAGGACGAGCGAGATCTTGTCCGATGCATTGTCGTTGAGGAGCTGGTCGCGACGCACGAGCAGCTTCCGAACCGCACTTGGCCCCTGTGCATCGTACATCCGCGCACCAACATACAGTGCGCCGCCATCGAACATCACACGGATCTCGGTACGCTCGGTAGGTGCCTTGCCCTCGTCCGGAGACTGCTGATGGAAATCCGAAATGGGCTGCGCGGCGCGCCACGCGGATTCGTCGAGCTTGCCGTCAATGACGATTGGCTCGCGTCGTTCCACCGCGCGTACAACGGGGCGCGGATCATTTTGCGATGTCGGAGCAGTCTGCGCTGCAAGCGGACCTGAAGCGAGCGCGATACCGAAGAACAGGAGGGAAATGCCAGGACGCATTTGTGGATGGGTGAAGTCACCTCTATGACAACACCACCACGCACATCGTTGGAAGCCACCGCTATGACTTTGCCACTTTCTCGCCCGTGGGATTCGCGTTGTATGCGACGGACTGCCCCCTCGGAATACTCAGCGACGTCCATGGTGCGGTGGCGGTGATGCGTGCAAGCAGAATGATCTGGCCCACATGATAAGATACGTGCGACAGGGAGCGGCACAGAGCGGCGTTCACCGTGAGTGGCTGCCGCCGAATCATTACGGTCTGACCCAGTGACACATCGGTGAGTGCATCGAGCTGTGCCTCGAGCACATTCCAACCCGCCGCCCATGTGGCATTCACCTCATCGCGCGTGGAGACCCGGTGCTTGAACTCCTCATCACGAATTCTCCACGGCTTCTCGCCGTCGGCGGTCAGGAAATCGGTAAACCGCGACCGCAGGTTTCCGCTCATGTGATGAACGATCATCGCCACTGAATTCGCGTCGGCGGCGGGCACGTGATTCAACGCATCATCCGACATCTGCGCGAACGCCTTTTCACCGAGTGTGCGGTACCGCCGATACTCTCCGGCAAAGTCGTCGATGATGGTGCGCCCGCCGTGCGGTGCGGCGTATTTCGCGGCCTCGCTCGCGGCGATGGCAAGCGCCGTAGGATGACGCGCCTCGTAGAGACCAACGGCTATGCCACCGGGAATGCGAATGGTGGTCGACCTTCCCCAGCGCGCCTCGGTTATTTCGCGCGCAACAGTAATGCCATGGGCCGCCAACTCGTGCAGGGTGCGATCCAGGTCGTCACACATGAGGTAAAGTTCCGGCGCCTGCTCGCTCTCGGATGGATGAATGCCCAGTTCCGCAGGCGGTAGGGCAAAGATGAGCCATCCACGCCCGGCATCGACCGAGGGAAACCGGAGCGCATCGCGAAAGAACGCACGCGTTTCATCGGGAGCGGTAGAATAGAGCAGCGCGTGCATTCCGTTGATCATGATATCACGAGAGGTATGTGGTAGAACGGATCCCTATCTTAGCTTGGCACAGAATTCTGGTGGAGTCGCGTCCGGCGCGTCAATGGCAAAGACGACGATTCTTTCCTCACCAGACGGGAATGCCAGCCGGGAGAGCTGGACGGCGATGGAGCGGTTTGCCCAGCGAACTCCCTGCACGCCTGCCGCGACCCGCGCAGCATTGTTACATGGAAAGCCCACGAGACCCCGCTTCTGCATGGATGCCGCCAGGAGCGCCACGTCGCGCGCAGTGCCTGCGGAGTCGCGTGCCGTGGGTGACCAGGTGAGCGAGGCGAGCCGGCGCTGATACCGCATTCCGATGACCGGCGCGGCGCCCGGGGCATCCGGACGCACCCATTCGCAGTATTCCGTTCCGGGGATGGGACCGATATTCTCACCGCGTGGGCCCGTATCCTTGCACCGCACGTTGGCACTTCCGCCACTCCACTCGACGGCGAGGTCGGCCAGTGGTCCTCGCGGCGAGGTATCGCACGCGACCACGCTTCCTGCCACAACGAGGAGCAGCGCTGTCCGGATCACGCACCCTCTCCTATTGGACGTCCTGAGCGTTGGATTCGCCGGGTTCTGCCACTTCTTCGCCCTCTTCACCGTCTTCCGGAAGACCCTGCTGCCTGCGCAAGAGCCGCTCGGCACGCTTGTCATCCTTCTTTTTCTTGCGATCCAGCTCTTTCTTGCGCTTCTCGAAGTCGTAGTTGGGTTTCTTGGCCACGATGGGGTGTCGCTCCAGCCGCGATGACGGGGAATCCTGGTCGGCTCGTCAATCGCACGACGTGCGACGTATTGAATCATAGCGGGTATCGGTGACATTGGTGAAATCGTAATTTCCTCTGATCCTACGCCACCCCACCAATGCGATCCTTCATCATTGCCGTTCTTGCGACGTCCCTTGCCATTCCCTCACTCTCGCTGGCACAGGGCGGGCGCGCCGGCGGCCCGCTTCAGGAGGCGACCAAGCTCGACGTCGACGGAAAAACCGCGGACGCCCGCGTCATCATCCAGAAGGTCATCGACGATGCCACGGAACCTCTGGCGAAATCGGCGGCGCAGCGCACAATGGCCATGTCATTTGCCTTTGACGGTGACTGCGCCAACACCGTGAAGTACGAGGAGATGGTGATGGCATACTGGGTCACGCGCGAACAGGCCGAGCCGCAGAATGCCTTTTACCAGCAAGGCGAGATGGCGAACGAAGCGGCGCGCATCTGCATCGACGTGGGCGCACTCGATGTGGCCGAGACGTACTACCGAATGGGAACGGCGCTCGGGCTGAAGGAGCCGGTTCCGAAGACACATCCAAAAAGTCTCTGGGATTTCCGCCTCGCCCATGCGCTGGCGCGACTCGCGGCACGCCGCGGCAATGCCGCCGAGGCGGCGAAGCAGCTTGCGGAGGCACGAAGGATCCTGGACGGTGATCCAGCGATGGCTGCCGCACAGGAGCGTTTCTTTCCCTACCTCGCGGGCTACGTCGCACTCTACACGAACGACCTCAGGACCGCCGAGTCAGAGTTGACGCGGGCGCTCGCGATACCGCAGAATGCCACCGATCCCTTCATGACGACATTGCTCCCTCACGTACGAGAAGCGTGGCGAGCAGGATAAAGCCAGATCACTATTCGAGAAGGCGTACGGTCTCGCGACCGCGCACACGCCTCCGTCGGCGTTCGCGCGCCCATTCACGCGAAGGAAGCTCGGTAAGTAGCGGCTTACGTAACGGACGCGGCGTACATCGACAGCCCAACCGGGCCCGGGGTGAACGCCGCGTCTTCGACGACAAGCTTGAGCCACCGCACGCGGGCGGGTGGAAACCGATCGAGCCTGGCATACCCGATCGTGGATCCGCGTGCGAGCACCGTCCAGTCGCCGGCGTCGGCACCGAAAAGCGTATACTTCGCAACTGCCTGCCCTTCCCTGATATCCTCCGACAGCCGCGCGACGGACACGTTCGTGGATCGACCGAGGTCGAGCGTCGCTTCACCCGTTCGCGGCCCGGTCGACCTCCACGCTGCGGTCTCCGCCGCATTCACTTCCGACTCCTTGAACTTCAACATCCGGTCGTTGAAGGCGGCGAGATGCGCGACGTCTGTTGAATGCAGCACGCCGGCCGGTGTTGGAGGCACGTTGAGCAGGAGCTTTCCGTTTCGCCCCACGGACTTGAAATACAGATCGAACAGGTTCTCGGCCGTCCGCACCTTTTCGTCGTCTGCCGGATGATAGAACCAACCGGGACGAATGGAGGTATCGCACTCCGACGGGCGCCATACCAGGCCGTTGGGATCGCCATGCTGCAACGCCTCCGGAATGCCCGCGCCGCCCTGCCCAGGGAAGGTGACGACACCCGGATTCACGCTCGACCAGTTCGGGTCACCAGCAGTGCCGCTCTCGTTCCCGCACCAGCGCAGGTCCGGGCCGGCGTCGGAGAACATCAGCGCATTTGGCTGGAGCTTGCGGACGTGCGCGAAGACGCGAGGCCAATCGTACACCTGGCGATTGCTGTTGGGCCCTTCACCATTGGCGCCGTCAAACCACACTTCGTCGATCCGTCCGTACTGCGTGAGCAGCTCCGCCAGCTGATCGGCGTACAAATCGTTGTAGCGTGCGGAGTCGCCGTAGAATTTGCTGTTGCGATCCCACGGGCTGAGATAGAGACCGGTCTTGAGGCCCTCGGTCAGGCATGCGTCCACGAACTCCTTGACGACGTCTCCCTTTCCGCCGCGGAATGGACTGGCCGCGACGGAATGCTCCGTGGTCTTCGTGCGCCAGAGGCAGAAGCCGTCGTGATGCTTGGCCGTGAGGATCAGCCCGCGAAAGCCGGCGGCTCTTGCGGTGCGCGCCCACTGCCGCGCGTCGAGCTGGGTGGGGTTGAAGATCTTCGGTGACTCGGTGCCGTCACCCCACTCGCGATCGGTAAAGGTGTTGACGCCGAAGTGAATGAACATCGCAAGCTCGTCACGTTGCCACGCGAGCTGCTGCGGTGTAGGGCGGGCACGCGCGACCTGGTGCGGCATCCGCGGCGCGCGGACGTTGATCAGCCCCGCGGCGAGGGCACTTGCTCCGGTCTGGACAAACGTGCGACGGTTCATCAACTGGCTCTGCTCCATTCTGCGTAATGCAGAATCTGGGGTATTGCTTCGGAATGCGCACCTTCCTGCCACGATTCCCGCAGTCGAGTGCGGCCTCCTCGCGCGAAAGTGGCTCGCTCATTAGGCTCCGCAGGATGAACAGCTTGTGGAACGACACAGAGGCGTCGCGCTATCCGGGCGACTTCGGCCAGCGCATCTACACCTCGCGACTGCTGGGCCGAGATCCGTCGCTGGTGCTGCACGGGGGCGGTAACACGTCCGTCAAGATTCGCGAGCAGAATGTTCTTGGCGTTGCAGAGGACATTCTCCATGTGAAAGGCAGCGGGTGGGACCTGGAGCACATCGAGCCGGCAGGTTTTTCGCCGTGCCGCATGAGTCATCTCCTGCAACTCGCAACGCTCGATACGCTGACGGATATCCAGATGGCGAACGAGCTGCGTTGCTGCATGACGAATGCCGCGTCACCGAGCCCGTCCGTCGAAGCGATCCTGCACGCGCTGCTCCCTGGAAAGTTCGTGGACCATACACACGCGGACTCGCTGGTTGCCATCACGAATACGCCTGCAGGGCTCGCACGAGCGCGCGACGTCTTCGGCATTCGCGTTCTCGTGGTTCCGTATGTCATGCCCGGGTTCAAGCTCGCAAGGCACTGCGCCGAGCTGCTGGCGAGTAACCATCAGGACCAGGTCATTGGACTCGCGCTGATGGGCCACGGTCTTTTCACATTCGGTGAGACGGCGAAGGAATCCTACGAGCAGATGATCGAGCTCGTGAGCGTCGCGGAGTCATATCTCGCCGGTCGCAAGGCATGGACGGTAGGCGATGCATCGACCGGTGCGCGGCCCGGCCGCGTGGAGCTTGCGTCGCTGCGGAAAGAGATTTCCGATGCGATGGGTGCGCCGGCCATCCTCGCCGTGCATGGTGACGCTGCGTTCGCCCGGCGTGATGACGTGGGCGACATCTCGCAACAGGGGCCTGCCACCCCGGATCACGTATTGAGGACGAAACGCGTTCCGATGCTTGGGCGCGATGTCGCGTCCTACGTTGCCGACTACGAGCGGTATTTCGCCGATTGCTCCGCGCACGCATCCGGGGCTCTGACCATGCTGGATCCTGCGCCGCGTGTCATGCTCGATCCGGAATGGGGGCTGTGTACGACGGGCCGTAGCGCGCGCGATGCCACCATTGCGCGCGACATCTATCGTCACACCATCGACATCATCCTGCGGGCGACGGCCCTTGGTGGATGGCACGCGCTGCCGGAGCAGGACATTTTCGACGTCGAGTACTGGGACCTGGAGCAGGCCAAGCTTCGCGCCGGAGGGCGCCCGCCAGTGTTTGGCGGAGAGGTGGCGCTCGTGACCGGAGCGGCGTCCGGCATCGGCAAGGCGTGTGTCGACTCCCTGCTGGCCCGCGGTGCGGCCGTGGTGGGCGTGGACGTATCTCCAACGGTTGTTGGACTGCACACGCGTGCGGACTATCACGGCATAGCCGCCGACCTCACTGACGAGCGAGCCATTGGTGCGGCGCTCGATGAAGCCGCGCGCACGTTTGGTGGACTGGACATGCTCATCCTCAACGCCGGGGTGTTTGCGGCCTCCACGCGCATTGCCGCCATGCAGAGCGACGCATGGCACGATGTAATGCGAATCAACCTGGATGCCAACCTGATGCTGATGCGCGAGTCGCATCCACTGCTGCGTCTCGCGCCCAAGGGAGGCCGTGTGGTGGTGATCGGCTCCAAGAATGTACCTGCGCCAGGCCCGGGCGCGGCGGCGTATTCCGTGTCGAAGGCGGCGCTCAACCAGCTCGCCCGCGTGGCGGCGCTGGAGTGGGGCAAGGATGGCATTCGCATCAACTCGCTGCATCCGAACATGGTATTCGACACTGCGCTCTGGACGCCGGAGCTCCTTGCCTCGCGCGCCAGGCACTATGGGCTGAGCGTGGAGGAATACAAGACCAACAACGTGCTTGGCGTCGAAGTGGCGAGCCGTGATGTTGCTGAACTGGCGGCCGAGATGTGTGGGCCGCTGTTCGCGAAAACAACGGCCTCGCAGGTGCCGGTGGACGGCGGGAATGAACGCGTGATCTGAACGCCGGAAAACGAACTGCGTGAAACGAAGGACCTGCTTTCAGTTCCAGGTGAGCGTTCTGAGCTGATCGAGGTTGATGTTGCCGCCCGACAGCACGGCGGCGACACGTGAGCCGGCGGGCATTTTCACGAGTCCATGCATCAGCGCGGCGACGGGCGCGGCCGCTGCTCCCTCGATGACCAGCTTGCAGCGCTCCATCACCCAGAGCATCGCATCAAAGATCTCGCGGTCGGGAAGCGCGACGATGTCGTCGACGAAGCGTTGAACGACGGAGAAATTGAGCTCGCCCGCGCGACGTACACGCAGCCCGTCGATCACGGTGCGGCAGTCGATGGTCTGCAGCGAACCGGCGTCGATGCTCGCCTTCATCGCTGGCCCATCGGACGACTCCACGCCGATGACCCGAATGTTGGGATTGTGCGCCTTCATCGCCATCGATACGCCGGCAATCAGGCCGCCGCCGCCGATGGGGACGATGACCGCATCGACGTCGGGCCAATCCTGAATGATCTCGAGGCCGACCGTTCCCTGCCCCGCGATGAGCTGCTCATCGTCGAAGGGATGGACGAAGATGAGTCCTTCCTCACGTTCCAGCTCGCGTGCTTTCTCATTGGCCTCATCCCAGATGTTCCCGTGCAGCACGACTTCGCCGCCATACGCCCTGGTCGCGGCGATCTTTGCCGGCGTCGCGTTGGTTGCCATGCAGATCACGGCGCGAATACCGTGGATGCGTGCCGCGAGTGCCACGCCCTGCGCGTGATTGCCCGGCGGACGAGCACACCACGCCGCGACGTTTTTCCTCGTCGCTCATCTGCGAGAACTTGTTGAGCGGCCCGCGAATCTTGTATGCGCCCACCGTCTGGAAATTCTCCGCCTTCAGTCGTACCTCGTATCCGGTGAGCTCGCTCAGCTGCCTCGACGTCAGCAGCGGCGTATGCTTGATGTGTGCATCGATCCGTGCTCGTGCGTCCTCAAAATCGCGAAGGGTCAGCGTCAGCATTCTGGCCGGTGTTTGGGTTGGATGATCATTACGAATTCTTCTTGCCTCTCGCGCTTGACGACTCGCGCAGACCGCCTAATATCGCTTGATACACCCAAGACGGAACCCATGACCTATCCGGACCGCTCATCTTCCCCTTCTCCGCTGTCACCGGCTCCAACGAGTGTGGATCGCGAGCGTGTCGTCCAGCAGCTGAGCCTGCACTTCGCGGCCGATCACCTGAGCCTCGACGAGCTCGAGGATCGCCTCAAGCTCGCATACGAATCAGCCTCCCTGGCGCAGCTGGACGCACTCGCATCCGACCTTCCGGCCATTCGCGGCGAGGACCTGGCACCCGGCTATGCGCCGATGTACGCGCCGTCCGGCACGGTGCCGGAGCGAGGTGTGGTAATTGCCGTACTGGGCGGAACGTCGCGCAAAGGGAGCTGGATCGTTCCACGCCATCTCAAGGTGTTTGCCGTGCTGGGCGGCTGCGAGATTGATCTCCGCGAGGCACGGTTCGCGCCCGGCGTGACCGAGATGGATTGCACGGCCATCATGGGTGGCATCGAGGTCACCGTTCCGCCTGGCGTGCGGGTGGAGTCCATTGGCGGCGCCTTCATGGGTGGCTTCGAGGCGAGCGGCGGCGACGACCTGATGCTCGATCCAACACAGCCCGTGCTTCGGGTGTCTGGCCTTGCGCTGATGGGTGGTGTGCAGGTGAAGGTGCGCGGGCCAAGCAAAAAGATGCTGGCGCGATACGAGGCGGCAGTGCGCGGCCTGCCGCCAGGATAAGGACTGTCTGGATTTTACTTTTTCGGTACCAGCTTGATTGATCCGGCGGTTGCGCGGGCCTGAAGCACGGCCATCACGTCCGACAACGGCAGCGGTGTAAACTCGCCTGACAGGAAATCGCGGATCTGCATCGCCGACAATCCCTTGCCGAGCAGCAGCGACAGCTCCGCGTTGAACTCATCAGGAAGTGACGGGCCCGTGGCGCCAGCTCCGCGCCCACCGCCACCGCCGCCGCGACCACCACCCGGGCCGCCTGCGCCCGGTGCCGGCGGAACGGCTTCAACCATCGTTGACGCCGCAGCCTTCTCGTCGGCAGACACCACCGGCTCCGCCGCCGGAACGTTGTGCTGCAGCGCCTCGAGCTGATACGCGGCCTTCACCTCGTTCATCAGCGCACTGGCGCGCTGGTCGATGAGCGGCTCAAACCCCGCCGTGCGCTTCTTGCCTTCGGCGACATTCGTCCACATCACGCTCGCCGTCCGCACAACGGCTTTCTCGATTTCGGCCTGATGACGAATGGCATTGCGTGCTTCCTTGTACGCCGTCGTGAGCGCAGGGCCGTCCGCTGCGTCGGCCATATAGCCAAGGCCCTTCACGTGCGACTCACCCATGCGCGACAAGCCTCGGCCCAGATTCTCGGCGACCACACGCGCGGCCATCTCGTCCGTTCCGCTGGAGATCACGGCCAGTCCGCCAAGTCCAACGGCGGCGGCACGCTTGTACTGCGTCGGGTCCTGCTTGTCCGGGGTATCTTCGGACGAGTGATACCACATGTCCGGCCAGGTGATGAACATGACGGCGGGAATGCCATGCTGCATGTATGTCACGTGATCGCTCGAGCCATAATGCTTGTCGATCTTGATGTAGAACGCATCCTTGCTGCCGCGTGGTGACTCCACCGGTTGCGTGGGCGCATACCCTGATAACGAGCGACGGAAGCGCACGCGCTCGCGGGAGATATCCGCGATGTACTCCATCATGCTCTGCGCGATGTCGTTCAGGTACGAGGGGAACGTATCCGGCGTACGCTGCAGCACCCAGAAGCTCCGGCTGGCAGCCACGCGAATGGCTTCCATGTCGAAGTTCAACGTGCCGATCATGTTCTTCTGCTTGTCCGGATGTGCGGCCAGGTATGCGTTAGTGCCGGCGATTTCCGGGACGAATTGAAAGTTGATCGTGCGCTTGGGGCGCGGCAGCTTGCCTTCGGCGATGAGCTTCATGTAGGCGCGGCCGATTTCCAGGATCAGCGCGCAACCGGAGTTGTCGTCGTTCGCGCCCTGCTTGATGAAGCCTTCGTAGAGGTGGCCGCTGATGCCGACTTCCTGGGTGGTGCTTCCGTCGCCGGGAATTTCCGCGTGCACGTACTCCTGCTTGTTGGGTACCATCACGCTTTTGGTGATGGAGCGGATGGTGATCTTCTCGCCCCGCACGATGAGCGCCTGGAGGTTATGCTGCACTTCCGGCGTGACCGACCATGCAACCGTACCGGGCGTGGCATTCACCGTGGACCACACGATCTGGTTCGGAAAGTCGATGGAGCGCTGGTATCCAATGGCACTGATGCCGAGCACACCGATGGCGCCGCGCTGGGTCGCCTGCGTGTAGACGGCGCCCGTGGAGCCCGACGTGAGCACGAACTTGCCCTTCACGTCCTTGCCCTCGAAATCCTGCGCACGACCAGCGCCAACGTCGACCAGTTCGGCCGAGATGTCGCCGTTGGCGTTCGTGGAGGCGAGGGCGAGAGCAATATCGTGAATGTCGAACAGCTTTACGTTCTTGGGTGCCGTCATCCACAGCTCGCCTTGCGTGGGCTGTGGCGTCGTGGCGCCCGCGGGACCGTACGTCTCGATGCTCACGTTGCTGAAGCCGTACTCCTTCGCGAACTTCGCGATGACGCGGCTCTCCTGATATGGCCCGGAATATTCCTCGGGCGGACGGACGCGCTGGTAGGGGACGAGCTCCATGATGTGATGCATGGCGCGCTCACCGGAGACTTCGTTGATGATCGCCGTCATCTGCGCCTGCGTGAGCAAAGTGCGGTCTTCGCGCTCCTGTCCACGCGCTGCCGGCGCAGCCGAGACGGTAAGCGCGAGTAATGCGAGCCTGCTGGCTTTCATGTAGTTGTCGTGTGAAGTGTTCATGGTTGCACCGAGTGCGAATATGCGGCCACGAACGAGTACGCCGCGAGATGCGCGGACGTTGTCAGCTCAGCCAGCGCCCCTTCAACGAATAGTGGAGGAGCAGTGCTCCACCCCACCCCAGCGTGCCGACGAAGACGGCATAGAACTCGGCGACCAGTATTCCGCCAACGAGGAGCATGCCGGTCATCGCGGTGCGCGACTGCCCCATGCGGCGCGTCATCACATCCGCCCGTTCCTGTGCACCCGGCGGCGACAGCCGGTCCTGCCATGAGGGACGTGGATTCGTGCGACGCACTGCCGCGAGGGAATCCATGTTGTGATGGATCTGATCGATGGACGCACCGCTGGTGCGTTGCCACGCCGCCGCCGAGATGCTCAACGTCAACACGCAAATCACGCCACAGGCCACGAACCATGCGGGCCACTTCTCGAGCTTTTTCCCCTTGCGGCGCAGTACGGTGGCCGCGATCCACATGGCGAGCGGCGCGAGCAATACTCCACCAAAGGAGATGACGGCGCCCAGGAGCAACAGGCAGATTCCCCCGCCACCTGCCAGCAAGCGAAATACGGCCGACGTGGACCGGGGTGATTCGAGGAGCGCGGGAGCAGGAAGCTCCGCCACCGGTTCGCCGCTCACATCCAGAACATCCACCGGCTCATCCACATCACGTATACCGAGAGCGCGAGGTTGGTAACGGCGTGTACCAGGATGAGATCACCGAGCGAGCGTGTGCGCATCATCCACCAATTATAGATGATACCGCAAAGCAGTCCCACCTCCCAGAATGGGCCATGCTCGGCAGCGAACAGAAGAGCTGTGGCCCAGAAGGCGAACGGAGTATACTGGCCGAGTGGGACATTGCCGAATCGCGTGTCCTGCAGCCATCGCGGCAGCCAGCCGCGCCAGAACAATTCCTCCAGCACGGGCACGATGAGCGCGGCCCGCGCGGTGCGCAGAGCGAGCATGAGCGGCGTGAGCTCGCTCGGCCCGATGGACGCGGTGATCGTCCCTGTTACGGCATTCTGGAACACGGGCGAGCTCCGCCAGCCGGGAAACAGTGCATCGGGTGCAACCCAGAGCACGCAGACGCCAATGCCGAGCGCGATGCTGGCTTTCCAGTGGGGGGCGGACGTGGGCAGAACGCGGCGGGAGAATGCGAGGATTGCCGCGATGAGGACCACGTCGCGAAGCATTTCCTTTGCGGGGTTCGCAACGGGCAGGTACTTGTCGACGGCCAGCCACAGCATGAACACGGCGAAGGGCGCAACCCAGGCCACGGGCGAGGTACTACCAAGGGTCGCGTGCGGCTCGCGTGCCGTATCGTGGATCATCGCGCATATATACGGAGCGCGACAAGGGCAACGCAATGCGCGCGCGGATGCTGGCAACAAAAAGATTCACGGGAGCGGTGAATTCTTCAGCCAGCGGTCGAGCCACTGCCGCTCGTTGAGCATGCGGTGCACGATGTTCCAGGAGCCCGAGATGCTGTGCGGCATGCCCGCATACTGAATCATTTTCGTGGGCACACCGTTCTTTTTCAGCGCGACGTAGAACTGCTGTGCCTCCGAGTACGGAACACGCTGATCGATCTCTCCGTTGATGAAGAGTGTCGGGGCTTTCACGCGGTTTGCGTACATGAGCGGCGACTGCTTCAGCATCACCTCGCGCGCTTTCGGGTCCCACGGTGCGCCGAGGAACTCCGTTTCCTTCGTGCGCGGTATGTCGGAATTGGCATAGTCACTCGTCCAGTTCACGATGCCGGCGCCCGGAATGGCCGCCGCGAAACGCGTGGGATACTGGGTGATCAGCCAGTTGGTCATGAAGCCGCCGTATGAATGGCCGATGGTCGCCACCTTCAATTTGTCCACCGGATAGTGCGCGATGACGTAGTCCACGCCGGCCATGACGTCCTGGCCGTCCTTCGTGCCCCAGGCGCCCCAGGTGGCCCAGAGGAATTGCTCGCCGTAATTCGTGGAGCTGCGGAAGTTCACCTCGAGAACGAGGTAGCCGTTAGCCGCAAGATACTGGTTCTTGAAGTTCAATCCGTACTCGATGGCGCTGTGCGGGCCGCCATGATTGCTGACCACGAGCGGGTACCGTTTCCTTGCGTCGTAACCGGCAGGCAGGGTGACCCAGCCTTCGATTGGCGTGCCGTCCCTGCTCTTGAACTGCAGGCGTTCCGCCGGACTCAAGGCGATCTCGCTCGTGAACGCATCGAACACGTGCGTGATTTGATGCTCACCCGTGCCGTCGATGTTCGCCGCCCAGAGCTCCGAAGGCGCATCAAAGGTGGCGACGCTGTACGCCATGTGCGAAAAGGCGCTGTCGAAGCTGAAACCGCCGAGGCGACGTTGGCCCGTCGTGACCTGCCGGACCGGACCACCGTCGGGAGACACACGGAACAGATGCGTCGTTCCACCCACGCCTCCGGTGAAGTACACGAACTTTCCATCCGCACTCCACTGCGCGCCAGCCGGGATGTAATCCCACTCGGCGGTCAGTACACGCTCCGCGCCGCCCTCCACGGGAATGACGACGAGGTCCACCGCCCCACCGTGGGTGAGCTTCTTCGCGAGAATGGCATCGGTGGACAGCTGGCGCGACGCAAGGATCCACCGCCCATCTGGTGAATACCGTGCTCCGTTGTAGTCGTACTCGTTATTCGGTGTGAGACGCTTGACCTTTCCGTCCATGGTGACGGTGAAGATGTCAGTCCGCCCGTACAGCCGTTCATTGCGATAGGTGCTGTCGGCGCTGAACAGCAGCTCGGTGCCCGCCCGGTTCCATTGCATCCCCACTGGACGAACCGCGAGGTGAGTGAGCTGCCTGACGCTGGCGTCGTCGCCAGTGGCGGCAACGAACAGTTCCTGTGGTGGGCTGACCTGAGGATCGGTGACGTTGGGGAGCGGGAACTGCGCACCGTCACGATGGAACTCCAACCAGTCGAACTGGACACCCTTGAAGCGCTCGTCGTGACGCTTCTCGAAGTCGGTGGCGAACGTTTTCTTCTTGACCATGGGCGGCGTGTCGCGCACGCTCGCGAGCCACTTGCCATCCGGACTGGCCACCGGCACGGCGGGAGCGCCACCGCCGCGGCCCGTGCGTCGGGCCATCGCATCAGTGCTGTCCACACGATCCGGCCGGGCGGGATCAATCACATACCCGCGTCCCGCCACGTTGAATCGTAGTCTGCCATCGGCGGTCCACCCGGGTACCGTTGCGCTTGCACCATCGGCACTCACCCTCCTCGCGGCAGACGACGCATCGAACGGCGCGAGCCACACTTCACTCTGCGCGCCGTTGTTCTCTTCGACGCGGGTGGTGACCGTGAATGCGGCCCAGCGTCCGTCGGGCGAGAGCTCCGGCGCGCCAATGGTCTTCAGGCGATAGTAGTCTTCAATAGCCAGCGGACGTCGAACGGATTGCGCGAGCGCGGGAATGCCGCCGACGACGACTAACACGGCGAGTCGCAGGATGGGTTTCATACGGGAACCTCGCGCTTTCGCGGGGAGGTGTCAAATTATGATGCGGTCCCACGCGGCCTTTTGTCTCCCTCGCATCATGACGATGGCACTCCGGACGATCAAAGGGCTCCGCTGGTGGATGATCGGGCTGATCATGCTTGGCTCCATCATCAACTACCTGACACGCAGTACGCTGGCCGTTGCTGCACCCACGATGATGAGGCAGGGGCTGTTCACGGCTCAGCAGTACTCGTGGGTGCTGAGCACGTTCCAGGTCGCGATCATGCTGCAGCCGTTTGCCGGCTATGTGCTCGATGCGGTTGGCCTGAAGCGCGGTTATGCAGTTTTCGCAATCTCGTGGTCGTTCATCAGCATGGCGCATGGCCTGGCCAACAGCTGGCAGGCGCTTGCCGGTCTGCGCGCGCTTCTCGGACTCGCCGAGGGGTCGGCGAATCCGGCGGGCATGAAGGCGACGTCCGAGTGGTTTCCCGCGCGCGAGCGTGGACTTGCCGGCGGTGTGTTCAACATCGGCGCGTCGATGGGCTCGCTGCTCGCGCCTCCCCTTGTCGCCTGGGCCATTCTCGAGCACAGCTGGCAATATGCGTTCGTGGTGACAGGTGCCATCGGGCTCGTGTGGGCTGCGCTGTGGCTCTGGCTCTATTCGTCGCCGGAGACGCATCCACGCCTGTCGGAGAGTGAGCGCGAATATATCGTCTCGGGCCAGGAGGCGCACTTGCGGGGTGACGGCTCCAAACCCTCGATGCGCAACATCCTGAAGCAGCGGAATTTCTGGGGAGTGGGCCTTCCGCGTTTTCTTGCCGACCCCACATGGGGCACGCTCACCTTCTGGGTGCCGCTCTACCTGACGACCGTGCGGCATTTTGATCTCAAACAGATTGCGCTGTTTGCATGGTTGCCGTTCCTGGCGGCGG
The DNA here is from genome assembly GCA_028287285.1 of Gemmatimonadota bacterium. GTDB lineage: Bacteria > Gemmatimonadota > Gemmatimonadetes > Gemmatimonadales > Gemmatimonadaceae > AG11. The sequence goes on from JAQBPY010000206.1 coordinate 20,289, forward strand.
ACTTTGGCAGCATGTTCGGCGGCGTGATCGTGCTCCAGCTACAGAAGCGCGGCTTACGACTCCTCAATGCGCGCCGTGCGGCGTTCACCGTGGGTGCCGTGCTGATGCTTGGCATGGGCTTTGTAGGATTTGTGGACAGCCCATACGTCGCCATTGCGCTGATCAGCCTGGGCGGTTTCGCGCATCAGACCCTCTCCGTCACGGTGATCACGATGGCGTCCGATCTGTTCCCGCGCAATGAAGTGGGCACGGCAGCCGGCATGGCAGGCACGTTGGGCAATGCCGGCGTGCTGGGGTCATCGCTGCTCATTGGCGGCCTGGTAGCGACCATTGGCTACGCGCCGTTTTTCATCATGCTGCCGGTGCTCGATCTCATTGGTGCGGTGATTCTGTGGACTGTTGTTCGGGAGCGACCCGTCCCCGCTTGAGTGATGGCACACCAACACTACCGCCGAACAATGAGAATCCAGAATCCCATCCTGAAGGGCTTCAACCCCGATCCCTCCATCGTTCGTGTCGGTGACGACTACTACATCGCCACGTCCACATTCGAGTGGTTTCCCGGCGTGCAGATTCATCACTCCCGCGACCTGGTGCACTGGCGCCTTCTCACGCGCCCGCTCAACCGCACGAGCCAGCTCAACATGCTCGGCGACCCCGACTCGTGCGGGATCTGGGCGCCGTGTCTTACGCATGCGGATGGCAAGTTCTGGCTCATCTACACGGATGTGAAGCGATATGGCAAGGCGTCACAGCCGGGCGCGGGCGGGGCGACGCTGCGCGACATGCATAACTACCTCGTCACCTGCGATACCATCGACGGCGAGTGGTCAGACCCCATATCCCTCAACAGCAGCGGCTTCGATCCATCATTGTTTCATGACGATGACGGGCGGAAATATCTCGTCAACATGCTGTGGGACCATCGCCCCAACGCGAATCGGTTTGCAGGTATTGCGCTGCAGGAATATTCGGTCGCAGAACAGAAGCTCATCGGGGCGAGAAAGAACATCTTCAAGGGCACGTCCATTGGTTTCACGGAAGCGCCGCATCTCTACAAACGCGACGGCTACTATTACCTCGTTACCGCCGAAGGTGGAACCGGGTGGGGACATGCGGTCACGATGGCCCGCTCGGGCGCAATCAACGGCCCGTACGAGTTGCACCCCGACACATACATCCTGAGCTCGCGCAACCGGCCCGACGTTGAACTCCAGCGCGCTGGCCATGCCGATCTCGTGGAAACGCAGGATGGCGACATATACATGGTGTATCTCTGCGGACGTCCGCTGCGGAACCGCGGACGCTGTACCCTGGGCCGAGAGACGGCGATTCAGCGCATGGTGTGGGGAGCCGATGGCTGGCTGCGTACGAACGACCGGCTCGGCACGGCCGAAACAGTGGCGGATGATCCCGGTCTGGCGGCGTGCGTGTTTGCACCCGGGCCCGCGCGCGAGGACTTTGTCTCACCCGAGCTGCCGATGGATTTTCAGTGGCTGCGCTCACCATGGCCGAATGAGTTGTTCAGCGTCAACGCGCGTCCCGGGTTCCTACGTCTGTACGGCCGCGAGTCCATCGGCTCATACTTTCGACAGGCGCTCGTTGCGCGCCGGCAGCAGTCACATTGCGTGAGCGTCCAGACCATCATGGACTTCGAGCCGGAACATTTTCAGCATTCGGCGGGGCTGGTATGCTATTACAACAGCGCGAAGTTTCACTACCTCCATGTCTCGCACGATGACATCCAGGGAAAGCATCTGCGGGTGATGTCGTCGCTGCCGGATCAGGTAGCATCGGACGTGTTCACGATGCCTGTTCCTCTCGCCGCTGGTCCAATCGAGTTGCGCGCGGAGATCGATTTCGAGCGGCTGTATTTCGCGTATCGCACGGCGGGTGGCAGCTGGCAGTGGCTGGAACAGCAGTTCGACGCCAGCATCCTGTCGGACGAGGCGAGTGCGCCGGGTGCACCAAACTTTACCGGCGCATTCATCGGCATGGCATGCCAGGACATGTCCGGCATGCAGCACCATGCAGACTTTGACTGGTTCGAGTACTCTGAGCGGGAGTATGTGCACGACCCTCGCCAGTGAGTCTCCTGACTGGCGCTGGCGCGAAGGGCCACTTCAACGCGGGATGGATGATGACCAATATGAATAGACGGCAGGCGGTTGGCGCACTCGGCGCGTTTGCAGTTGCCGGCCTCGTTCCCGGGAGCAGCGAGCAGGCCCCTTGGTCCGCCCAAATCGGCAGGAGCGCCGGACGGCTCAGGCACTCCGTCTCGCGGTGGTGTTACGGCAAGATTGCCATTGACGACCTGTGCGAGGCCGCGAAGGGCATTGGCTACAGGGGCATTGACCTGCTCAGCGAGCCGGATTGGCTCGTGCCGCGCAAGCACGGGCTCGACTGCGCAATGGCGAATGGCTTTGGATCCATTCCCGTTGGATTCAACCGTCCGGACAATCACGACAAGCTTGTCGCGGATGCCGAGCGCATGATTCCGCTCGCGACCGCCGCGCAGATTCCGAACATCGTGTGTTTCAGTGGCAACCGTGCGGGCATGTCCGATGGCGAGGGCGTCACGAACTGCGTTACGGGCCTCAAGCGGCTCATGCCACTCGCCGAGCAGCATGGGGTAACGCTTTGCCTGGAGCTGCTGAACAGCAAGGTGGATCACAAGGATTATCAGTGTGATCACACTGCCTGGGGAGCGCAGGTTGTTCAGGGGGTGAATTCACCGCGCCTCAAGCTGCTGTTCGACATCTATCACATGCAGATCATGGAAGGGGACATCATCCGCACCATTCGGACGAACTTCCAGCACATCGGACATTTTCATACGGGTGGGGTGCCGGGCCGCGCGGAGATCGATGACTCGCAGGAGCTGAACTATCGCAGTGTGATGCAGGCCATTGCAGACCTTGGCTACAAGGGGTTCGTGGCGCAGGAGTTCGTACCCAGGCGCGATCCGCTCACGTCGCTCAGGCAGGCGTTCGAGATTTGCGATGTGTAATGTGTAAGAGCATGTCCTTCGCTTGGCTCATTTTTCGCCATCTTAGTTCTAACGCTTGACCGGCAGCCGCAGCACGATCTTGTCCGCATCGCCCAGCGCCTCAATCGCCACACGCGTGGAGTCACCCGGACTCGTTGCCCTGATCCGCAACGCCGTGTGCTCCGGCGGGCGCAGGCAGAGCTCACGGGAGCCGTCATCATGCACCAGGCCCGCGCCCATTACGCGCTCGTTCGGTGTGCCGAGCTCGGGACCGATGTCCCACCGGGCGCCAGCAACGGGCGACCCGTCAAAGTCATTCACGATGTCGATACGCAGCCAGCGCGTGACGGCCTTGGACGCTCGGCAAGCGGTCTTCAGGAATGCATTGTCGGTGGGAACGTGCAGCACCATCTCGTCCACCCTGCCGCGATGCGCCTCGAAATGAAATGTCGACGGAATCCGGATTGGCGCATGCGCCAGCGCGGTGTCGACGAACACCACGGTGTAGGGACCGGGTATGAGATCTGGAATCATCACCGTGCCGCTCGAGTCCGAAACACCGATGTACTCCGTGCTGTCGAGGTGCACGATGGCGCGCGCAGCCGCCTTGCCCGCCGTATCCACCAGGTGCAGCCTGAGCGTCCCAAGCGAGCCCTCCCAGTGCTTGCCATCGCTCCACACGGCGCGCGCGACTTCTCCACCGGCAATGGACGTGAAGCGGATGACCCGATTGCGCTGGTCCAGGCGCGACGAGGCAATCTTCAACGTCCACCGGTCCACCAGCACGGCGCCATTGGGCATTTCGTGGAACCAGATGTGCCCGCCGTGCTCAACGCCACCCCGCGGTCCGGTAAGACCGACGTAGCGGTACACGATGTCGTGCAGGGCACGCGCCGTGGTATCGATCCAGAGCGTTCCTTCAATGTCCACGCGTCCGCGTTTGCTGTCCGCGGGGTTGAAGCCAAGACCGACTTCATGCGGACGCGTCCCGTCCGGATCGCTGATGCGAAAGCAATATCCTGCGGCAAATCCATCATCGAGCAGGACTTCGGCGTCAGGTCCCGAGTACGTGATGCCGTTCACGTTCTGCCGCGTAAACCCGAGCTCGACGAACTCCGCGCCCGAGCGCTCCGCCACGAACGACGACGTGGCCTTGTCACTCGAGTCGATGGTCACCGTCATCTGCTCGATGCGGTCGCTGTTCCCGTCCATCTCCTGCTTGAACTCCAGCATCTTCAGCATGGCCGGGTTCGCCTCTCGCGCAACAATGGTGGAGAGGAGCCCCGAGCGTGCCTGTTCCAGGAGTGCGAGTGCCGCCGCACCGTCGCGCCGGTCCGCACACTTGGACGACGCATGGATACGCACGGCCTCCAGCATGGGAGGGATGGCGACGAGCAGGATATCCACGTCCTGCGCATCTGCGGGTATCCTGATGTCGCGCGGCCGGTAGCCGAGCCGCACGATGCGGAGCCTTTGTGCCGGTTGCGCTGCGGCGACACGATAATGCCCGAGCTCGTTCGACAGATTTCGGCCAAGGGCGGCTCCGCCCGCGTCGAAAAGTGAAACGACGGCGCCTGCAACGGGACGGCCGGTGGCGCTGTCGCGCACCACGCCGCGCACCTCCTGCGCCGACACGGAGGTGCTCATCAACAGTGCTACCAGCAACGCGCTCAGGAATTTCACTTTGCCTCGGTCATTGCGCGACTGTACGTTCCGGGCGCCTGAATGCACCGGATGTCGATTTGCATGCAATGTGGCAAGCGTCAGCGTCGTAATCAATGAACATCCTAGCCCAATGACAGGGTAACATGCTCCGTCGCGCCATTACGTTGTTCCTGCTTCCCGTCGTCGCGCTCTGCCTTGCGACCTCCACCGGGGACTCTGCGCCGGCCCCCCACCGCGCCGGCTCACAGCACGGCATGGTCGTCTCCGCCAGTGCACTCGCAAGCGCCATTGGCCGCGACGTGCTGAAAGCCGGCGGCAATGCGGTCGACGCCGCCGTCGCCACGGGATTCGCACTTGCCGTGACGTACCCCGTTGCCGGCAACATTGGCGGTGGCGGATTCATGGTCATCCGCATGCCCGATGGACGCACGACGACGATCGACTTCCGCGAAATTGCGCCCAGAGCGGCAAGGCCGGACATGTTCACGGACTCGACAGGCGCCTACTCTGCCAGAATTCATCACGGCAGCCTCAAGTCCGTGGGCGTGCCCGGGACAGTCGCCGGATTCTCCATGGCGAACAAGAAGTACGGCAAGACCATCTGGAGCAAGCTCGTCGACCCGGCCGTGCAGCTTGCCTCCAACGGCTTTGACATCCCGGCGGGCCTCGCGCGCTCGTTGTCGGGCGCCAGGAAAAACCTTGGCACGTACCCGGCAAGCGTGGCCGCGTACTACAAGAACGGCGAGCCGTACGCCGCCGGCGAAAAGCTCAAGCTCCCGGATCTCGCCCGGACGCTCACACGCATACGCGACAAGGGTCGCGATGGCTTCTACCTCGGCGAAACGGCCCAGCTGCTGGCTGCCGAAATGAAGCGCGGCGGCGGACTGATTACCAAGGAGGACCTCAAAGGGTACGAGGCCAGAGAGCGCGCGGCGGTGCACGGCACGTATCGCGGATACGACATCATCTCCATGCCGCCACCGAGCTCCGGCGGGGTGGCCATGATCGAGATGTTGAACATCCTGGAGGGGTTCGATCTTGCAGCCGAACAGCACAACTCACCGAAATACGTGCACCTCGTTGCCGAGGCGATGCGGCGTGCATTTCTGGATCGTGCGCGGTATCTTGGCGACCCCGATTTTTCCAGGCCGCCCATCGAGAAACTCACAAGCAAGACATACGCGAGTGGGCTGCGCAAGACCATTCTACCCGATCGCGCCACCCCATCTGCTCCGGCGCAGGTTGTCGAGGCACACGAAAGCACGGAGACGACACACTTCAGCGTGGTCGACGAAAACGGCATGGCGGTGTCGGTCACCTACACGCTCGAAGCAGGATACGGAGTTGGCGCTGTCGTTCCCGGTGCCGGCTTTCTGCTCAACAACGAAATGGGTGATTTCAACGGCAAGCCTGGTGTCACGGATACCACGGGCCTCATTGGCACCGACGCGAACCTCGCCGGGCCCGGCAAGCGCATGTTGTCCAGCATGACGCCAAGCATCATCACGAAAGACGGCACGCTCGTGGCAGTCGTTGGCAGTCCTGGTGGCCGCACGATCATCAATACCGTCCTGCAGGTAGTGCTCAACGTCATCGACTTCCACATGAGCATCGAGGATGCAGTGAAGGCGCCGCGGTTCCATCATCAGTGGCTTCCCGACGTCATTTCCGTGGAACGCAATGGCCTCCCCGCGGCGACTGTCTCCGCGCTCGAGGCAATGGGCTACCACGTGAAATTCGGGTCGTCGCAAGGGACGGCGCACTCAATTGCCATCGATCCAAAAACGGGTGCGAAGATTGGCGCGGCGGATCCGAGGGACGCAGATGCGGGAGCGGCGGGATACTGAAACCACGGGTCACTCGCGGGCGCTCGCTTGACGGGAGACGGGCCGCATCGGCGCCATGCGCCTCGCTGGATAGGAGAGTCAGTCAGCCAGTGCAGCGATGCCTGCTGCTGTTCGCATTTGCACTGGCGGCCTGCACGCCGCGCCACACGGCCGAACGTCTCATCCTGAATGATACCGTCATTCGGAGCGCGGATATTCCCTTTGGCGCGGACGTCCGCCAGCAGCTTGATGTCTACCGTGCCCGACGCACGAGAAAGCCCGCGCCGGTCATCGTGTTCATTTACGGCGGACGGTGGAAGTACTCGACGAAGCACGACTATCTGCTCGTGGGAAATGCATTGGCACGAGATGGATATGTGAGCGTCGTACCAAACTATCGCCTCTATCCCACCGTGCGTTATCCTGCCTGGGTGGAGGACGGCGCGCAGGCCATTCGCTGGACGCGCGATCACATCGCTGAATTTGGCGGTGATCCTGCGCAGATCTTCGTGGTGGGGCATTCGTCCGGTGCGCATACGGTCACGATGCTTGCTCTCGACACACACTTTCTGCGCGACGCCGGCGTGCCCGTCAACGGTTTCAATGGTGTGCGCGGGTTCGTGAGTCTGGCTGGCCCGGTGGATACCACATGGACCGCGCCCGACGTGCAGGAGCTCATGGGTCCGAGCAGTGGATGGCCGGCGACCTATCCGTACAATTTCATGAGTGCCGTGTCGCCACCGCTGCTGCTCTTGCACGGCACCAGCGACGACGTCGTCAGTGTCGGTAATTCCACCAGGCTGGCCGCGCGCATTCGGGCAGCCGGTGGATGTGCACAATCACGAGTGCACCATGGCATCGATCACGTGGGCATCGCGCTCGCGTTTGCCCTTCCTGGGCTGGACATTGCTCCAGTGATGCGCGACGTCGCCACGTTCATTCGTGATCCACGCGGCACCGCGTGCCCGATCACGGAACGATGACGGCGGGATCATCTCCCACGACCGTCGTCCATTCGCGCACGCGCCATTTTGTTATGAGCCCGTTCAACACGTACGGATCGTTTTCCGCGAACGACTCGGCGACGCGTGGGCTGTCGCCCTTGAACAACAGAATCGCTCCGTCAACGGGATTCGCGAGTGCTCCGCCCAGTACGAGCTCGCCGCGCGCATGTGCTTCGCGCGCGAGGCCGAGATGCTGTGAACGAAAGGCGCCGCGCGTCTCGGGATAGTCGGGCGCCGTGTCGTACATGAGCAGGTAGTGCATGGATCATCCGTGGTAGAGTCTCGTGCGA
>JAQBPY010000256.1 GCA_028287285.1 Gemmatimonadota bacterium
ACCGGTGCAGTTCGCCGGTTGGAAGCAGTTCACGAAGGCGAGGAACGACCGGCCACCGACGCCGCGCGAGGAGATCCTGCGCCTGTGGCCGGTGCCGCTGTACATCCAGATTCAGTAGTGCTCATCCGGGGTTGGCGTCGCGAGGAGAACACGGGATGTTGCCGCACGACCATCAACATTCGCACCAGGCCACTGCCGGCCTTGGCGTTGCTGATCTTTTCGGTGCACGATCAGCGCGATCGAGACCGGCAAATCGAAGGGCGTAGACTTCGAAGTCCTCGAGCGTCTCGCGAAGGCGCTTACAGTGGACCCCGGCTTCCTCATGGCGCGCACCTAAAACCTGCGCTTACCGCGGCAATCTCCTAGCGGCAGCCGCGACAGGCAGTAGCTTCGCTTCCATCCTACCCGACTGGAGCGCCGGCCTGATGCAAGTCGAGTCGATCGAGATCCACACCGGCAAACCGGACTTCGCGTTTCAGCCGCTGCGGCGACTTGAAGCGAAGTGCGAAGCCACGCACGCTTTCATGCCAGCCCCAACGATGGATACCGTCAACGCCAAGTTGCGCGAAATGGCCGCTGGCCTCGGCGCGAACGCCGTCATTGAGGTGCAGTACCAGAGCGGCATGTCGATGACTTCATGGAAGTCGATGAAGGCCACCGGCCTCGCCGTCCGGCGAGTGAGCGACGACTACCCCTGTCCGAATTGCGCGGAGGCGATCAAGCGAGCAGCGAAGCAATGCCGGTTCTGCAACATGGCGCTGACGCCGCCACAGGCCCAGGTTGCCACGCCGCGCGCGCCCTCGATCAGTAGGATAGTACCGTCGTCCAGCGAGCCCCTCAGGTCCAACGACAACAGCGCGGCATCCGCCGTGATGATTGCTATCGTTATCGCGGTCGCTCTGCTCACGCTGATCGGCATTCTCGCCAGTTGAGAGGTCGCGGCCCTCCAACAAGACGCCATCCGTGATCGTCAGCCTAACGTCGGGTTTGACGCTCCCACGCTACGGTGCTAGGGTTGTTGCTTGCGAGCGTCAGGATTTGTCCATACTTCTGGCGCGGCTTTTTCATTTTACGAGCCCACTTACGCCGTGCCGCCTTCAAGAAGAGTTCCGCCTGCTCTCTCGCCTGAAGACCGGGAGCACCAACTAAAGCTGCATCGCATGACGTTGATTTCCGCGGGATTCAACATGCTAGTCCGGTGGGGTGGTGTTGTATTGATGACATATTTTGGATACCGTTCAGTTACCGTGCTGGCGGGCGAGACAACAACAGCCGATATTGGCATTAAGATCCTGAGTGACCTAAAGGTGAGCGAGGCCGCAGCGTGGATCTTTGGCGCCGGAGGGATGACATATGGCGCCAGACAACGTTCGTTTCGCCTGAAGGCGAACCAAGTATTGGGCTCTCGGGTATCTGAGCTAGAAACTGATATTGATAGGAGACGTAGTTCTAGTAAGCTGACCACGCGCGGGCTGACCAATCCCAGTGACGCTTTATGACAACACATGATACCCTAGTCACTGCCCTGTCGACTCTGGTTTCGCTAACCGGCATCTGGGTTCTACTATGCTGGTTCTATCGCGACTACCGCGTCGATTTGTTTCGGCACCACCTATTTTCCCTGCGCGCAGAGCTGTTTGATCACGCGAGGCGGGGCGAGTTGCCATTTGACCACCCCGCCTATGTTGCGCTCAGGACAACTCTAAATGGGTTTCTGCGGTATGCCGAGCGTATCGGCTTTGTGTCGATATTCCTCGCAGGGAGGGCCGCAAATGCCAGCGTCGTCGAATCGGCGGCGGATGGAGAATGGGCTAAGTGGGAATTGACTGTGAATACCCTTGAGCCGGAACTGCGAGCCGAACTGCTCGCGATTCGCGCTCGTATGCACTTTGAAGTTTTCAAACAAATTTTGCTTAGCTCCCCGCTGTTGCTGCTGACTCTTATTCCGATTGTATTGGCGGCACTCGTTCAGCTCGCGGGTCAACGACTGGTTTGGAAGGTAGTGAATCCGCTCTATAAGGCGTGTGAATCAACCTTTGAGCGGGTATCCGGCCCTCTTGACGCCGTTGCATTCAAGATTGGAACTACTGCGTAAGCGTTCTATATTTTGCTAGAGAAAGGGGGCGTGGCGGATCGCCACGCCCCCTTTCCTTTGAAGCGAACAACCCCTTGTGCGCCAAGTACATACTTCTGCTCGATTTGGCGCTAGCTGCGGCCAAAGCGTTGGATGTACTCAGTCAGTTTCGCCACGCGCCGCTCTGCGAATGGCGACGTCTGGACAGCCTCCAGAGGGCTCGAAGACATGAAGATGATTCCAGACGTCCCCGCATTGTCAGCATCCCTGTCCCATCGCCAAGCGGGTTCTCCGTCGTCCGTCAAGACGAACTCATAGAACGACCACGAGTAGCCCCCAGCGGCGCTCACTTCTCGCACATGCAGGCGGGCGCCATTAAGCGAGGAATTGATCGGCTGATCCCAAAACAGCGAGAGCCCCGATCCGTGCGCGCCGATCAACTGGCCACCGATGCGCCGGCCTTGGCCCAGGACTTCAAACGCCGCACGCAGCTGCAGTTCGGGTAGTGCGGTTGTGAATTCGTCGGCGAGCCTTGAGACTTCCGCCATCAGGCGAATGGCCTCATTGCGTCCGGCCGCAGCGCCACGCGGCGACTTCATCATCTCATCACGCTCGCGCGCCACGTCGAAGTGACGCGCACGTTTCCGGGCTATGTCGAGCGCTGATTCTACCTTGAGCACTGCGCCCGCGTCTCGTGCTCTCGCGCGGATCACGGCAGCCGTCTCCAGCAGCGGCTCGCGCCATCCCTGTTGGTAAATCGTTGTCCAGGGGATCCACGAAGGCAGGGCCAAGCCTTCTTCCATCGACACGACCATGTACGATCGTCCTCCGGTTCGGAGCGATCGATCGCGGATTGCCGCCTCTTCCACTGCCGTCCATTGCGTCTTGCCCCAGTCTGGACGCAGGAGGATCACGGCAAGCCGAGTCTCATTCCTGAACACGTTGCCATAGGCGGTCATACCCTCGCCTCCGCCGACGATGTCTTGATGGTCGGTGTATACGAACGCGCAGAGCACCGGCTCAAGCAGGTCGCGCAGCTTCTTGGCGACCGACAGGTCTTCACGACTCACAAAGGAGAACGCGACGTCGAAGCGTTCGTCGCCGGTGGGCGTCTGGATTGCAGTCATCGGCCGATTACAGAGGTCACCACGTTGGGGTGTCCAGCGCGGAATGATGGACAACTGAGGCTAGTCGAACAGGCCCTCATCGCCCCTCGAAACACGCAGGCCCTTCGTCGTAAGAATCACCGAGAGAAAGGATCCGTGCGCACCGCCGGGGCCGTGATCCTCCACGACCCCGAGAGCGTCGAGCGCGCGCAGAAGCAGCTCAAGGCGTGGTAGCGGAACGCTAGTCGTCTCCGCCAGGCGTTCGGTCAGGAAGATGCGGTCAGGCACCGTGTCACGCTCGAGCGAGGCGAGAATCCGAGCCACGTAGTCCGCCCAGTCGAGCTGCGCGAACATCGTCGGCCCGACGCGAAGGAGTGCCGTGGGCGTCAAGGTTGTTCGCGCAATACCTGTCTCATCGTTCGCGTCGACGTGAGCATCGACGAGCCCAAGATGCTCGAGCTCGCGTGCCGCATCGCCATACTGGGCTGCGTCGATGCCGAGCCGCGCAATGGCGTCGTCCGCATCCAGCATGGCCCACAGCGTCTCGAGCTCCGTTTCGAGGACCAGAGCCATCAGGCGCAATGACGTACCCCGTAGCGCCACGCCGCCGGCGGACTGAAGGCGATCGATCCGCCGATTCACCGCCGCGACGCGATCCTCGAGCTGCGCGACCCTTCGGCCGGCGAGGTGATCGGCGACGAGAGAAACGATCGTGCCGTACACTGAGCCGACGCCGGCCGCGCTGAGCGCCAAGGCGCCGGCCGCAAGCACGACGTCCGAAACGCGCGCTGGCTTCACAATCAATCCTGCAGCGCTGGCTCCCCGATCCACACAAGATGGTTGCCGGCGGTATCCGTATCGTTGCGTGCCATGAATTCGGTACCGTCAACGCGCACCAGCCATGCGGTACCAGCTGAGCGCACTACCTCGCCGATCTTGTGCGTCGGAGCTGTGCCTGGTCCATCCACCCTCGCAAGCGTGACATGCTCACCTACCCGCGGCTCGCGGAATCGCGAATTGAGAAGTTCGAATATGTGGAGCTCGTCGCTGGCGCTCGTATCACGCTTGCGATAGACGGAGCCTTGCACGGTCCGATTGTCCTTCAATGCAATCACTCGATTCTTCCGAAAGTCCTTCGGGCCGTCGCCAAAACTCACAAGTTCAGAGCTCGAGAGGACGAGGCGAGGCGGGCCGTCTACAGGAACTAAAATAGAAAAGTCGTCCGTCGTCAGCATGATCTCACCTCTGCTGGATGCTATGGGGATGCTAGACGAAGCCCCCTGACCGCTCGCGCAATCAGGGGGCTTCGTAAAGACTTGCAATTCAACGACTTCAATGGTCGGGGCGGCCGGATTTGAACCGGCGACCTCCTGCTCCCGAAGCAGGCGCGCTACCGGGCTACGCTACGCCCCGCCGAAAAACCTACCGCCCATGCGCCTGGAGGAACTCGAATCCCCAACCTTCTGATCCGTAGTCAGATGCTCTATCCAATTGAGCTACAAGCGCGTAGAAAATACGACGGCTGCACCGACCCAAAGCTGTCGTATACAGACACTAAAAATAGACCGCACCACTCCCGTCGTCAAGCGGCGCACCTCCGCCATCAGAGCGCCTCGAGGAACCGCGCCTCGATCACATCGCCGCGCGTGTAGCTGTCTACCCCAAGCGACAACGCGAGTGCCTGCCGTCGCGACGCACGCTCAAGCAACGGCAACGTCCGACCCGCGACAATCGCATCCGCAACCAACCACGGCGACTGGCGGATCAACTCCGTTAGCACGTCCGCCGGCGATACCACTCGCGCGTGCGTCGGCTCATCCGCGCGAACGCGTGGCAGCAACACCCCCGCGAGCGGTGCACTGCCCACACTCGGCTGCGCCCAGCGGTCGACCAGATCCACGGCCTCGCGCTCCCCGCGCACCACCCGCTCCGACCACCCAACATCGAGATGCGCCCGCCGAGGCCACCCAGTCACAGTCACTGACTCACCAAAACCCAGCGCAAGAACGACCTGATCATCCGCCAGATACGACCACCCCGCGTCGCACAGCGCAGTGCACGTCGACGTCTTGCCGCTGTGGGAATCTCCCACCACCAGCCACGCACCACCCTCCCGGTCCACAACAGCGCCGGCATGCACGAGCGCCATGCCGTTCAGTCCGAGCAACATCGCGGCGGCGATCGTCAACATGCAGTAGACGTCGTCCGCCGCTGCGGTCGCCTCCGGCGCGACGTCGATCACCCCGCGGCGCGCCGCGAAGTCGAGAAAGCCGCGTGCCGCAGACGCACCCTCCAGCTCGATGTTGCCATCGACCAGCCGAAACGCGCGCACCGCGCCGAGCTGAAGGAGTCGCGGTCCTTCGACGCGGGACGCCAGCGCGGGTCTTGCATCTGTCCGCCGAACGCGAATGTCGGCATCGGCCTCGTCATCATCCAGACGCGTCGCCGACCGTGGTATCCACGGCTCGGCCAGCGGCAGGACGGAATCATCCGTCGCGAGCACGAAGGGTACGGGTGACGGCAGGCCGAAAACGTGCATCACCTGCCTCGGGTCGGCAGTGGCTGAAAACAAAGAGCCCTCGGTACGAGACCGAGGGC
>JAQBPY010000265.1 GCA_028287285.1 Gemmatimonadota bacterium
CGTCACACATGTTGTCCATGCGGCGGCTTCGGTCAAGTTCGATTGGCCGCTGGCGCAGGCGGCGCGCGTGAATGTCGCGGCGAGCCTGAACGTCCTGGCGCTCGCGACCAATTGTCCGTGCGTCGAGCGGTTCGTGTACGTGTCCACCGCGTACGTCATGCCCGACATGGACGGAGCGCCCATTCTGGAGGAGCCGGCTCCGCTGCCGCGTTCGGCCCAGGCATTGTATGCTGACTGCATCAGCGGCCGCATGTCCGAAGCCGCGCTGCTCGCTGAAACAAACCATCCCAACAGCTATACGCTCACCAAGGCCATTGCCGAACACCTGCTGACCGAGGCGCGCGGTGCGCTGCCGCTTACGATCATGCGTCCGAGCATCATCGCAGCGAGCCGTCAGTTCCCTTTCCCGGCCTGGATTGACAGCAGCGCGGGGTATGCGTCGTTTGCCATACTCGTGGGCACCGGGCACCTGCGGGCACTTGTCTGCCGGTCGGAGGCGCAGCTCGATCTGGTTCCCGTGGACGACGTCACCCAACGCATCCTGAGCGCGTGTATCGGAGACAGCCGTCCCATGCAGATTCGGCATGCCGTGGTGGGCGTGCGACATGCACGCACCATTGCGCAGTGCTGGGATTCTGCACAGCGGTACTTTCGCATTCACCGCGTGGACAAGCGACCCCAGGGCCGCTACCTCGGTCCACGCAACGCGCGTTTCCGGATCGAGGATTTTGTGCGACATCGCGTGCCGGCGGTGACGGCGGGCATGCAGTCCAGGGCAAAGAAGCGGCAGGCTCAGAAACGGGCCGCGCGTCTCTCGTACCTGAACAAGGAGTTCACGTACTTCACCACGCGCACCTTCAATTTCGAGAGCTCCGTCCCCATCGACGATACATTCGACGGAGGGGAGTTTCTGGAGACGATGAACCGGGGCGTCTACCGGCATCTCCTGGAGTGCGACGACAAGATCTGGGTGCTCGGCGGGCACGCCCATCCGGGGCACGATGGTGACGCGCGCTGGGTCGTTGGCCAGCGGTCCGGCAACGTCTGGATCCGTGGTGCCTGCTGGCTCACGACAAAATTGCTGCGCCGCGCGGTCAATGCCGTTACGGTGGACGTGCCCTCGTTCGAGCGGGCGCGCGCCGCCCTGCCCGCAGATGCCACACTCGTGCTTACGCCGAGTCATCGCAGCTATCTCGATTTTGTCCTGTGCTCGTACCTGGCGTTTGCGCGGCCCGATCTCATTCCGATTCCTCACATCGCGGCCACGATGGAGTTCGCTCGCATTCCGATTCTGGGACGAATCCTGAAATCCATGCACGCGTTCTATCTTCGGCGCTCGCAAGGCGCGCCGGATTCCGGGCTGGCCGAGCGCGTACGAGAGCTGGTGGACGAGGGTAACACGCTCGCGTTTTTCATCGAGGGGGCGCGGAGCCGCACGAATGAGTTCCTCGCACCGAAGCGAGGCCTGCTTCGTTGCCTCCAGGCAACGGGGCGGACATGCGCACTCATGCCCATCTCGATCTCGTACGAACGCGTGCCGGAACAGGAGACGTTTGCCCGGGAAATAGCTGGTGAGCCGAAGGCGCAAATGCGCTTTGGCGTGCTGATCGCCTGGTGCATCGCGGCGTGGCGCCGGCAGTTCGACCTTGGCCGCATCCACATTGCATGCGGTGACCTGGTGTTGCTCGAGCCCGCGTCTGACGTTCACGCAGTCAGCCACGCGATCATCCGGCAATTGCGCGGCGCCATGCGAGCGGCGCCCGCCGACGCGAATGATCCACTTTCACTTGACCATGGGTGGACGGAAGCGCCATCCGCCGAAGTCTGGATCGGCGCGAATACGGCGCAATGATCCCTCGCGGCGCTCCGTACATCAGATGGTCCGACGTCGTTGCCGCCGCTTCGTACTGCCTGCGCCCCGGAGACGGAGAGGATGCACAACAACGCGTGGAGGAACGGTGGGCCGCCAACACCCTGGCGTGTCTCTCCGTCCGCAGCGGGTTTGACGCGCTGCTCCACGAGCTCGCATTCAGAGCAGGCAGCGAGATCATCGTTTCGGCGGTAACCATTCCGCACATTCTGGACATCATGGCGCACCATCGTCTCGTCGCCGTACCCGTCGACGTGGATGTCTCGACACTTTCGGTCAGTGCTCGCGCCGTGGAGGACGCTGTCACCGAAAAGACAAAAGCGGTGCTGATTGCACATCTGTTCGGAAACAGGATGCCGGTAGAGGACATTGCGGCCGTGGCGCATGCGCACGCCTTGCTGTTCATCGAGGATTGCGCGCAGGCAAACGATGGTACGGACTATCGGGGCAGCGCCGAAAGTGATGTCGTGATGTTCAGCTTTGGCTCCATCAAGCGGCAGACGGCGATGGGCGGCGGGCTGCTTCGCTTTCGAGACGCAGCATTGTTGGATGCAGTCCGAAGGCATCAAGCGGCTTATCCGCGTCAAAGCCGTTCGTCATACCTCAACCGCGTGCTCAAGCTCGCGATGGTGAAGCTCGTCGGCACGCGAATGTTGTTCCCTGTGTTCGTACGCATCTGCTCGTGGCTGGGACTCGACCATGATCGTACGTTGGGGACGGCCCTGCGCGGTTTCGCGCATGGAGATCTGTTCTCGCGGCTTCGTCAGCAGCCCAGCGTTCCGCTGCTTCGCACACTTCACCGGCGGTTGTCGCGGCCGGACTTTGCGGAGATCGAGAAGCGGGTGGCCATCGTGCAGACCGTCGCGGAGACGTTCCCTTCCCTGCACCGCCCGGGCAGGCACGGCGCGCATCACACGCACTGGCTGTTTCCCATTCTGTCGGAGCGCCCGCAGCCATTGATGCACAAGCTATGGGCCGCAGGCTACGACGCCACGAGTGGCGCATCGAATCTCGTCTGCGTGCCCGCGCCCGACGGCCGCACCAGGCCGCAGGGCGCGGAGCAGATGATGCAGGATATCCTGTATCTGCCGCTCTTCCCGTCAATGTCGCGCGAGGAAATGCTTGGCTTGGCGCGCACGCTGGAGGCCCTGGACTGCGGCGAACCGCAATCGTCACCATCCTGATGCGGAGGCTGCAATTCTGGGTTCGCGCGAGCATTGGCGCGACGGGCTTCGGGCTCTCCGTTGCGTGGTACGTCCTGCTCAGACTCGTACCGCTTTCCAATGCAACGCGCCGGCAATCATTCGCCAGGATGATGTCGCGGCTCACGTGCCGGCCCTTAGGTATTCGCATCCGGACCATTGGCTGCGAGCGCATCGGCGCGCATCATCCTTGTGTGTATGTGCTCAATCACCAGAGCCAGCTCGACTACCCCATCAGCGCATCCATCTTTCCGGGCAGCGCAGTGGTCATGGCGTCACAGATCGGCGATTGGCCGGTAATGGGTGCGCTCTATCGGAGCTCGGGCTGCATCGCGCTCGACCGCGATGTGCCAATACGCGCTGCCGCCGCGCTGGCGGAAGCCGAACAGGCCGTGCGCGAGAAAAACCTGTCCGTGTGGATATTTGCCGAGGGAACGCGCGGAAAACAGCCCGGCACCATGGGCAAGTTTCGCCGTGGCGCATTTCGTCTTGCCGCGGCCACGGGCGTTCCTGTCGTTCCGATCGTGCTCTCTCCGCTAAAGCCGTACTCCGACCTTCGGGGCCGGCGTCTGTCGTCACACACGGTGACCATGACGGTCCTGGATCCTGTTTACGCGAACGGATCGACAGACGCGGATGAAGAGGCGCTGAGTGACGCGGTGCGTTCGCGGATGCTCGCGACGCTTATTGCGACAGCGGAGTGAACTCGAGATGAACGCCATTTTTGGCGCGCAGTGTCAACCGGCTGATTGGCTCGGGGGCCCGGCCGGCCGGGCATCGGAGCGAGAAATTCCGCACAACGGTCGCTAACACCAGCATCGCTTCCTGCTGGGCAAAGCCGGCGCCCACGCAGATGCGCGGCCCACGACCGAATGGCAGATAGGCATGCTTGCAGGCGTCCTGCTCTTCGGCACGTGTAAAGCGGTCCGGATCGAATTGGTGCGGACACCGCCACACCTTGCTGCTGCGCTGGATGATCCATGGCGAGATGACGAGCATCGCGCCCGCCTCGAGCCTCTTGCGCAAGATTGTGGTGGGTTTCGTGACCATCCGCGGCAGGAAGCTGATGGGTGGATAGAGCCGCAGCGTTTCCCGGAAGACGTTTCGTACGAGCTCGAGCTGCCGGAGCGCCGCGGCATTGATCGGGCCGTCTCCGCACTGCGCCCTGATTTCGGCGCGCATTTCGTCCTGCAGCCCAGGTGATTCGGACATGAGATACAATGCCCACGACATCACACTCGCCGCCGTTTCGTGGCCCGCCATGAAAATGAGCGAGATCTGCTCGATCAATTCATCGCACGTAAAGGGCTTATTCGATGTGGGATGCCTCGCGGCCAACAACGATTGGAGGATATCCTCATGTTCCGCTACGCCGCGCTGGTGAAAAGCATCGAAGCGCGAGCGAACGATAGGAGCAAAGGTGGCGTGAATTGCCGCCGCGGCGCGCGCCGCGCGCTTTCGATACCCGAACATGGGCAGCCCGTAAATCTGCAACAGGGCACTCGACTGCGCATGGCGTTGGAACTCGTGGAAGGCGCGATAGATCTGGTCAGCCTCACGGGCGCCAAGTTCCTGGCTGAACAACGTCCGGAAAATGATGTCCGCGGCCACGTGCGTCGTGTGAGGATCCACGTGCACAGGTGCCGAAAGCTTCTCCTTCCGGAGCCGCGCGATCAGGTCGTCTACCGCATCACGCATGGCGGGAAACGCGCGTCCGAGTGCGGTGTGCGCGAACGAGGGGTTGATCATCTCCCGCTGGTTCTTCCAGTTCTCGCCATTGGCCGAAAAGACGCTGTCGCCAATGAGAGGATCGAGCAGCGTGCGCTGCAGATCGTGCTTGGGAAAGTCCACGGTCTCATCGTCCATCACGCGCGCGACCACGCCGCGCTCGTTCGCGATGTAGATGTCGAGCCTGGGGGTCTTGAGCTCCCCCATCTTCATGGTGTACACGCGATCGAAGAGCACGTGAATCCACGATTCCCAGGCGCGCAGGAAACGTCCTGCGAGGGACACCCTGGTAGTCAGCGGCTCGGGATACGGCGGGGTGAAAGGCGTGCGCATGCTGTAAAGCTAATGGCCCACCCCGGAAACCCTCACGGCTTGTCGAAGACGAACACCATGTACCTGGAATACTGCTGGACGTGTTCGTGCGCCTGCGCCGCCTGCGCAATTTCACGCCATTCGGCCGGTGTCACCCCGCTGTAGCTCGGATACAGAATGCGAAGCAGGGCGCGTCCGGCGGCACTGTTGCCCAATGCGGAAACCAGCCGAAAACGTGCCTGCATCCCTCCCGTGACGCGTGCGCTCCAATCGTGTTCGGCCGTGAGCAAAAGGCCGGCTTCGCCCGCCGCGCGATGATAATCGTCGATGGAGAAGAAGTCGTCCCACTGCCAGACCTTCCGCACGAGTCTCGTGGCCGCGTCATTGCGCCGGTCATGACCGGCGTTCGTTTCCCAAGCAAAATCGACCACCACGAGCCGCCCGCCAGGCCGGAGCACGCGAAATGACTCGGCGAGAAAGCGCGCACGATCGGGAAAATGAAAGGCAGCTTCGATGCAGGCGATGCGGTCGATGCTCTCATTTCCCAATTCCAGCTGCATGGCATCACCAACGCGAAACGAGAGCCGTGGATTTTCCGCGAAGGACGTCATCGCATGTCGCACGTTCTCCGCCAGGAGATCGACGCCCGCGACGTACGCATCGGGATGCAGCGCGGCGATCATCGCGGAGCTCTCGCCGCGCCCGCACGCAATGTCCAACACCTGTTGAAGTGGCCGGACGTCGAGCAACCGCACCGCCTTCTCGACGAGACGTCGCTGCGCCGCTGCGATACTGCCAATGATCGGAATCCGGCGATGATAACCGAGATTCAGCAGCGCCGGCCCCCAACCCGACAAGGTGAGGAGCCGATAGACGGCGCTCGATCCGTCGTACGCGCTGCCAACGTCCTGACGCGAGGACGAACGATCACTGGTCATGATGCGGGAGTATGCTCGGCCGGCTGCAGGATGGCAACGCGTCGCGCAATTGCGTGCGCCGTGTACATTCCCGCGAACAATGCGCATTCTCATCACGGGCGCCAACGGCATGGTCGGCAGCGCACTTCGGGCAACGGCGTCGTCCACCGTAGACCTCATTGCGCTCGAGCGGAACGAGCTGGACGTCACGAATCGTGCGCAGGTAGACGAGTGTGTCGATGCGCTCCAGCCGGACGTGATCATCAACGCCGCCGCGTTCACCGCTGTGGACAGCGCCGAGTCCCACGCGGCCGACGCGGAGCGCGTCAATGGTGTGGCTCCCGGAATTCTCGGCGCAGCAGCACGGCGCGTGCGCGCCAAGGTCATCCACTTCAGCACCGACTACGTCTTTGACGGCGAGAGCGAGGTCCCGTATACGGAGGAGGCCGCGCCGAATCCGGTCAATGTGTACGGCCGCACCAAGCTGCAGGGAGAGCATGCCCTTCGCCAGAGCGGCGCCCTGCACCTGATCATCCGAACCCAATGGCTCTTCGGTCCCGCCGGCAAGAATTTTCCGTCCACCATGTGGCTGCGTGCGTGCCGAGGCGTGGCCACGCGCGTTGTCGACGACCAGTTTGGCGTTCCCACGCACGCAAACGACCTCGCGCGCGCCGCGTGGACGCTGCTCGGACACGAGGGGACGCTGAACGTGGTGAGCGAAGGGTTCACGACATGGTTTGGCGTTGCGACACGTGTGTTCGCCCGTGCCGGTGCGTCGCACCTGCTTTCTCCCTGCAAGAGCGGCGAGCTCCGCACACCGGCGAAGCGGCCGCTCCGTTCGGTGTTGTCCGCGGCGCGCCTCGCGGCGCTTGGCGTCTCGCTCCCCCCGTGGGACGAGGCACTGGACCGGTACCTGGACCGACTGGTGGCCGAGGAGGAGTAGTGGCGGACTGGAAAGTCCGTGGCAAGGCCGTAGCTTCGTATAGGGGCGCAAGCCCGCTGGTTTCGGGGCCTTAGCTCAGTTGGTTAGAGCAGGCGACTCATAATCGCTCGGTCGTGGGTTCAAGTCCCACAGGCCCCACTTCATTTTCCTGCGCAGCAACGTGAAACGCGTTTCCATCACCGTCGATTTCGAGCCTGACTGTCCGCCATACCTGAGCTCGACCTTTCGCGGGGTTCAGGAGGGTGCTCCAGCGCTCCTCGACCTGTTCGCGGATGCGGGCGTGCGTGCGACATATTTCACGACGGGCGAGGTGGCGCTGAAATTCCCGGCGGCTGTCCGTGCCCTCGTGGACGGCGGTCACGAGCTCGCCTGCCACGGCATGACCCACACTGCGTTCGACACGATGGATGCCACATCGGCGCGCTGGGAGATCGAAGAGTCCGCGGCTATCATGAGAAACATCACAAATGTGATGTCATTCCGTGCGCCGTACCTGCGTTTCCCGGATGAATTTTTGCCGTTGCTCGAAGCGGCTGGCTTTGGGCTCGACTCGTCGCAGGCAAAGTACAAGCGGTCGTATTACCGCGCCCATCCCGACACGAGCATCACGAGAATTCCTGCGTCGATGACGTCGTCCGTACTGCGCCTCCCACGTCTCATTCGCGACCGGTGGCTGCTTGCACTCAGTGACCCTGTCGTGCTGTTCGTGCATCCATGGGAGTTCGTCGATCTGACGAAAGAGAAGCTTCGCCTGGATTGCCGCTTCCGCACAGGCCGGGTCGCGCTCGACTGCCTGCACGACGTGATCGAGCTGTTTCGCCAGGATGGAGCGGTCTTCCTGCCCATGTGTGAGCTCATGGAATCGTCGCGCACCGCGTGACGTCCGCCCGCATCAGGCAAGCCGCCATCGGAGCGGGAATCATTTTTGTCGGCGCATTGCTCGTGTTTGCCGCGCAGCGCATCGATCACGCGCGGCTGCTGCTCGCACTGCACACGGTGCGACTGCCATGGCTGCTCGCCGCACTGCTCTGTTACGGCGCAGTCCTGCCGCTGTGGGCTCTGCAGTGGCACATCATCGCCCCGGCGGGCGAGCGCAACAGCTTTTCGCGGATGCTCGGCGTCATTGCGATGACGTCGACACTCTACCATACGTCGATCGCCCTGGTCGCGGAGGCGTCCAGCGTGGTGCTCCTTGCATTGCGCATCGGCATTTCCCGTTCGGCGGCACTGTCCGTGCTGGCCATGGACCAGCTGCTCGTGGGCATTGCAAAGCTTGCGTTGCTTTTCATGGCGGCGCTGATGGTGGCGCTGCCCCTTTGGATGTCCAATGGAGTCGTGGCGCTGGTGCTGGCGGTCAGCGCCCTCCTGACCATCTGTCTCGCGGGTGCGTGGCAATACGAATGGCTCCTCGCACGGCTCGATCGCATCCTGCCGCATCGAATCTCTGCGGCCCTCCACGCGATGGGTGTCGCGCTGGCGCCGCTCAGATCTCCGTATCGGGGCGGCAGCGCACTCGGCATTGCACTCGTGAAAAAACTCGTCGAGATTGCTGCGATCGTGTGTGTGCAGCGGTCGTTCGGCGTTGCCGTTCCAATTGCGGAAGCGGTGCTCGTGCTGGCCGCCATCAACATCTTTACCATGATTCCTGTCGTACCAGCCAACCTCGGTGTGTACGAGGGCGCGATCGTGCTCACCTACCGGCACTTTGGAATGGCCCCGGAGCTCGCACTCGGCATGGCCATCATGCAGCACGCGTGCTTTTTCGTTGCACTTGGCTTGCCTGGCTTTGCGTGGTTTGCGAGCACCGGTATTTCCCGCCGGACCGCCACCGCATCGTAGCCGTCCTTTTGTCGTTACGCGGACTTGTGGCTGAAAGCAGGTCCTTCGCTGCGCTCAGGACGACAAATTTCCTGCTATGACAAGTGCCAATCCGCTACAGGCCGTACCGAAGCGCGAGCTGCGCGACGTAATCACGACGGCGTCCGGAGCTCACGTTTCTGATACGCTCCATGCCAGCCCGGGCCGTCAGGGCAAGTCCACTGTTGTCCTGCAGCGTGAGCCCCCCAATGAGAATGTCGCGAAGCTCGTTTGGTAAGCTCGACAACTTCTTGACGACGTATTTGCTGGACGACGTATCCGGATAAAATCCGGCATACGCAGCATTGCTGTAGATCGCGCTGCGCCCCTCGAGCTCGAATCGGGCGGCGGCGGTGGGCGTCCACCCGAGCAGCGCACCAAAGCTCTTGGAATCAGGCCCCAGCTCGTCACCCAGCAGACGCCCACGACTCGTCATTCCATCCGTGAGCTGCGCGTGCGTGTACGTGATGATGCCAAGATGTTTTGCCGTCAACTTCAGGGAGAGCTCCGGTGAGACGAGCACTGGCCAACTGAGCCCCACCGTCTGCGAGCCGTAACCCGTGAGCAACTGGGGAATACGATGAACGTCGAAATCATCGATCAGCATTTCTCCGGTAACCACCAGGCCGCCAAGCGGCGCGATGCGCAGTCGTCCGTCCGCGGCAAGCACCTTGTCGGACTCCACGTCGAGCGACTTCGACGTGTCGGTATAGTTGTGGTGCCGGAAGATGTCGAAGAACCAGAGAAAGTCGATGAGCCGGTCGCTCACGCTCGACGAGCGCGAGCCGGCCCCGCCATAGTGGTTCTCGAACGACGCGCCAAGCTCCAGGATGCTGGACGGCTGCACGCTCACCTTGTACGCGAGCAGCCGGGAATGCGCGTGCGACACACTGGGCCCGAGATCCGCGAGCAGAAGCGTACCCTGCGTGGGGCCGAGCAGGTGGAGAAAGCCGGGCAGGATGAACGGCTGATCACCGGTAATCGATATCTGATCCAGCGCAGGTGCGTCCGACGCCAGCACGATGCCACCGCCGGCATCCTGAGCCCACGTCACCTGCTGTCTCCCCACCGTGAGCGCAAGGTTGCGAAAGCGCGCGCGCGCCGAGGCAAGCAAGACTTCGCCCTGCGTGGAGCTGATACCGGTGTCACGTGGTGAGCGCGCCTCGATGCGCTCACGCGCCTGGATCGCGAGCCAGCTCGTAGGCTCTACGCGCTGCGCCACCTCGAGTGCCAGTGTGCTTCCCCGCACCGCAGGCTGACCGAGCCTCCGCTCCGCGAGCGGATCGATGGTCGCCTCAGTGGACTTGTTGGCCAGCGACAGAAATGCGCGCCGTTCCGCATCGGTCGTCGCGGCGGTCAGCGAAGCGCCGTCAATGGGACTGAGCAGCCATTCGTCGCGCGCGCGTCCGTCGCCCTCCGGAAATCTCGCCCGCAGGCGCTGCACGAGCTCTCCGGCATACGTCGAAAAATGCGCACCTCGCAGCTCCAGCCGGTCTGCAGCAATTCTCGCAATGCGCGCAATTTCGCGCCGGGAATAGGGCCGCTGCCCCATGATCACCGAATCGAGGACACCAAGCTGAGACAGGCGATCGATGTCCGCGTACGCGAGATCGCTTGGGGCAACAGTGGCTGTGCCCTGCGCAGACAGTCGAGGCGCCGCCGCAAGCGCGAGAATCGCCGCGGCGCTGACCGCGCGAACGTACCGAAGGAAGTGTGGATTCACGGGTAAAACTTACGCCGGTGCGCGCGGAGCAAACAGCGGCGACGTCCTACTGACGTGCCCGCTGGCCTACACATTCACGAAGCGGATGTCCACGCCGGCCTGCGCCAGCCGGCCGCGAAGCTTTTCGGGGAGGCGGGCGCGCACGACCATCCGGATCCCTTCGCTCCGCTGATCCAGCACTTCACCCTGCTGGTGAATCTCGGCAAGGAGCTTTCCGTCTTGCGGATACAACCAGATTTCCGCCACGGGCCGGCGCGCGCGCATGGTGTGCTTGAGCGCACGGCGCAACGGGTCGAGTCCACTCTCCGCCTCCGCGGACACGAATACGGCATTGGGAACAAGCGCCGTCACACGATCCTGAAGCGCGAGGGCCACGTCCTCCGGAAGCAGATCCATCTTGTTGAAAACGAGCAGCATGGGCTGATCGACCACACCCAGCTCGTGCAGCACCTGATCGACGACGAGCCGCTGTTCTTCCCACAATGGATGGCTGGCGTCCACGACATGCAGCAGGAGATCTGCGTCGCGCGTTTCCTCGAGCGTGGCGCGAAAGGACGCCACGAGATGGTGCGGCAGCTTTCTGATGAAACCCACGGTATCGGTGAGCAGGACGTGGGCGTTTTCGCCCAGGTCCACTTCGCGCGTGAGCGGATCGAGCGTGGCGAACAGACGATCTTCGACATGCACGTCCTGAGCGCCCGTCATGCCGCGCAAAATGGACGACTTGCCCGCATTCGTATAGCCCACGATGGACGCCTTGAACGCCCCCGCCCTGCTCTGCCGCTGCACCGCGCGATTCTGCTGCACGTGCGCCAGGCGTTCCTTGAGCAGCTTGATGCGGTGATTGATCAGGCGTCGGTCGGTCTCGAGCTGTGTTTCGCCGGGACCGCGCACGCCAATGCCGCCGCGGAATTTCTCGAGGTGCGTCCACATGCGCGTCAGTCGTGGCAGGGTGTACTCAAGCTGCGCGAGCTCCACCTGCATCTTTGCTTCGCTGCTTCGTGCGCGCGTCGCAAAGATGTCCAGAATGAGCTCGGCGCGGTCGACCACGCGCGTGCCGACCATGTCCTCGATGTTCTTGCCCTGGCTCGGCGACAACTCGTCATCGAAGATGATGAGCGAGACGTCCTTTTCCTGCACGATGCCCTTGAGCTCCTCGAGCTTTCCCTTGCCGAGGTACGTGCCGGGGTGGGGACGATCGAGCTGCTGGGTAAGGATGCCGACTACCTCGGCACCGGCCGTGTCGGCGAGCCGTGCGAGCTCCTTCAGGTGCTCGTCGAGCGACTTGAGGGCGCCGGGCCGCTTGAGCGGCGCGCCCACGAGGAGCGCGCGCTCGGTTGGCGGCGTTACGAAAATGAGAGTGCGTGAGATGCGGTCTGCCTCTTACTGGCGCGAGTTGCCGGTGATCGCATTGAAGCGACCCGTGGACGAAAATGGAATGGTGTAGTTGCCAACGACAGTACCCACGGCAATGTCGCCCGTGACGCGATAGTTCACGCCACCGGTATTGATCATCTGGCGGCCCGCCGTTCCGATGCCGAGATAGGTGAAGCTCACGGGAATCGTGACGATCGACGAGTCATTCTGGTTCACGGTGAACCGGTTGTCGATGGCCCCCGTGGCAAAGTGCACGCTGTCGCCCACGATGACGTTGTACGTCATGCGCGTGGCATCCAGGCGATAGCCGTTCGGATTGTAGACGCTGAGCTTCACGTCGAGATTGCCGCCGGTAACCCCGAGCCCGTTGAGCCGGACGTCCTGGAGATGCACGACAGGCTGCTGAAAGGCCTGCTTGCCGAGCACGCTGCAGCCGGCGGTGAGTGCGATTGCGGCCGTTGCCGCGCCCAACATGAGACGACGCATGACTACTCCTCCGTTCGTTGTTTCCCAGTGTCATCGGCGTCGCCCTTGTCCAACTCACGCCGCCGCAGCTCCTCCCACCACGCCAACCGCTTCGCGATCTCCTTCTCGAAACCAAACGGACCCGGCGTATAAAACGCCGAGCCGGCCAGCGCGTCGGGCAGGTACTCCTGCGGGATGTATGCCGTTGGGACGGCATGCGCGTACTGATACCCCTGGTTGTACCCCAGTTCCTTCATGAGCTTCGTGGGCGCATTCCGGATATGCAGCGGCACACCCTCCGCGGGATGCATGCGCGCCGCCTCCAGTGCCGCGGTGAGCGCCTCCTTGCTGCTGTTCGACTTTGGCGCCGTCGCGAGGTAGATCACCATCTGCGCCAGGGGGAGATAGCCTTCCGGCGCCCCCAGCATGTGGTATGCATCCCGGGCGGCAACCGCCAGCTTGAGCGCTTCGGGATCGGCCAGACCAATGTCCTCCGCGGCCATCGCGATGGCGCGGCGAAAGATGACCATTGGGTCCTGTCCGCCCTCGATCATGCGCGCCATCCAGTACAGCGCGGCCTGTGGGTCACTGCCCCGCAGCGATTTGTGAAAAGCGGAGAGGATGTTGTAGGTCTCTTCGCCTCCCTTGTCGTAGCGCGCAAATCTCAGCTGCGCCGCATCGCGAACGGCCGATACGTCAATGACGCCGGCGACGCCAACATGTTCGGCCGCCGCTTCGAGAATCGTCAACGCACGACGTGCATCTCCGTCTGCCTCGCGTGCCAACAGCTCCAGTGCGTCGTCCTCAACGGTAAGCCCCTGCTTACCGAGTCCGCGCTCCGCATCCGTCAGCGCATTCCGGATGACGCCGACGATCTCCGACGTCGACAGCGCCTGGAGCACGAAAACGCGTACCCGCGACAGGAGCGCTCCGTTTATCTCGAAGCTTGGATTTTCCGTGGTCGCGCCAATGAGGGTGATGGTTCCTGCTTCCACGTGTGGAAGGAATGCATCTTGCTGGGCCTTGTTGAAGCGATGAATCTCATCGGCAAAGAGAATGGTTCCGCGTCCTGCGTCGAGCCGGTCGGCAGCTTCACGGACGATCTCGCGCACGCGCGGCACTCCTTCCGTCACCGCACTGAACGACACGAACTCACGATCCGTATAGCCGGCGATCAAACGGGCGAGCGTTGTCTTTCCCGTGCCCGGCGGACCCCAGAAGACCATCGAGGAAACGGTGCCTTTCTCGATGCTCTCGCGCAACGGCTTGCCCGGGGCGAGCAGGTGACGCTGGCCGGCATATTCGTCGAGTGTGCGCGGACGCATGCGCGCCGCTAGCGGCTGTGGCGGCGCACTCGCAGCGAAGAGCGATGGACCGGTTGGTCGCCCCTTGGCCACCGATCAGGCTCCCGCGAGCGCGCGCGCGACGAAGTACGTCCCCGATCCGCCAACGAACGCAAGGGGCAGACGCCAGCCACCGCGCGCGCGAAATTCAGGAACGAGATTGGACATGCCGACGTAGAGCGTGACACCCGCCGAGAGCGCGAGCCCGTGATCCCGCAACGCGGAGATCCGATCGGTGAGCACCACGCCGGCGATGGTCGCTGCGCCCAGCGCGCAGGCCGCAAGAAATGCGCGCTGCTTGCCCTGCCCGGCCGCAAGAAACAGCGACGAGATGGCGAGTCCCTCCGGCACCTTGTGCAGGATCACGGCCGTGAAAATGAGTGCCCCCACCGCAGAGCCAATGCCGAAGCCGCTCGCGACAGCCACGCCGTCCACGAACGTATGCATCAGCAAGCCAATCAGCGCGGCGAGGCTGACCGCTTCACTCACCTGATGGGTCTCTTCGCCAAAATGGAAGTGCGTGCCGATCACGTGCTGGGTGATGTGCACCGCCAGATATCCTCCCAGCGCGACGACCGCCGCGACGTGCCCCCCGCGCGCAAGCGCCTCCGGCAGCAAGTCGATCATCGCGACGGAAATCATGAAGCCGGCGGCAAAGGCCAGCATGAGATCGAGGGCGCGCGCGCTCCAGTTGGAGCGTCCGATCACGACGGCCGCCCCGACAAGGTTTGCCCCGGCAGCAACGACGGCGTACACGAGTGTATTGGTGGTCATGTCGCGACGTATCGTACTTGCCACGCTCCGGTTCCACTCACGGAGACGTGAGTCCAAGCCGCTCCGCGGCACCTGCCAGTGCATTCACGAGGTCCGGCGCCGCAGGGAACGCCTGCCGCTTGATCTTCCAGCTTTTTGGCCGAAGTCCGGACATCTCTTCCAGCCCTCGCCCCTCGAGCAGATAGAGCCACTTGTCGGACTTGGAATAGATGTAGAGCTCGAGGTGCTCGTTGAGTGACAACTGGTCTTCGGACGTATACACGCTCACCTGCGTCCCCCCAAACCGCGCGAGCAGCAGCCGCAACCGCGCAATGGTGTCACGCACGTCGGGCAATGGAAGCGACTCGCCGCGCCAGCTCCGTCCGCTGCGCAAGTCGTCGATGTGCAGGTCGACGGCGGGGCCAAGGAGGTCCATCAAGGTCCAGAACAGGTCGACGACACGCTCCGCATTCGCGACGATGTGCG